>JAEZIJ010000103.1 GCA_023436715.1 Acidobacteriota bacterium
CCTACAGGGTGCGTCCTGTAGGGGCGACGCATGCGTCGCCCGTGGCCGGTCCCGGGTAACGGTGATTTTCAACGGGGCGGTGATCCGAAGCCGCGCGATGAAACGTCGTTTGCGCCTGGAACGTCGAGATGATGCGGGCACACGCCGAGGGGCCGCCGTGTACGGTTTCACTAACAGAGACATACTATGACGCAGACAACGCAATCTCTCCGCCTACGATCGTGTGAACTCTCACCCGGTGTGGGTGTCCGAACCGGCACGAGCGTTGACGACCTCAGGCAATCGTTTCTCGACAATCTCCTTTGCAGCCTCGGGCACGTACCAATGGCGGCAACTCCGAACGATATTTACACGGCGCTGGCGCTCACGGTCCGGGACCGCGTACACAAACAAGGCGTACGGACGATGGAAGCACGCAGTGAGCAGGAAGCGCGCGTCGTGGCGTATCTCTCCGCGGAATTCCTGCCTGGCCCACATCTGGCCAACAACCTCCTGAACCTCGGGATCGTTGAACCGACCCGGCAAGCTCTCTCCACGTTTGGGCTTGATCTTGATCAAGTCATTGAGCAGGAGGAGGAGCCGGGCCTCGGCAATGGTGGCTTGGGGCGGCTAGCCTCTTGCTTTCTGGATTCGCTCGCCTGCCTCGACGTGCCCGCCGTCGGCTACGGCATACGTTACGAGTTTGGCATCTTTGAGCAAGCGATCAAGAACGGCTGGCAGGTGGAGATTACCGATAAGTGGTTACGCTTCGGCAACCCCTGGGAAATCGTCAGGCCGGAGATCTACTACGAGGTGAAGTTCGGCGGCCGCACCGAGGCGGGCCAAGACGAAGAAGGACGGTATCGGGTCCGCTGGTTTCCCGACACGGAGGTAAAGGGCGAGGCCTATGATACGCCGATCCTGGGTTATCGGGTGGGCACGTGCAACACACTCCGTCTTTGGAAAGCCGAGGCCGTGGAGTCGTTTGATTTTGCCGCGTTTAATTACGGTGACTACTACCGCGCAGTTGCCGACAAGGTGGAGTCGGAAAACATCGGCAAGGTGCTTTATCCGAACGACGAATTGATCCAAGGCAGGACGCTGCGCTTGCAGCAACAGTACTTCTTCGTGAGCTGCTCTTTGCAGGACATGATTCGACTCCATCGTGCGCGGGATCGTCAGTTGGAGACGTTCCACGAGAAATGGGCGGTACAACTCAACGACACGCACCCGGCTATCGCGGTCGCCGAATTGATGCGCCTGCTGGTCGACGAACACGGAATGGACTGGGACACTGCCTGGCACGTGACCCGCAATACGTTCGCGTACACCAACCACACGCTCCTTCCTGAGGCGCTGGAAAAATGGCCGGTCAACATGATCGGTCAACTCCTGCCCCGTCACCTGGAGATCATCTACGAAATTAACGCCCGCTTTCTCGATGAAGTTCGGGCGGCGTTTCCAGACGACAGCGCGCGGCTTTCCCGGATGTCGCTCATTGATGAAACCGGCGAGCGGTTCGTGCGCATGGCCCACCTCGCGACTGTCGGCAGCCATCGCGTCAACGGTGTCGCCCGGATGCATTCCGATCTGCTCAAGCGGACGGTGATGCACGATTTCGCTGAGTTGTGGCCCGAGAAGTTCTGCAACGTCACCAACGGCGTAACGCCCCGGCGCTTCGTCGCAGTGGGTAATCGTCCGCTCGCCAGCCTCATCTCCGAGTACATTGGGGAGCGGTGGTTGTTCGACCTTCATGAGCTTCGGAAGCTGGAGCTGCTGGCGGACGACGATGCATTTCAGCACCTGTGGCGCGAAGTAAAGCTTGCGGCGAAACGCGATCTCGCCGCGTTCCTGAAACTGCGAACCGGTGTGGACGTGAACCCCGAATCGCTCTTCGATATCCAGATCAAGCGCATTCACGAGTACAAACGCCAACACCTCAATGCCCTTTACATCCTCGCTCTCTACTTACGCCTCAAGCGCGACCCGGAAGCCTACGTACCCCCGCGCACGTTCATCTTCAGTGGCAAAGCGGCGCCCGGCTACTTCATGGCCAAGCTCATCATCAGGCTCATCACCGCGGTCGCCGAGGCGGTGAACAACGATCCTGAGACCCGTGATCGCCTCCGGGTCGTCTTCCTGCCGGATTTCAGCGTGAAGAGCGCTCAGCATATCTACCCTGCCGGGGACTTGTCCGAGCAAATCTCCATGGCCGGAAAGGAGGCCAGCGGCACCGGCAACATGAAGTTTGCTCTCAACGGCGCACTCACGATCGGCACTCTCGACGGCGCCAACGTGGAGATCCGCGAGGAAGTTGGCGAGGAGAACTTCTTCCTGTTCGGGTTGACTGTCGAGCAGGTCTGGGAACTGAAGCGGCGCGGATACCGCCCCGAGGAGATCATCGAGAGGAATCCCTCCTTGCGGGAAATACTGGAGTTCATCGGATCGGGCGCCCTCGCCGGCGGCGACTCCGGCCTCTTCCGGCCCCTCCTGGATCGTTTGCTGTACGAAGACCCGTTCCTGGTGCTGGCCGATTACCAGGCTTACGTGGACTGCCAGGAACAAGTCAGCGCCTTATGGCGTGACCAGCGGGCCTGGACGCGCAAAGCAATCCTTAACGTGGCGCGCATGGGCAAGTTCTCATCCGATCGCTCCATCCGAGAATACTGCGAGCACGTGTGGCGCGTGAAACCGGTGAAGGTGCCGTCGTGGAGCACCGTCGCACGAACCTTGGACGCAAGCGGGCATTAGGCAATCATCAGGCCGGTGTGTTTAGGTCACCACCGAACCATCGATGAATGGCTCTCGACCCACCAACGCCGAGATGTTGGCGACAGTGGTGCGGGCGATTTCGGTCAATGCTTCGCGTGTGAGGAACGCCTGGTGTGAAGTAATCAGCACGTTTGGAAAGGTGAGTAGTCGCGCCAGTTCATCGTCATGAAGCACCCCGCCGGAGAGGTCCTCAAAAAAGATGCCTTCCTCTTCCTCATAGACGTCGAGCCCCACCCCCGCGATGCGGCCGGACTTCAGCGCGTCGATCAATGCCCTCGTGTCTACCAATGCCCCTCGACTCACATTGATGAGGATGCTGCCAGGCCTCATCATCTCGATCGTGTCTGCTCGGATGGTGTACTTGGTTTCCGGGGTGAGCGGAGTGTGCAGCAAAATCACGTCGCTGTTCCGCAGCAACACGGGGACAGCTTCGGCATATTCAACTCCGGTCTGCGCTGCCCATGCGTGGTCAGGGAAAGGGTCATACGCGAGCACTCTCATCCCAAACCCGCGAAGAATCTGCCCGGTGACACGCCCGATCTTACCCGTACCGATGAGACCGGCAGTCTTGCCGTAGAGGTCGAAGCCCACAAGTCCGTTGAGCGAAAAGTTCAGCTCGCGCACGCGGTTGAACGCGCGATGAATCTTCCGGTTCAATGTGAGCAGCAGCGCAACCGCATGTTCCGCTACGGCATGCGGCGAATAGACGGGGACGCGCGTGACGTTGAGCTTCAATTTCCTGGCGGAGTCGATATCCACGTTGTTGAAGCCGGTACAGCGAAGGGCCACAAGTTCGACACCTTGCCTTGCCAGCACTTCCAGACAAGGCCGGTTCAACTGGTCATTGACAAATACGCAAACGGCGCGGGCATTCTGCGCCGCGGACGCGGTGTCTTGCGTCAGACGGAACTCGAGAAAGTGCCATTCGATACCATGGTTTGCCGAGGCCTGCCGCAGTGACTCCCGGTCGTAAGGCTTCGTGTCGAAGACAGCGGCGGTGATCACAGAAGATAGATGCCCCGGCTATCGTCGCGGACGCTTTTTTTGGGACGCGTCAGAAGAATTCATGGGTAAACTGAGGCTCGGGCAGCACACATGAAAGCACGAAGAGGCGGTCCCCGGAGGATTGTGTGTATCGTGAGCCCATGAAGGCTATCGTGCCCCCACCAGCGCTGCGAGCATCATCAGCCCAATGACTGCGTATAGGGAGCGGTAACGCAGCTGAAGCCAGCGGATGCTCTTAAAGGTAAGGCCTGCACGCAAGGTGCGCCCCCCCCAGTAAACACGCAGCGGGCAAAGTAGGGCGATCACGGATAGAAGACGCGGGACTGTGCCGCGCAGCGCCAACACCACAAGCAGAACGTCCGCAATCGTAAAGAGAATCTGGCCGCCCAGGAAGCTCCGCCTCTTGCCGAACATCACTGCATTGGTCCTGATTCCATTCATCAGGTCGCCCTCGCTGTCGCGCGTTTCGTGAGTCAGATGGCCGGCGACGAACAGCAGCGCAAAGTAGCAGCCGATCTCAAGGCCGGCGTTGCGTGTTCCCTATTCGGTGGCGCCGCAGGCTCCCCCGGGCATGGGCAGGGGGCACTTCGGCCTGGCGCCGGACCGGTTCCTTTTCCTGACGGCATTCGATGTCCTGAGCGTGATGGAGCGGAAGAACCCCGTGGCGGCGATTCGGGCATTCCAGAAGGCGTTCGGGCCGGACTCGGGCTGCGAACTGGTGGTCAAGTGAATCACGCAGGCGCGAACTCCGAGTCGCTTCAGAAGCTCAGGAACGCGTGCTCCAACGGCTCCGTGCGCATTTTCGATTCCACCCTAAGGAGAGATGAGATGGATGCTCTCCTCAACTGCGCCGATTGCTTCGTGTCGTTGCATCGCTCGGAAGGCTTCGGCCTTCAGATTGCCGAGGCCATGCATTTGGGCAAGCCCGTCGTTGTGACCAATTATTCAGGCAACACCGATTTTACGCGGCCGGACAATTCACTGTTGGTGGACTACCGGATGGTCCCGGTTGGGCCCGGTTGCGCGCCCTACGATCCCGCAAGCCAATGGGCAGACCCAGATGTCGACCAGGCAGCCTGTCATCTGCGGACCATTGCGACGAACGCTGAGTTGCGCGCACAGCTCTCGCAAGCGGGCCGGACTTTCATCAGAGAGACGCTATGCGCAGAGGCGGTCGGCCGTACAATGTCGAAACGCCTCGAACAGTTACGCGATATCGAGGTCCAGCGTTCGAAGGAGTCGAAAACAGCGCCGCGTCAGGAGCCACGCACTCAATCGCCGGTCTCGTGACAGTTCCCGGGGCTGGACGCCAACGAGTCATTACGACGACGAACGTCGGTGGGACCCGCCGAATCCACAAATCGTGGAACGCGAGCGGCGGGAGGCGATGTCCAAGATCGTTCGCTGGCGCGCCGCGAAAGGTAGACAGTTTTGTACCCGCAATCGATCATGTCGAGCACCGAAGCCCGCGGCCAACTTGTTCCACTGCGGGTCGTTGCTCCAGGCGCCGCTTTTGACGGACTCGCTCGTGCTACACTTCGGCCATGGTTCGGCGAAAACTGCCGAGCGCGCACTGTCTGATGCTGAATGAGGGGCGAGAGCATGAAGAGCGTCGTTTTGGTTCACGGTGGCTTTGTGGACGGCGCCGGCTGTGGCGGTTACCAAGCGGAAACTTGCAGCGCAAGATGGGGAGTCGATTCTCAGCAGTTATCACCGAAGCGGCAACCATCCGAAAGTGACGCGCCTTGTACGTATCACCGCCTTTGCTCCGCACAAAGGCGAGTCCGTGGCTACGAAGTTCGCGGCCGACGTGGACGCCCAGACAGCCGCATTCATGGCCGACTCCCAGGTCCCGTGTACCTGGTCGCCACCGAGGATAGGCCACGCCATCTACGTGTCCAAGCATCAGCACCGCCGCGGGGTAGAGGCTAAGTAGAACTGGCCGCGGCAGACCAGCGATATGGTTCAGAGGGGTAGGACGTGCGGCGACCAAACGGACCGACGCGTAAGCCGCGGCGTTCGCCCTGATCGAACACAAGGAGCACACGGATATGAAGCCAAAGAACACGATCTGCCTCTGGTTCGACAAGGACGCGCATGACGCGGCACGCTTTTACGCCGCCACCTTTCCGGATAGTAAAGTAACTGCTGTTCACTATGCGCCCGGTGACTATCCGAACGGCAAGGAGGGCGATGTGCTGACGGTGGAGTTCACCGTTCTGGGAATTCCCTGTCTCGGTCTCAACGGCGGCCCGGAGTTCAGGCATAGCGAGGCCTTTTCCTTCCAGATCGCGACGGACAATCAGGAAGAGACGGACCGCTACTGGAACGCGATCATCGGCAATGGCGGCAAGGAAAGCGAGTGCGGTTGGTGCACGGACCGCTGGGGCCTCTCCTGGCAGATCACACCGCGCGCGCTGACCGAGGCGCTTGCGGTTGGGGGGAGCGAGGCAAAGCGTGCCTTCGAGGCGATGATGACGATGAAGAAGATCGACGTCGCCGCCATCGAGGCAGCGCGGCGAGGCTGAGGGGAACACGCCGAGACGCCCTTATTGGTCCTGGATCAGGCGCTACACGGAAGTGATCGGTCCCGGGGCGGATGGTGTCCGGATTGCCGGCAAGAAATCGCGCGCCGCCCACAAAGGCGCGCGCATCAAATCCCGCCAGGAGGCAAACTCGTGAAAGCTGCCGTTGTCCCCGCCGTAAACAGTTCGTGGCAGGTCAAAGATGTTCCGCAACCTGATCCCGGACCGAATCATGTGCTCGTGAAGATGCATGCGAGCGGCATCTGCTACACCGATGTCCATCAAACGCTCGGGCACTTGCCCGGACCATTCCCCCGAATCCTCGGCCACGAGCCGGTCGGGGAGATCGTCGCCGTGGCTCCCGACGTCACCACGCGGAAGGTCGGCGACCGTGTGGGTACCGCTTGGATTCAATCCACTTGCGGGCGCTGCGAATGGTGCAGGCGTGGCCGCAAAACGTTCTGCCCTTATCTGAAGGGTACAGGGGTTGAGGCACAAGGCGGACACGCCGAGTACATGCTTATGAATGCCGACGCGACCTACCTTATTCCCGACCAAGTTTCCTACGAGCAGGCAGCCCCGATCTTCTGTGCGGGTTACACGGCCTATAGCGGGCTCCGCTGGGCCGATCCCAAACCGCACGAGCGCGTTGCCGTGCTCGGGATCGGCGGGCTTGGCCACTTGGCAGTGCAATATGCAAAGGCCGCAGGCTTCGAGACGATCGCAGTTTCGCATTCCCCCGACAAGGACAAGATGATTCGCGATCTCGGCGCAGATGAAGTTGTCCGCGACGGAAAGAGCCTTGCGGCAGCGGGGGGCGCAGACGTGATCCTCAGCACCTCAAATTCGACCAGGTCGATGGTGGACTGTATACAGGGATTGCGGCCGGACGGCCGGCTCGTCACGATGGGCGCCGGCGCGGAGCCGCTTTCGGTCTCGCTGATGGATCTCATCGCCAAGCGCATTCGAATAGTTGGCAGCCAGCAAAACGGCCCCGAGTATCTTTACGAAGCGCTTGATTTCGTAGCAAAAGGAAAAGTTAAAACGATTGTGGAAACATACCCATTGCTAGAGGCACCGAAGGCATACGACCGCGTTGCGGACGGCAAGGCCCGATTCCGCGCCGTCCTCACAATGTAATCTCCCGCCGCCGCTGCCTATGCAGCACGGCTCATCCCACTGTCGAATCGGCATCACCAGGGGTGGCTTACGGGCAATCGAAAACAACCACCTCCTTATTCGCGGTCGCACTGGACTTGATCGGGCAACCCGGTCGTCGATCCCGAGAACAACAAGAAGTCACCCCAACAGGGTGCCGCCACAAGCGTGTGGTGCGCGACGAGCCCGCAGCTCGAGGGCTTGGGCGAGATCTACTGCGCCGACTGCGAGATCGCCCCGAACCGAACGTGGATGGCGAGTTGGGCACCATCGGCATCGTGAGAAAGATAGAGTTCGTCCGGAAGTGATCGAGCGGTCTGAACCTTCTCCGTAGAGGCGGCCGTGACCTTCCCGGAACACCCTGCTAAACTGACTTGATTGAAACCCCACGAACCATTTCTTCCTGGCATTTCTGCTCGGCCGTCCTCCGCCGAGATCAAGGCGTACGTTGCCGCTCGCCTCGAGGGTTTTGAACTGCGCCAGCAAGAGCGTGCGCGTCGTCGCGCCGAGCGCTTGGGCAGGCGCCGCCGCGGCGAGCGCGAGGCCGAACAGCAATCGCTGTTTCAGGATTAGCCAACCGACGTCGGAGCAGTCGGGGCGTGTGGCAAGCGTTGTCAGCCACGTCTCCGAAGCGTCGTCCGGCTGCCGCGTCGGGGTCTGAGAGACCGCCGGCGTATCCCGATGGCGTGCTGGTCGACCGCGGACCGAGCCGCCGGACGGGAACCCGGCGGCAAGCCGCGGCACGGCGATGCCCCCAAACCCCCTGGAGTTATCGCTTTTTTCCGCCAGAGTGGATGCCTTCCCGCTGTGCAGGGCGGCGCCGCCACCGCCCTGCTGGCCACTCCCGCCGCTGAACCGGTCGCTCGGGTTGCTTCCCAGCATTGCCCTATCCCTTCCGATTCAGGTGGCTTCAGCGTACCGCAGATCAGGCGGAAACCGGGTTTAGACTACTGTATGGCAACGTTATTGCAACCGCTCCGTATTGAGGAGAATGTATGCCGCAGGTTTCCTTCGCAGGTGATATCAAACCATTGTTTCGCTCCGTCGATATTTCGCACATGAAGTCGCTCGGCGCAAAGCTGGACGATTACACCTACATGTCGGATCCAGACAACGCCAGTAGAGTGCTCGCGGTACTCTCGCCGCGCAATGGTAGGCCGCCTTCCATGCCGCCCGGCGGACCTTATTGGACAGCGGCCCAGCTCGCGTTGTTCGTCCAGTGGCAGAAGGACGGATACCAGCCGTGAGCCTCGTTCCGAGGCAACGGAGGCGCGTGGTTATCGGAAGAGGCAGGAGGTCATCATGGCTGCTCAAGAAGTTCCCTACCGACCCAAGCTGTTAAATAGAGTTGAAGTGGCGGAAGGCACGATGGCCTTCCATTTCGAGAAACCACCGGGATTTGACTTCAAACCCGGACAATCCACTGCCCTGACATTGCTGAATCCGCCGGAAACCGACTCCGAAGGAAATGTGCGTACTTTTTCCATTGCCAGCGCTCCATTTGAAGACCACTTAATGTTCACTACCCGAATGCGTGACACGGCGTTCAAGCGCTCGCTGAAGAAAGTGCCGCTTGGCACGACCCTCTGTGCCAACATGACTGAGACACCTTCCCCGCTGTTAATTACTGTCGAGGGCGGAGAAGGATTTCATGTTCAATGCTCAAGTCGAATCTCAAGCAGTCGAAACCCACACAGGCGGAGTCAACA
>JAEZIJ010000105.1 GCA_023436715.1 Acidobacteriota bacterium
CGCGGCTGAGGGCTCCGCTACGGCCGAGGTCGTGCGGTGTGATTCAATACCAATGAAGGGCTGACCGGGTGGAAAACTGTTACCCATGTGCCCGGTCTAGAGTGTTACCCATGTGCCCGGCCGGTCAATTCGTGCCGGTTCCGAGCCGCGACCGCGAGGGAGCGGTTTGGCGGATTCGCGGGGGGCGCGCCCGGTGTGATTTTCAACGGAGCGGTTTCATTCCATAACTCATCTTTGCGGTTTCCACTTATCCCGCAGCAGTTCACATCACTTGATCGTATGTAGGATCGGTGGGAGATTGAGTTCAAGGACAGGGTTTCTTGGGGGGATTGCTATGACAACTCAAACGGGAGGAGCGGAGTTCGCCCGCCTGAAGGAAGCACGCGACTCCGGTAAGCTGTGGCGAAAATGGGGTCCGTATCTCAGCGAACGCCAATGGGGGACGGTTCGCGAGGACTATAGCGACAACGGCGACGCCTGGAACTACCTCAATCACGACAACGCCCGGTCGCGCGCTTACCATTGGGGCGAGGACGGCCTCGCCGGCTTTTCCGACGAGAAGCAGCGCCTGTGCTTCGCACTGGCTCTCTGGAACGGACAGGATCCAATCCTGAAAGAACGCCTCTTCGGACTTACTAACCCGGAGGGTAACCACGGCGAGGACGTAAAGGAATACTATTTCTACATCGACTCGACGCCGACACACTCTTACATGAAGTGGTTGTACAAGTACCCGCAGCGGGCATACCCGTACCTCGACTTAGTACAGACCAACCGTAACCGCTCGCGGAATGAATTCGAATACGAGTTGCTCGATACCGGAGTCTTCAATGACAATCGTTACTTCGACGTTTTCGCCGAGTATGCGAAGGACTCGCCGGAGGACGTGCTGATCCGGATCACAGTAGCCAATCGCGGCCCTGAAGCCGCCACGCTCGACGTTCTGCCCACCTTCTGGTTCCGTAACACCTGGAGCTGGTCGCAGGGCGCGCCGAAGCCGCGGCTGCGAACGGCGCCCGCCCCGCCCGGCATGCGTGCGATTGCCGCATCGCATCCGGACCTCGGCGAACGGTGGCTGTACGTCGAGGACGATGCGCCGCTCCTGTTCACCGAAAACGAAACCAACAATCAACGCGTCTTCGGGACGCCGAACGCCAGCCCATACGTCAAGGATGGCATCAACGAGTACATAGTGAGAGGGTCCCGCGGCTCGGTGAATTCCGAGGAGACCGGCACGAAATCGGCGGCTCATTATCACCTCACTGTCGGGGCGGGACAAACGGCCATCCTGCGCCTCCGGCTGTCGGACGTCAGTCCCGATAAGGTAAACGCTCCCTTCGAGGATTTCGACAGGCTGTTCGACCAGCGCATTCGCGAAGCCGACGAGTTCTACCGGGCTGTGACGCCCGCTTCCGTCAGTCCGGAAGGCGCGAAGATCATGCGGCAGGCGCTCGCGGGCATGCTGTGGACCAAACAGTACTACTCGTTCGACGCGTTCCAATGGCTGGAGGAGCACGGTGTCGAGCCTTTCACCCTGGGAGGCCGCCCAATAAGGGATCGGGAGTGGGGCCACATGGTCAACGACCACGTGATTTCCATGCCCGACAAATGGGAGTATCCCTGGTACGCGACATGGGACCTGGCCTTCCATGCGGTTGCGCTCTCGAGTGTGGATGTGGACTTCGCCAAGGAGCAGCTCGACATCATGCTGCGAGAGTACTACCAGCATCCCAACGGTCAGATCCCGGCATACGAGTGGAACTTCAGCGATGTGAATCCGCCCGTGCAACCCTGGGCCACGATATTTCTCTATCGAATGGAGCAGAGTTTGCGCGGACAAGGCGACATCGAGTTCCTGAAGCGTTCCTTCGGCAAACTGCTGGCCAATTTCACCTGGTGGGTGAACCGGAAGGACCGCTTCGGAAATAACCTGTTCGAAGGAGGCTTCCTGGGCCTCGACAACATCGGCGTGTTCGACCGCTCGGCGCCGCTCCCGACCGGCGGCACCCTCGAGCAAGCCGACGGGACGGCATGGATGGCGCTGTTCTGCCAGATGATGCTCGAAGTCGCCGTGGAAGTTGCCGCGTACGACGACGTTTACCAGGACCTTGCGGCGAAGTTTGTCGATCACTTCCTGTTGATCGCGCGCGCAATAAACAGGATCGGGCAGGAAGGAATGTGGGACGAGGAAGACGGGTTCTACTACGACCTCCTCCGTCTGCCCGACGGCAGGTCAACCCGCCTGAAGGTGCGCTCCCTGGTCGGGCTGTTACCGCTCTGCGCAACGACGGTGGTCGAACCCTGGCAGAGGGAACGCGTGCCGAGGTTGATGGCGCACTTCGAGGAGCGCGTCAGGCGCACGCCCGAGTTGATGCGATTCGTGCACCCAACCGGCCCTGCGAACCTCGGATATGCCGAGCGCGGCATCATTGCCCTGGTGAATCAGGATCGCCTGCGCCGCATTCTGTCGCGAATGCTGGACGAGAACGAATTCCTGAGCCCCTACGGCATTCGCTCGCTCTCGCGCTTCCATCTCGACCACCCGTACAATTTCTGGGTGAATGGGCAGGATTACAGAGTGAACTATCTGCCGGCCGAGTCCGACACCGGCATGTTCGGCGGCAATTCGAACTGGCGCGGGCCGATCTGGATGCCGATCAACGCGCTCCTGATCCGCGCGCTCACGCAGTTTTACACCTACTATGGCGACTCGTTCAAAGTCGAGTGCCCAACCGGCTCGGGCCGGATAATGAACCTTTTCGAGGTGGCCCGGGAAATCTCAGCGCGCCTCGCGCGCATTTTTGAGCGCGACGAGAACGGACGGCGGCCCGTATATGGCGGGGAGGAGAAGTTCCAGACGGATCCTCACTGGAACGACTACATCCTGTTCTACGAGTACTTCCATGGCGACATCGGCGCCGGCATCGGCGCAAGCCATCAGACGGGCTGGACGGGTCTGGTTGCCGCACTGATCAACCTGTTTGGCCGGCTCGATGCCACGAAGTTCCTCGAGACCGGGAAGGCGCCGACCATGTTTCGGGAGGTGGAGCGCGCAGCGTAAGGAACTGGAGGCTTTATGACTTGGCAGGATCACCCTCTCATCTATGAAATCAACGCCTGGGCGTGGCTGAACGAGCTGAGCCGTAAGCACGGGCGGAAAATCGATCTCGGAACCGTCCCTGGCAATGAGTGGGACGCGATCGAAGAATTGGGCTTCGATGCCGTCTGGCTCATGGGGGTGTGGGAGCGCAGCCCGGCCGGCATTGTAATCGCCCGCGATAAGCAGGGGCTCGAACCCGAGTTCCGCCGGGTGCTGCCGGACTACTCTCCCGCGGATGTCTCAGGTTCGCCCTACTGCGTACACCGTTACGCTGTAGATCGGCACCTCGGCGGAGAGAACGGCCTGGCCGTTGCGCGTGCCGCTTTGGCCGGGAGGAAACTCCGGCTGATTCTGGATTTCGTGCCGAACCATGTGGCGCCCGATCATCCGTGGCTTCTCGAGCACCCCGACTATTTCATACGGGGCAACGCCGGCGACGTCAGCAGGGACCCGCAGGCTTTCTTCGAGTACGGCGGCAACGTGTTCGCGCGCGGGCGTGATCCGTATTTCGCCCCCTGGCCGGATACCGCGCAGTTCAATGCGTTCAGCCCGGCGCTGCGCCTCGCATTCATCGAGACGCTGGGCCAGATTGCCAAGGCCGGCGACGGCGTCCGGTGCGATATGGCGATGCTGATGATCAACGACATTTTCGAACGCACCTGGGGCCAGCGGGCCGGCGCGCCTCCACCCACTGAGCTCTGGCGGGACGTGATTCAGGCCGTCAAGACGGCACATCCGGGATTCCTCTTCATTGCGGAGGCCTACTGGGACCGCGAGTGGAACCTGCAGCAACTTGGTTTCGATTACTGTTACGACAAACGTCTCTATGACCGGCTGGTGCACGAGAACGCCGAATCGGTGCGGCTCCACCTGCTGGCGGATCCCGGCTATCAGAAGAAGCTGGTCCGGTTTCTAGAAAACCACGACGAACCCCGCGCGGCCGCGACGTTCCCGCAGCCGAAAGAGCGCGCCGCGGCGGTTGCGATGATGACGCTGCCGGGCGCAAAGCTGATCTACGAGGGACAGATGGAGGGCCGGCATGTCAAACTCCCCGTCCAACTGGGCAGGGAGCCGGATGAACCCGTGAACCAGGGCTTGGAGGATTTCTATCGCCGCCTGCTGAAGGTCGTCCATGGGGATGGTCTGACCGACGGCGACTGGCGGCTATGTGAGCGCACCGGCTGGCCGGATAACGGATCGTACATGAACATCCTGGCTTGGTGCGCGCGGAGCGGCGACCGACGGCGGCTCACCGTCGTGAATCTGTCGGACTCGCCGTCTCAAGCTCGGATTCGGGTTCCATGGGACGACCTGGCTGGAAAGACCCTGCGGCTGACAGATGAGCTATCCGGGGCTGTTTACGCCCCGCGCGACGGCAACGAGATGCGCGACCCCGGCCTGTTCGTGGACCTGGGTGCGTGGGGGTACAACGTGCTGAGTTTGTAAGGGCGGCCTGACCGCTCCGTCGAAAATCGGTCGAGACCGCGCGGCTGCTTCCGATCGCGAGTGGGGCAGCCCCTCGGGCTGCGCCGGCCTCTCAGGCCGACCACGCAGGCGGGCTGGGAGCCCGCCGCAGGGCGAGGCCCTGCCCCACTGGGCGGTCCTGCCCGCGCCAGTTTTCATCGCCTTTGGTGGGCCGCAGGCCCATGCGGCACTCCCTTGCGGTCGCGGCCCGGTTTTGTGCCGTTTTCCGAGCCGCGACCGCGAGGGAGCGGTTTGGCACGTGTCTCTGCGCTTCCATCAATTCAGCCAGGTTCCTTCCTCCATCGTCCGCTCGGGGCGGGCGAGGTTACGGATGTCGTCGAGAGGATTGGCGGAGAGCACCTGCAAATTGGCGGCCTTGCCCGCCGTCACCGTTCCCAGTTCATGGCTTCGCCGCCGGGCAAGCGCGCCGTCGCGCGTTGCCGCCACGAGTACTTCCATGGGGGAGAGTCCCGCTTCGGCAAGCAGTTGCAGTTCCCGTGCGACGTCGCCGGACGATGCCACCCCGATCGCGACGCCTTCGGAGGAGAGTTGCCGGGTCTGCCGCATAGCGCGCGCGAGGTCATCGCCGCTGCGCAGCGAGAGCCCGGGTGCGAATACGGCCCGGGAATCGCGGAGGCGAGCCGCCAGCGCGGGCTCGATCTCCACCGGGAGGCTGCCGTAGGCGGGAGTGCCGATATCGACGAGCTTCCGTAACTCCTCATTGGAACTTGCCGCGGCGAGGTGCGCCCGATCGAGGTCGATAACCCGGGGAGTGACGTATTTCCCGCGAGCATCCACGTTTTCTGCGCGCGCCGGGGTCGGCACGGTTGCACGGGCTCCGGCGTCCCCTACACGAGAACCGGCGACGAGGATGACCGATTCGGGCACGGGCGCCGCGCCGGTTCCGTCAATCAGAGTGGCGCCTATGATCGAGATCATCGGGGTTTCGTCCACCGGGGCGCAGCCGGAAAGCGCGAGCACGAGCGCGGCGCACGCGATTCGCTTATTCACAGCACCATCTCCAGTTTCAGCCCGTTCAGGTCTTCCAGCAGGTAATCCGGTGAATAGGAGGCCAGTTCCGCGGGCGGGCAGAGGCCTGTGGCAACCGCAACCGATTGGACCCCGGCGGACTGCGCCGCGAGCACATCGTTGTGCGCATCGCCCACGTAGGTTATCCGGGAGTTGCCATTGATCCAGCCGCGCCGGCATGCCTCCCCGACGGCAATCGTGACCAGCCCGGCGCGGTCCGCCGCCATTTCGCCGAAGGCTCCGAACTTGAAATAGGGCTTCAGCCCGGTGCGCTCCATCTTTTTCCATCCGATCCGCGTCAGGTTACCGGTCACGAGGCCCAGGATGACTCCGCGCCGTTCGAGCCGCGTCAGGAGCCGTCGCACTCCCGGGCAGGTCTTCCGCTCGAGGTTTGGGCAAGTGCGAACGTAGATGGACTGCGCGTGCCGGATCATTTCCGGCATGGCTTCGAGGATGAGCGCTTCCGGAGCACCCGCGCGGCGCAGCATTTCGGTCATGATGACCGGGTCGAGCATGCCGTGAAGCGGGATGCTATCGGTCGTGGTCTCGAAGCCGGTTGTCTTTCGGATCGCCTCGACCAGCGCCATGCGGTGGTGCGGACCGGCGCGGCGGATCAGCGTCCCATCGATATCGAACAGGACCAGCACGGGTGTTGTTTTGCCAGTTGCTTCCACGGAGCAGAACGCCTATTTTACTATGCATGGAACGTGAATTCCCCGGCGGCAAGCGCGTGCGGCTGCTGACGGGCGACATAACGCGCGTGCCCGCCGACGCGATCGTCAATGCGGCCAACTCGCGGCTGGCAGGCGGGGGCGGTGTGGACGGCGCCATTCACCGCGCCGGAGGACCGTCCATCATGCAGGAACTCGATGAGATCCGTCCGCGCACGGGCGGCTGTGCGACAGGCAGTGCGGTGGCTACCGCCGCTGGTGATCTGCCCGCCCGGTTTGTGTTCCACGCGGTCGGGCCGGTCTACAGTGGGGGCCGGAACAGGGAAGCCGAACTGCTCGCATCCTGCTACCGTACGTGCCTGGAGATGGCGGAGGAGCGCGGGCTGAGGGTCGTGAGCTTTCCTTCGATCTCGACCGGGGCATACGGATACCCGGTCGAGGAAGCCGCCGGCTTGGCGCTGGAGGCGGTTCACGCGCACCTGCTGCGCGAGGATGCGCGGATCGAGGAAGTTTTATTCGTGCTGTTCGACCGTGCCACGTTTGCGGCGCACGCACGAGCACTCAAGCGGATAGAATAGAGAGAATGCAGGTAGTTCAGGCCGGTACCCACAAGCTCATACAGCTCGAATTCGAGCCGGAAGTTCTTGGCAGCATCGCCAAGCAGGCCGGTTTCGAGTGCAGCCTTGTGGACGGAAAGCGCGCGCTGTCGCTCGAGTTAAAGGCTTCCGGACGGCCCGGTCCGCTGCTTCTTTTCGACGCCGCGGACCCCGCCAACCTCGGCTGGTTCTCCCGCTGCCAGTTCTATGTGGACGGCCAGACCGGACTCGTCTTGCAGACCCCGATTTCCGTAGCTAATCTCAAGGACCGCACCGGCCGCACGCTGCCGGACGCGCTGAGGGTCCAGCTTGCGAAGGAACTGCCGGTGAACTTCCGCCTCCCCGGGAAGAGTCCGGTAACCGAGCAGATGGTGTACGCCGTGCTGCTGAGCTTCCTGACCGCGCTGGTCACTTCGGGCGTGGGCGTCTGCGGCGGCCCCGTCGTCAAGGCACTTGCCGGGCGCACGGACGGGCCGGGCATGCGGAACTGACGATTCAGGAGAAAGAAGATGGCTGGTGAGATGCGAGTGGCCCGCCTGGTGCTCGTGCTGGCGTGTTTTTGGGCGGCGCTGCCCGCCATGGCCGATACCCGATTCAGGGTAAGGCAGATGACGCGCAATGACATTCCGTTCGGAACGGGACAGTGCGACATCCGGCTCCAGATCGATGGCGAGGCGGAGGTCAGCGTGCGCGGCGACTCAGTGTTCATCCGCACGATTACGGGCCGGGATGGACGGGACGACGGCTCCGAGTGCAACGAGGCCTTGCCTGGCCGTAACGTGCAGGACTTCCAATTTGAAGTCAAGGACAGCCGGGGCGATATCGGCTTGCTTGCCGAGCCTTCGCAGCGGAGCGGCTACGCCGCCGTCGTGAGAATTCGCGACAGCAAGGGCGGGGAAGGCCGGTATCACTTCCGGATCAAGTGGGCAGTGACGGGCGGTGGGGGCTGGCGCGGACGTGACGGAGGAGGCTGGCGGGGGCGTAACGAAGAAAGCTTGCGGGAGAACGATCAAGGCAACTGGTCGCCGCCGGCCGGGCGCAGGGGCGACCTCTCGCGTTGGGACCGCACGATCTTCTACACCGGGCGGGGCCGCGGGCGATTCTTCCACCCGGGAATGGGCCAACGGCGGATTTCCGAGGTCGTCGTCCGGATTGAGCGCAACGGGCGCGTGTTGACCGACCTGCATACGGAGCGCGGCCGCGTGTCATTCGCAGGGAGAGTCGCGCGCGTGCTCGACGATGGCCGTATCGCCGCTGTGGTGCGGTCCGCGGACGGTGGGATCGACGGTGAAATGCTGCTGGTCGTGAGCGGAGACCGGGTACGTGCGATCCGCATGGATGCCGGTTCGGGGCGCGACCGCATCTCACTCGACTGGACCGAAGACTAGACCCCATGACGGGCGTCCGCACCCTCGAGCTACGAAAGACGTATCAGTCGGCGCCGACGCCGGCGGCACACACGGCGGGTTTCGGCTTTCTGGCCGCGCGCCGGGCCGCAAGGAACAACAACTCGAAATCGGAGATTGTCGCGCTGGCGGGCATCACGCTGGAGGTACGGCCCGGAGAGATTTTCGGATTGCTGGGGCCGAACGGCGCGGGGAAATCGACCACGGCCGGTATCCTCACGACGCGCGTGCGTCCGACGGGCGGCCAGGCCTGGATCGGGCCGCACGAGGTTTGGAAGGACCAGGTCGCGGCTAAGCGCCTGATCGGCGTGGTGTCGCAGCGGCCGAACCTGGATTTCTCTCTCACCGCCCGGGAAATTCTGCTGTTTCACGGCGCCTATTTCGGGCTCTCGGCCCGGGAACGCGCGCGCCGCGCGGACCGGCTGCTCGATTACTTCAAGCTGACGGACCGCGCCAATCACATGGTTCGAGGCTTTTCGGGCGGCATGATGCAGCGGCTGTCCATCGCGCGCGCGATGATGCACGACCCGGATGTGCTCTTCCTGGACGAGCCGAGCGCCGGGCTCGACCCGCAAACCCGTCTGCTGCTCTGGGAGGTTGTGCGGGAGTACAACCGCGGCGGCAAAACCGTCGTGCTCACGACACACAACATGGACGAGGCGGACGCGCTGAGCTGCCGCATTGCAATCATCGATCACGGGCGTATCATCGCGCTCGGCACTCCGGCCGAACTGAAGGCATCCATACCGGGAGGGTATCTTCTGCGGCTCCGCTTTGGCCGGTCCGTGCCCGAACTGGCTGACCGCATACGGTGCATGGCGGGTGTGCGGGAGGTGCGCCCGGCGGGGGAAAGCGGCATGGACATCTACGCCGACCGCGGAGGATCGCTGATTCCGCAGGTGGTGAATGCGGCCGCGGCGGCCGGGGTGGACCTGACCGACGTGCACATCGCCGAACCGAGCCTCGAAAACCTGTTCCTCCACCACACGGGACGGAGTCTGCGCGAATGACCTGGAAATCGTTCATGGCGATGCTGGCGCGGGATGCCCACGTGGCCCGGCGCAACTTCATCCCGCTGCTCTTGCAGAACCTGGTTCAGCCGTTGCTGACGGTGTTCGTATTCGGCGCGGTGATGACGCGCAGCGGCCTGATGCCCGCTTCCTACCCGAGCATGCTGCTTCCCGGCATCATCGCAATCAGCATGATGATGTCGGGGACGCAGGCGGTGGCGATGCCGCTGATCGCAGAGTTCCAGTTCACGAGGGAAATCGAGGACCGGCTCCTGGCGCCGGTGTGGATCGGCTGGGTGGCGATCGAGAAACTCGTGGCTGGAATGGCCCAGGCGCTGGTGGCGGGATTTGTTGTGATCCCGGCGGCGTGGTTGATTCTCGGCAAAGTCGACTTGAGTTTTGCCGCACCGGTTGAACTCATTGCGATGGCGCTGCTGGTGGCGCTGTTCTCGGCCTCCTGCGGGCTGGCCATGGGGTGCAGCGTCGGCCAGACGCACGTCGGGCTGTTGTTCAGCCTCGTATTGGCCCCGATGCTGTTCTTCGGCTGCACGTACTATCCATGGAGCGCGCTGAAGACGTTTCCGTTGTTGCAGAAGCTTGTGCTGCTGAACCCGATGGTTCACGCGTCGGAGGGCTTGCGCGGGACCCTGGCGCCGCAGGTGTCTCATTTGCCGGTTCTGGTGGCCGGCGCCGCCCTGCTGGGGTTCGATGTGTTGCTGACGGCAATCGGCCTGATTCAGTTCCGCCGCCGGGCGATCAGCTAAGCCGCCGCCCCGCGAGTTCCACCCCCTCGAGTCTTCTCAGAGTAGACTCTCGGGGAGCGACTCCCAATCCGGCTCCTCGGCCGGAGGCGGGGCGGGATGGGTCTGGCCGCACCAGCGCTCCAGGGCGGATCTGAGCTCCTGCGGGTTGACCGGCTTTGCGAGATAGTCCGTCATCCCGGCGGCAAGACACTTTTCGCGGTCGCCTTTCAAGGCGTTGGCAGTCATGGCGATGATAGGCACCAGGCCGCAGGGTTCCGGAAGACGCCGAATGGCCTGGCTGGCTCTGAAGCCGTCCATGACGGGCATCTGGCAATCCATCAGCACAACCGCGTAGCCGCCCGCCGCCGCAGCCTTTGCAGCCGCTTCGCCATTCTCGGCGACGTCCGCTGAAAATCCGAGCTTCTCGACCAGTTTCCGCGCCACTTTCTGGTTTACCGGGTTGTCCTCGGCGATGAGGATTTTCGGGCCGGCGGCGAGACCCGCAACCGCCTTGGACAAGAGTGTCAATGAGGCTACGGCCTCCGGTCCGGCCTGTGTACGTTGAAGCAGCGCCTCGAGGAGCTTCGACGGGCGGATCGGCTTTGCGATCAGCGCACGCGCCCCGAGGGCTTCCGGAGTCCTCCCTTCGCTGCGCGGCACAATCAGCAGCAGTGCTTGCCCCCAACGGTGGCGTAATTGTTCGAGGTTCGGGTCGGCGGCGTCCGCGATCACGAAATCGTACCGTTCGTTCCCCGCGGGTGGCGGCGCCTCGGTGTCGACGGTCTCTATGCCCCCAGCCACGGCACAAGCGCGGATCATGTTTCGGGTCGCCGCATGGCGGTGTACGATCAACACCCTGAGGTTGCCCGGACGAGGCGGCAACGCCCGCGCCGGACCGGGCACAACCTCAGCCTCCACACTGAAGCGGAAGCTCGACCCCTTGCCGGGCCAACTCGACGCCGCGATGGAACCCCGCATTGCCTCGACGAGTTTCTTGCAGATCGCAAGGCCCAGCCCAGTGCCGCCATACCGCCGCCGGGTGCTGTCTTCGCCCCGGTAGAAGGCCTGAAATAACTTCCGCACTACTTCCGGCGTCATCCCTATGCCCGTATCGGCGACCTCTATGCACAGTTCGGCGCGCCCCTCCTCCAGCGCTTTGGAGGAAACGTTCACGCTGACTTCGCCTTTTTCAGTGAACTTGACCGCGTTCCCCAGGAGATTGATGAGAATCTGGCGGAAGCGGCCGGCGTCGCCCCGCACCTGAGCGGGAACGGCCTCTGAAATGGTCGTCAGAAGTTCGAGGCCCTTGGCCTCCGCGCGCTCGGCGAACAGTAACACGGACTGCTCGACTTCGCGCCGTGGGTCGAATTCCATCAATTCCAGCTCCAATTTTCCGGACTCGATCCGGGAGAAGTCGAGGATCTGGTTGATGATGTCGAGAAGGATTTGACCGGAATAGCGTATGGTTTCGACGTAGTCGGTCTGCTCGCGGTTGAGTTCGGTGTGTTCCAGCAGCGTGAGCATGCCGAGCACGCCGTTCATGGGAGTGCGGATCTCGTGGCTCATGCTGGCCAGGAACTCGCTCTTCGCTGCGTTCGCCATCGCGGTCTGGGCGGCCATTTCGTTGGCCCACACGGTGGTCTTTTCAAGGACGGAATTTGCGGCTTCCAACTCGGCGGCGGCCTGTTCGGCCCGCTCCTTGGCGCGGCGCAGTTCCTCCTCGCGCCGCCGGCGGCCGGAGGCGTCGCGCACCAGCGCGAGGGTGCGCCATTCACGGTTGAGCTTGATCGACAGGCTGGTGATTTCGACGGGCAGTTCGGTCAGGTCTTGGCGGCGGACGGTGGTTTCGAAGGTTGTGCGATGTTTCGCGCCCCGGAGTTCCGCCGGAACGAGGTGTTCAACAGTCCGGCCGAGCATTTCGGAATGGGAATAGCCGAAGGCGCTCTCGGCGGCCGGATTCCAGAACGTGACTTTGCCTTTGGCGTCAAGCAGGAAGGCCGGTTCTTCCGCGAGCACCTTGGGAACCATCTGATACCGCCCCACCAGTGCACACACCCCAAACGCGGCAGCCGCAACCGCCAGAACGGCGATGGACAGAACGATCACCCGGCCAGGAGTCTCCTGCCTTTCTCATCGGCGGAGACTCCGAGGCCGAACAGGAGAAATTACTGTATCGCCGGCAGCGCGCTCGGCGCCCGGGATACTTTGCCCTTGAACGCTTCGTCGATCGAGATATTGTAGGTCTCGAGGGTACGTCCGACGGCCTGGTCAAGCTGCACCTTCGCCTTGGCGTAGGAGCTCTCGGCTCCCACTTCCTGCGACCTTGCCTGCGCGAGGTCGCGCTGGTACTGGATGACGAAGAAGATGGTGGAGGCGCCGAGCGCGTACTTCTTCTGTTCGGCGTCTACCGTCTGTTCCGCCAGCACCCGCGCCTTGACCGCCGCCTGGTATCCAGCGCGCGCCTGCTGCTGCGCGATCAGCGCGTTCCGCACATCCAACCGGATGCCGTTGATCAGACGCTGCTGGCTGAGTTCCTGCTGCCGCAGGTTGACCTGGTCCATCACCATGTCCGCCTTGGCCGCTCGGTTCTGCAGAGGCACGCTCAACTGGAACGCGATCGAGTAGTCCGGGAAATTGCGGCGGAAGAGCTGGCCGAAAGCGCTCCCGATTCCGCCCATGAAGAACGGGTCGGGGATGCGCTGGAACTGGTTCGGATCGATGCCCGGCGGAATCGACACCGTGTTGAGCTCACCGACCAACGCGTTGTTCTGGAAGCTCGCCTGGAGGTCGAGCGACGGCAGAAGCTGGCTCTTCGTGCCCTTCAGACCAATCTTCGTGCTGTCGATATTGATGCGACTCTGGGCCAGTTCAGGACGGCTCTCCAGTGCGCGTGACACCAGGTCCTGCACCGGCTGGATCTCTTCCTGTTCCGGCACGCTGATCCGGTCCGTCGGGATAATGTGTGCCTCGGAGATGCTCGGGCTGGCGACGCCCGTGCGGCTCAGGGCGTTCTTGAGCGCCGTCTCCTGCTGGAGCAACTGCGTCTGCGCGTTCACCAGTTGCTGCTGGTTCGAGGCGACCTCGGCCTCGGCGCGGACGATCTCGATCGGCGCCAGGGTGCCGATTTCGACCTGCTTCTTGTTGTCGTCGTAGAGCTTCTGGGAGAGCGCCAGGGCCTGCTGTTTCACCTTGACGTTCTCGCTGAAGCTCACCAGGTCCCAGTATCCGCCGATCACCTGGGATACCGTCGCGATGACCTGCTGTCTGAAGGCGAGATCCGAGACCTCCCGGGTGTTTTTCGCAATCCGGATGTTGCGGTTGTTGACTGCCAATCCGAAGCCCTGAAGCAGCCGCTGGCTGATCACCACATCCATATTCGCGCTCGTGTACGGGTTGTAGGTCCCACCATACGCGTTGTTCTTTACGTTGGTGTTCGACCAGCCCGCCGAAATGGACGTGCCGGTGAGAAACGCCTTCTGAAAACCGGCATTGAAGCTCTTGTTGCTTATCGCCAGGGCGGTCAGCCCGGTGGTGATCGAGTTGGACTGGGGAGACGAGCGGTGACCCACGTTGCCCGCAATGTAGAAGGACGGGTCGAGGGTGGGAATCGAGGTTCCGGTTGCGGTGATGATGGTGCCGCCCGCGCCGCCGCTCGAAGAGGAGGAACCGCCGCTCCCGCCGCCTACGCCGGTCCCGCTGCCCGTGCCCATCACCTGCGAAAGGATATTCGTGGTCACGGTCTGCACGCTGGTCGGCACGCCGCGCAGAGGACCGCCGGCCTTTGCGCGCAACAGGCTGGCGTCGGCGTTAATGGCGCCGTAGCGCTGCACTGCGATGTCCAGGTTGTTTTCAAGTGCCAGGGCGATGGCATCCTGTAGTGACAGGTAGATGTTTCCGCCGCGCAGGAGTTGTTCCAGCCGGCCCGAATTCGACAGATCGACCGGCGGAAGCTCCTGGAACTGGTACGGCCGGACCAGGCCGGAGAATCTCCCGCCGCTATCTTTTATGCCTGGGACTTGGGCGGCGCCGGCGATGGGCGCCAGAAGCATTAAAACGCAGAGTACTGCAATCCCGCGTTGTATCGAGATCATCGGGTTACACCTCTATGCAGGTTCAGATTCCTCAAGCAGACTAAGACGCTACTCTGTCCTGTTCTGTTCCCTGAATCTGCCATGGTATCGCACGGGCGGCGCTCCTGACTTGCGCCCCCTGTCAAGCCAAATAACGAGGTGACCGAAACGGGGGTTGTTGAGCCACGTAAAAACATGACCGAACGCGCCGGCGTTTTCTCCTCTCGGTAAAGTGAAATCGATTCCCTGGGGAGTCGCGCTCC
>JAEZIJ010000116.1 GCA_023436715.1 Acidobacteriota bacterium
GGCCAGCCGCCCGTGGCCGCCAGGTCGCGACTGTTCTTGGGGCTTCCGCCTACGCTTCGCCCTAAGCGCGCCGCCAGCGGCGGCGCAGGGCTCCGGGACGACGGAAGCCCCAAGAACAGAAAAGCAAGGAACTGGAAAAGGGACAGTTCTAACGAGTTAAGAATGGGGACATTTCTAACGAGGCTTGACATTTAGGCCTCTCTTTATTGACACTTTTGCTCTGAACGGGCTAAACTTTTTTTTGGGCGCAGGCGTGTAGCGGTTGCGACAGGCCGCGTCTGGTGGATCCTCGGTAAGCGAGGCGTCCGCGCGGCAAACAGGCCACTGCCCTCAGGCATCCAAAGATGCTGTGTGGAGGGTAGACCAGGAACTCCCGGGTTAAGGGTTTTCCTAAGGTGGCTGAGATCGTCCGGATCTCTCACGGCGCGCGGTGCTGAAGCTTGGACCAGTGGGGGAATCCGACCGAGAACCGTTCGCGGTAGTAGGCCATTTCTCCGCTCCCGGGGGAATGGTCTTTTTCATTTCCTCCCCAGCTTCCCTCGCCCCGAAGAAAGGCATATGGTACCCGAAAACGAAGACAAGCCTCCTCATTCAGGCGGCAATTCGTGGAAGACGCGGTCCGGCCGGATCTAAAGGCTTCGTTTGCCTTCGGCCTCCGCTTTTTCCACGCGACCAGTGGCAAATGCGGAGAGCGCGAGGGCGTCACTTACTGTCACTTACTGACGTGCCTTCAACCTTTCCTACTAAGTATTAGCGCGTAGCTTCCGGGCGTGAGTGTCCGCCGCCGTTGCGGCGCCGTGGACGAACACTCGGAAGCAGATGCTTGCAGTGTATTTCGACTGCACGGATAGGAGATACTCCGATGACGAACAGAGAAGTTCTTCGCCTCCCGCAGAACGGCCGGGCGGCACTGGCATGCCCGGCCGCAAGCGGATTCAACGGCCAGGAATGGGAGTACATGCACCACACCCCTGGCCGTCTGCGCGTGCGTACGGCCGCGCTACAGCGGAACCCTGACCGGGCAGATGCGATTGAGAAGACGGTGAAGGGAATCCGCGGGGTGTCGGCGGCCGCGGCGAACCTCCTGACGGGAAGCCTGACCGTCATCTATGAACCGGGCCGTGTCACTCCGGAGGAGATCCTCGATGTTCTGCGCAGCCAAGGGTTGCACGCGGTCCCGAGGCGGCGCAACGCGGCGAATACAGCGGCGGACAGCGCGGTTCAAAAGGCGGGCCGGGCGGTCCTGTATATCGCGCTGGAGAAGGTGCTGGAGCACTCCGTAAAAGCGGCGCTCACAGCGTTGCTCTAGGCGGCCAGTAAAATTCCGTCGGGAGGCGACGCCGGTCAACTCTTCTGCGCCGGAAACGTGATCCGGAACCGGCTCCCGCCTCCGCTGACATCCTCGTACTCAAGCCGGCCCCCGGACGCTTCCACCGCGCCGCGCGCAATTGCCAGGCCCAACCCCGTCCCGTGCGCCGCGGTCGCACCGACACGGTAAAACCGGTCGAAAATGCGCTCGCGCTCCTCTACCGGTATGCCCGGCCCGTCATCCTCAACCTCGACGGTGCTGCTTCCCGGCGCGCCGCCGCCAACGATCAACCTGATGTGGCCGCCCTGCGGCGTATATCGGATCGCGTTGTCGATCAGGTTCAACAAAGCCTGGCGCAATGTCGCCGCATCGCCGCGGACGCCCGCCCGCCCGTGCACATCAATCGATACCGTCTGCCGCTTTTCCTCCGCCAGAACACGCACGAGTTCGAATGCCGCGTTGGCCTCATCCCCCAGGTCCAGTTCGGCGCGTGTCAAATTCGATTTGCCGGATTCCGTGCGCGCCAGAGCCAGCATGCAATCCACCAGCCTCGTCAGCCGGTCCACTTCCTCGAGCATGCTGCCGATCACGTCGCGCAAGGCATCGGCATCCAGCGTGCGCTGCATCGCAACTTCGCCGACGCTGCGAATCGCGGTCAGCGGCGTGCGCAGTTCGTGGGACACGTTCCCCGTGAAGTTACGCAGCCTCTCGAAGGAAGCCTCCAGCCGGCCGAGCGTCTCATTGAAGACCGTCGCCATTTGCCCGAGTTCGTCGTTCGGGTTGTCGATCGGGAGCCGCTTCGAAAGCGCCTCGGCGGTGATCTCCCGCGACTTCGCCGCCATCGCGCTGATCGGAGAAAGCGCGCGCCCGGCCAGGAAGTATCCGCCGCCGATTGCCAGCGCGGCCGCTACCGGAATGCTCAGCAGTAACAAACGCAGCAGGCTGCGGAGTGTCCCGTCGGGGATGCTGGTGTCTTCGGCCACGGCCACTTTCAGTTCGCGTCCGTTCAACTGAATCGGCCTCACCCTCATCCTGTGCGGGACCCCTTGAATCGAGCGCCACACGCCGATTCTGGGGTCCGGCTCCGCGTACTCATCCCTGAAGAACTTCGCACGGCACCACGCGTCGGAGTGGTAGATCACTCGCCCGCCTTCCATCACCCTGAACACCACATCGCCCGGCAGGTGTCCTCCCGGTCCCCAGCCCTTCGGCGACGCCGAAACCACGGTGATGACGGTGCTGAAATCCCGGTCGAGTTGCACGCTCAACGACTGCTCCAGACTCGAGCGCACGAAAACGTAGATGCCCACCGAGACGCATGCCAGGATCGAAAGCAGCACTGCGGCGTACCACGCCGTGAGCCGGCCCCGTATGCTGGCCCGCCGCATCGTCATTTCGCACCTTCGCCCAGCAAAAACCCGACGCCCCGGATCGTGCGCAGCAGGCTTACCGCGAATGGATCGTCGATCTTCCTGCGCAACCGCGCGATGTGCACGTCGATGACGTTGTCCATCGGGGTTGCCCGCGCCGAGACCTGCCACACGTCGCGCGCGAGCATCTCCCGTGAGACCGTCTGGCCCTGGTAGCGCATCAGGTATTCGAGCAGGTCGAATTCCTTCGGAGTCAGTTCGATTTCCCGACCGCCCCGAGTCACGCGGCGCGCGCCGGGGTCCAACTCGAGATCAGCCAGTTTCCGCTTGCCGGTTCGATCCGTCCTGCCGCGTCGCAGCAGCGCACGCATCCGCGCCAGCAGTTCCGGAAACGCGAAGGGCTTTACCAGGTAGTCGTCGGCTCCGGTGTCGAGGCCAATCACGCGATCCTCGATCGAATCCTTCGCCGTAAGCACCAAAACCGGAGTCCGGAAGTCGCGCTGCCGTAACGCCGACAGAATCTCGAGCCCGCTGCGACCCGGCAGCATCAGGTCGAGCAACAGCAGATCGAACGCCTGAGTCGTCAGGACAAAAAACGCTTCCTCGCCCGTTCCTGCCACTAACACCGAGTACCCTTCCGCGGTCAGCCCCTCCTTCAGAGCCCTGGCGACCTTGGCCTCGTCCTCCACCAGCAGCACTCTCATCGGGTTCTCTGAAAGCATAACAGTGGGACAGGCCTCCTGGCCTGTCGGGCTATCACGGATTGAACTCCTCCGTCAGCCCCACCAGCGGCCTGTTCCAGTCGTCCCACTCGATTCCATCCACCCCGCCGAAGGTGTATATCTTCCCATTCACGGAAGCGGAAGCGTAGACCCGCCGCCGCGTATGCGCCGGCACTCGCGACACACGCCATGAGTTGGTGGCAGGATCGTGCTCCTGCATCGCCCACACGCTCGCCAGCATACCCGGCAGCACCAGAATCCGCCCATTCAACTCGAACGCTCCGCAGTACGCCGAGAAGTCTGGCACCGGCGCCAGCGTCGTCCAGGAATCCGCGGCGGGATCATAAACTTCAAGCCTGTGCCCGCCCACCAGATAGATCTTGCTGCCCAGCGTGACGGCAGTGAATGCGTGTCCCGGCTGCGGCAGTTTGGCTTTTTGCGCCCACTCGTTCGTCTTTGGGTTGTACGCTTCCACTGCGTCTCCATCACCTTGGAAACCCCACCTGTGCGCCGGGTCCGGAGTCATCCCGCCAATCACGAAAATCTTGCCGTTCAGGACGGCGATGGCGAAGCTCCGTCGTCGTGTGGGCACCGGGGCGATCTCGGTCCAGACATCCGCAGACGGATCGTAACTGTAGGAACCTTTTTCCCCGAAGGAGTAAATTCGCCCGTCGACAGCGGCCGCTTTGTTGATCGATTCCGGCGACGGCTTGGCAGCGGTCCACCGATCCGTAGCCGTATGGTAGACGTCCACCGCATTCGTCGGCTCGGTCTTGTCGCCCTTCTGTACGCTGCCGCCAAGGATGTACACCTTGTTCCCGACGGCCACCGCGAAGTGATCCCGCCGGGGCGTCGGCATGTCGGCCTTCTTTTGCCAGCCCGGGATCTTCCGGACCGCTGCCGGCTCTTTGCCCTCCGGATTGAACTCGTATAGCGTGCCACTCAGCGCAGAGACTGCGAAAATCCGCCCGTTCACCACAGCGGCAACCGGGCCCGGTAGCGGATCGGGAAGGTCCGGCCGCTTCGACCACTGGCCCGACCGCGGCGCATAAACCTGCACCGCCGGCGATGCGCCTCCGATCACCCAGATTTCGTCTCCGGCAACAGCAACGGCGTGATCGTAATTCCGGGAGAGTTGATTCGGCCTCCGCGTCCACTCGTCCGTAGCCGGGTCATACTCCTCGACCAGCAGGTCCGGATAGGAATCGCTGTACCCGCCAATCGTATAGAGCTTCCCGCCCGCCCCGACCACCCGGTACACCCGCCGCTCGAAGAGCATCGGCTTGCGCTCGCTCCAGCGGTCCGCGCGGGGATCGTACTCGTGAACGGCGCTCGTTTCCTTTCCATCCTCTAGCAAAATGCCGCCTACCGCGTAAAGCTTTCCATTCGCCGCTGCCCCCGTCGCAAACAATCGGGGCGCCGGCATCCTGGCCTGCCGCACGCTCCAGGAATCCGTTGCCGGATCGTAGACCTCCACCGTGTCGTTGATTGTGTCGCGACCGGGTGCGGACCCGCGGTTTACGCCTCCCCAGACGTAGATCTTGCCATCGAGCACTGCCCCGCCGAAACCGCATCGCCGGCTCGGAGCGCCTGACCGCTTCCTCCAGGAATCGGTGCCGGGATCGTACTCGAACACGTCGGCTCCGTCATGCCGCTCCTCTCCGGAAGTCAGGACGTAGATCTTGCCGCCTATCCCCGCGGCCAGGGCGAACGCGCCCGGCTCCGGCAGACTTGTTTTCCGGATCCAAGGCGGCGTCTGGTCCGCCGCAAAGAGGGCCGATGCAAGCATCATCAGAAATACAGGGACCGGTGCAACTCTCGCCATATGCCTTATACTCTCCCGGACGTGTCCTTGTTGAACCTGAAGTTTGCCTGACATTTCTTTCAGGAAGACTTAAGGACGTAGGCACCACCATCAACCGTAGATTCGGATTATGAAGTCACCCACGCTGGCGATATGCGCGCTCATCTTGGTGCAGGGCGCGCACGCTCAACCCTCCGCCGCCGTGTTTGCGCCGGGAGTGGTCTCGACCTCGGCCCACGAAGGCCCGTTCGCTTTCACCCCGGACGGCAAGACGCTGTACTTCGTGCGCCTCGCCGCCGGAATGTTGCGCCCAGGGCTTTTCGTCTCCCACCAGCAGGCCGGCCGTTGGGGTGAGCCGAAGCAGATCGCTTTTCCCGAAGGCGCCAGCGCAGCGCCTTTCAGCCTCTCGCCGGATGGCGCAAAGATTTACTGCACGCACTCACCGGATTCTCAGAACCGTTCCCGCCTGTGGGTGGCCGATCGCGATGCCGAAACGTGGAAGAACGCCCGCCCGCTCGGAGGCGCGCTCGCGAAGTGGGATGGCGACCAAGCCTCGCCCTCCGTCACCTCCGACGGAACGCTCTACTTCACCTCGAACCGGCCTGGCGGTAGCGGCGGATGGGACATCTATCGCTCGGCGCTTCGCAACGGCGAGTATCGGGAGCCGGAGTTGATGGGCGGCGGGCGAAACCGGCGAATCAGCACGGCGCACGACGAGGCCGGCGTTGCCGCTGCCCGGGATGGTAGCTTTCTTGTGTTCTCCAGCAAGGGCGCGCGGAACGGATTCGGCGCGTCGGACCTATACATCGTGGATCTCTCAGCCGAGGGTTGGAGCGCGTGGGTGTGGAATTTGGGGCCGCTCGTCAATAGTCCAGTCGAAGAACTCGACCCCAGCCTATCGCCGGACAACAAACATCTCTACTTTTCCCGTGCCGGTGACATCTACGAAATCGACCTCGATGCCGTGCGCCGGCCGCCCGCGGAATCCGCTGTCTGGAAGACCCGGACTGAAGTACCTCTCCCCCGCAATTGGCCGCAAGCCGTCGTCGCGAACGGCCGCATTTACGTGTACGGGGGCCTCACCGGTGGTTTTGCGACCGGAAGGCCTGAAAGATGGGTGCACGAGGTGGACGTTTACGATCCTGCGAACTCAACATGGTCCTCGCTGCCTCCTGCGCCCGATGGATGGAAGCAAGCCACGCTCGCCTCAATGGATAACCGCCTGTTTCTCTTCCGCAGGGGCGGCCCCGGCGTGGCCGAGTATCGCCCCGGCTCGAATCGATGGGAGATCAAAGCCCCTGCCAGCGACTTTGCGCTTCCGGAAGGCTGGCCGTCTCAGACGCGTACTGTCGTGCTCGGCCGCAAGGCCTACACCTATTTCGCCGTAGATGACTCCACCAGAACCTTCACGTATTTCGTAGAGTACGACTTCGAGACGGGCAAATGGACTCCCAAGGCGGCTATGCCATCCCCCGCTCCGCAGTTGGTCGTTTTCGACGGCCGCATCTACGGCTTCGGTGATGACGTGAGTGTATACGACCCCCAAGCCGACAAGTGGACAATTGTCGCTCCGATAGCTATGCCGCGTCTTGAGGCCGCTGTGGTGGCCTACAAAGACGAGATCTGGGTGATTGGCGGCCATGGCTTACGCGCCGAGGGCGTCGATGGCGACATATCCCCCACGGTCGTGCGCTACAATCCGAGGCTCAACACGTGGTCTCCCGGCCCCGCCTACCGCACCATCGCGCTGCGAGCACCGCAGTCGCCCTGAACGGCCGCCTGTTCGTAATCGCGGGGCTCCGCCCAGGCGCGGCATTCGCCTACGACACGTCCGTCGTCGAGTACGTACCTTCTAATTAAGGCAACCACTATGCTCCACCACAACAATCCTGCCGTGGCGTGCATCTCAATTCCTCTGCTGCCTCTCCTGCTCGCTTCCTTCGCCCCGTCAATTGGCGGCTTCAAGTGCCCGGCCGAATCCTCCCGCCGCATTCGCGGACGCTCCCTGCGCTTTTCAGGTCCCAAAAGGAGCGTTCGTGAAATGCGGTTGGCTTTCCGTTCCCGAAAACCGAGCGCGCCCCGGCAGCCGCACTGTCCAGTTGCACATCGCGATCTACAAGAGCCGGTCCCCTCGGCCCGCTCCCGATCCCATCGTTTGGCTCGTTGGCGGCCCCGGCGGCCGTCCTACGGAACCCGCCTCGCCCTCATCGCTTTGCGCGATTTCTACCAGGGCGTCCGATCCGTCGTGCTCGATTCCGTGGTGCCCCCGGAAGCCGATGAGTACGCCGACGGCCCCTCCAAATTCGAAAACGCGCTCGACGCGCTGTTCAAAGACTGCGCCGCGGACCCTTCCTGCAATGCCGCCTTCCCGAACCTCCGCGCCGCGCTCATGCGCGCCGCCGATCAACTCGACGCGAACCCGTGGCGCCTTGCCGGCGAATGGCAGGGCATCCGCTACGACGTCCGACTCGACGGCCGCACTCTTCTCCAGGCCTTGCATATGGCTCTGTATGAATCGGATCTGATTCCATTCATTCCGAAGGCCAGCTACAAAGTTTTTGATAGAAGCGATGACTCGCTTTGGCGACGCGCAGTTGCTACCGAAACAGCGATCTCCAAACGTCTCGTGGACATGGGCGCGCACTTCTCATATCACTGCAGCGAAGAGATTCCATTCACGGATGTCCCTCGCATGGCGCGCGAAGATAGGAGCCGCCCATGGATGCGGCACATCCTCCTTGGGAACGGAATGGTATCCGCATGCCGTTTCTGGCTCCCCGAAACCGCCCGCGCTCGCGAGACTCTGCCCGTTACGAGCGATGTTCCCGTGCTGCTCCTTGCCGGCCAGTACGATCCGGTCGCGCCGCCTTCGTACGCGCAGTCCGCCGCATCGCATCTGCGGAATGGCCACCTGTTCGTGTTCCCCGGAATGGGGCACTGGCTCACCGCGAACACCGTGAATTCGTGTCCCCAGGACCTTGTACTCGAATTCCTCGATAACCCTGGCAGAACCCGAATGCGCCTGTGTCAAGCAACAAAGAGTTCACTGGGTCCTCAACTGAAAGCGCTGGTTTGGTAGCATCGAACGGAGAACCGATGCTGCCTACCTCCGATTTCCTTAACACGCGCCTCGGCGCTACTGGCATGCCGGTGTTTCGTCTCGGCCTTGCCGCCACCTACCGTCCGGGCGAACGCGCCCTGCGCTGCGCCCTCGATCAGGGCATCAACTACCTGTTCGGTTTTGCAATCGACACCCAGATGACGGGCCTCATTCGCGGCCTGAACGCCGATCGCCGCGAGCGCATCGTCATAGCCACCGGAGGCTACAACTGGCTCTTCCGGCACACCAAGCTCAAGAAGTCCCTCGACAACGCACTGCGGCGTTTCAGGACGGATTACGTCGACGTGTTCCAATACCTCGGGATCATGAACCCAGGCCACTTCCCGCCTCGCGTTCAGGACGAGTTGGCGGAACTCCGCGCCTCGGGCAAGGTCCGGGCCATCGCCGTGTCTTGCCACGACCGGAAGTTCGCCGGTGAGCTTGCCGCGCGCAACGTCGTAGACGTGCTCATGATCCGCTATAACGCCGCGCATCCCGGAGCGGAGAAGGATATCTTCCCTCACGTCTCTTCGCACGACACCGGCGTAGTCAGTTACACCGCCACCCGCTGGCGCCGCCTGCTCGTTCGTCCCCGGGTTTGGCCCAAAACTCAGCCTGTCGCAACCGCCGGCCAGTGTTACCGCTTCGTACTGTCGAACCCGAACGTGCACGTCGCTCTTATGGCGCCCGCTAACGAGAAACAGCTACTGAATAATCTGAGCGAAGTGCGGCGCGGCCCCTTGCCCGAAGACGAGATATCGTTCATGCGCCGCTTCGGCGCCTGCGTTCACGACCACGCCGGCTGGTTCATGGGCAACTAACCACACTTATTCTACTGGAGGTATGATCTCGACATGCCTACCCGCCGCCACTTCCTTGCCGGAGCCGTTGCCGGGACCGCCGCGGCCGCCGCGCCCAAACCGGCACCCAACGTCGTCGAGTTGCGCACCCATGAGTGGTTCGGAGACAAAGTCGAGCAGTTCCCCTTCCCTAAGGGCTGGCAAATCGCCGTCCAGCACATGAAAGGGCACCTCGCCCCCGCACTCTCGGCCGCCCAGATCAAGCAGGCCATCGAGAACCCCGCCGGCACAGAGCCTCTTCGCGAGATCGCCGCAGGCAAGAAGACCGTTACCATCGCCTTTGACGACCTCACGCGCCCCACGCCAACCTACGAGATCGTGCCGCACGTCATCGCCGAACTGCACGCGGCGGGCATCCGCGACGAGAGTATCCTGTTCTGCGCGGCCTACGGCTGTCACTACCAGATGAACGGCATGGAGGTCGCCAAGAAGCTCGGTGAGGAGACCGTTCGCCGCCACCCGTGGATCAACCACAATATCTGGGAGAATCTCGTAGACCTCGGCTCGACCAAGGCGGGCAACCGCATCTGGGTGAACACTTACTATCACAAGGCCGACGTGAAAATCACCCTCAGCGGCCTCAAGGCCCACGGCACTCCGGGTTACGGCGGTGGGCCGAAGCTCATCCTGCCCGGCATCTGCGGTTACAAGACCATCAAGTACATGCACCAGGAGATCAAGCGCCCGCGCCGCCCCATGCGAACCAAAGAGGGCGTGCCGATTTTCCGGCTCTGGGAAAACGAGCAGCGGCAGGATATGATCGAAGCCGCCCGCCTCGTCGGCGTCGATTTCAGCGTGCAGGTGGTCTATAACCAGGAGCGCCGCCCCGTACACGTGGTCGCCGGCGATATCATCGGTGCTCACCACAAGGCCGCGCGGTACACCATCAACCACCTCGCCACCGAATACGCCAATGACGCCGACATCGTCGTCGTGAACGCCTACCCCAAAGGCTCGCAGCTCCACGAGCACTTCGGATGGGGAGCGCTTGGCCTTAAGGACGGCGGCAGCATCGTCGTAATCAACCAGAATCCGATGGGCGAGTTCGTCTGGCACTACCTCGACGAAGCGGGATTCAACAAAGGCAAGTCGTACTTCGAGCAGCGAGCCGCGCGCAGAAAGCGGTTCCCGATGGCGCGCCAGGTGCTGCTCTATTCCCAATACCTCCAGCAGCGCGAGCTGGACAACCCGTACTTCCCGCCCGAAGCCGTCGGCGTGCGGTCGTGGTCCGACGTCATTGCCCGCCTCACGCGCGAGCATAAGGGCGATGTCAAAGTGGCCGTGTATCCCTACGCCGGCATCCAGCACGGAATAGCCGTGCTCGACCTGCCGGATAACGTTTGAGGAGGTATCGTGATGAAGCTCCTGAACGTCGCACTGCTCATCGCAGCGGCGATTCCGCTGTCTGCGCAGACCCTGGTCGAGCACTCCCTCGCAACCGGCGCAGCTTCTACCGCCGCTTCGGGAATGGGCGCTGTTGGCAAAGCCGCCGCTACCGTCGTTGACAAGGCGAATCAGACGCTCGGCGTCAAGGGAAGCGCCACCAGCTCCGCCCCCGCGGGCTCCAGTACGGTCCAGATAGTGCCGAAATCCGAATTCGGCCCCGCCGAGCCTGTGAAGTTGTCTCCGCCGCCCGATCCCGCGGCCGTGAAGATCGGCATGGCCCGCGCCGAGGTCGCCGCGAAGTTCGGCACGCCCGCCATGAAGCTCAGCTCCAGCGACGGGGTCCAGACAGTCGAAACATGGACCTGGGGCGCCGGCGCCGGAGCCGTCACCCTGACGCTCCGCGACGGCAAGGTTACGGCCGTAGACGGTCCCCGCCCGAAACCGCCGGCATCCGAAACGGCAGTCGTCATCTTGCAATAGCGCGTCGCAAACGGCCGTCATCATCCTGCAGCACCCTACACCCCACGACCCACGTTCCACGTTCATTCTAAACGAACTTTCATTCGACTACCCCTACCCCACCCCTGATGTGTTGCAATGGGGGTAGTGGGTCTTCTGGGACCGACTATCAGAGGAGGCAAACAATGTGTGATTACTCACTGCATGCCGTCCCGAATCGATTGGCAGTCGAAGGGGAGCAGCTCGTCACCCACCGTTTTCCGACAAGTTCCATCGGTCTGGCATCGCCGGTAGATCTGGAGAACGCAACCCGCCCGGTGGATGAGTGCGCCGGTCAGAAGCGTTCCTGGTGGGCAACGCTCAAGAGCTGGTTGAATCCGCCGCCGCTCCGCAACGAGAAGATTCCAGCGGTCTGCATTCCCCCGGGCGCGCATCTCAGAATGCAAGGCATTCCACAGGACCTGCAGAAAGAGCTGGCCGTGGGAGCCGATGAAGAAGTGGTTTTCGTGGAACTGAGCGCCTCAGCGTACAGGTACCGCGACGGTGTACGCTTCAGAAACGGCCGGGAAATCCTGCTGCAATACCTGGATGAGGGACTGCGCATGGACGTGCTCTCGCTGGCATCCGCCGAAACCCCGGCTCTGCCAGTGGCGGACGACGTGCCGGTAGATACGATCTGACGCTCACATACGCGGGGAATCCGGGTGCGCTCGGGTTCCCCGCATCTGCCTCATACCCAAATTTTTTTGTTCTTTATTCGCTGGAATCTCTCGCGGTCGCGGCTCGATAACGGAATGAAGCCGAGTAGATCTTCGGAAGGACCCGGGATGGAGGTGCGGTCGTCTTGCGGTTGCGGCACCCCAATCTCTTAACCGCACCACCCGGGATCAGTTGTTACAATTAGTAGCAAGTTCCGGCGGAGACTGGAAATTCAATATTTCTATTCCGCCGATTCATTTTTTGTTTCGGTCGCGCGGCCGGTTGTATGGACCTCGATCAACTTCACACCTTTCTCGAGATTGTTCGCTTGAAGAGCTTCTCCAAAGCGGCACAGACCTGCTACCGGACCCAGCCCGCAATCAGCGCTCAGGTGCGCCAACTCGAGCAGGAGCTGAATACCCCGCTATTTGAGCGCTTTGGCAGCCGGATCTCCCTTACCACCGCCGGCAAAATCTTCTGCCAGTACGCTGAAGAGATCCTCGATGCACGCCGCCGCGCCCAGGACGCCATCAACGAACTCGACCACTCCCCCCGCGGCGAACTGGTCATCGCCGCCAATGAAGCCACCTGCATCTACGTCCTGCCTGGCGTGTTTTCCGAGTTCCGTACTCAGTTTCCGAACGTGCAGTTGTCCGTGGAGCGGTCCTACAGTTCGCGCATCGTAGAGGCGCTGATGGACAATATCGCCGACTTCGGCATTACGCAGATGCCGGTCCCGGAACGGAAGGTCCAGGCGGTCGGCATCCATAGCGATGAAATCAAATTGGCCGTTCCGAAAGGCCATCCGCTGGCCGAAAAACAGTCTGTGGCCGCAACCGAGTTGGCCGGTTTTCCCCTGATCCTGCCGAAGTACGGCACCACGCGCGCCCGCCTGAACGAATGGTTCGGGCTGGTGGAAGACGACCTTCAGATCTCGATGGAACTCGATTCCACCGAAATGATGAAACGCTTCGTCAAGGAAGGGCTCGGAATCTCCTTTTTGGCTGTCTCCCACATCCAGGAAGAGCTTGATCTGGGCCAATTGGCCGTTGTGTCGCTCGCTCCGGAACCGATGATGCGGCGCCTCGGACTCGTCTACCGCAAGGACAAGGCGCTCTCAAAGGCGGCCCTCGGGTTCATCCAGGTGATTCTTGCGCATGCCGGTGTGATCGCGGAGCCGGCTCCGCGCCAGATGCGCCAGACGGTGCGGAGCTGACATGGAAGAGCGCGGCGTAGTCAAGACTTCCGCGATCTTCATCTCGACGCGCGGCAAGACGGTCATGTACAACACCGTCGAGGAGGTTCCGCCGCGCCTCCGCAAGAAGCTTTTCAATCTCAACGCCAACGCCGCTACGGTCCTCATCGCGGACCGCCGCGGTCTTAAGGAACTGCTCCGCGCTCGCAGTGAGCAGTTGACCGAGACCCCCGGCCCCGCCCAGACCGCCAAGAGCAAAGCCCGGCGGATCATAGGCTTCCCGCTGTTCGCCTCTCTTCGCCGGCTGCTCCGGCTCCTGTTCCGGATTCGCCTCTGACCCGGCGCGCCGGCCTTCAGCAAATCCTCGGCAGCTGCTCCCCGCTCAACATATCCACCACCCGGGTCCCGCCGATCCGGCTCTCCAACACCACCGCCCCGCCCGAATCCGCCGTAACCTCCCCGGCCACGGACGCCTGCCGGCAAGCCGGGAATCGCGAGAGAATTTCTACCGTCCGCTCCGCCTGCGCCGCCGGAACGAACGCCGCAAAACGCCCCTCATTCGCGACATAAAGCGGATCGAGCCCAAGCAGTTCGCAAGCCCCGCGGACCACTTCCTCCACGGGAATCGCAGTTTCGCGAACGCGTATCCCCACCTTCCGCGCGCCGGCGATCTCGTTCAAAGTGGAAGCCAAGCCCCCGCGGGTCAAATCGCGCAGGCAATGCACCTCGATGCCCGCAGCGAGCAGAGCCTCGACCGGAGCCCACAGCGGAGCCGTGTCGCTCACCACCGGGGCCTCGAACTCCAGCCCCTCGCGCACCGAAAGAATCGCGATGCCATGCGCGCCAAGGTCGCCGCTCACCACCACGGCATCGCCCGGCTGTACCGACTGCGGCCCGATCTCCAGACCGTGCTCGATCGCGCCGATGCCCGCCGTGTTGATGAAGATGCCATCGCCCTTGCCCTTATCCACCACCTTGGTGTCGCCGGTCACGAGCGAAACGCCGGCCTCATCCGCCGCGCGCCGCATCGACTCCACTACGGTGCGCAGCGTTTCGGTAGCCAGCCCTTCTTCCAGGATGAAGCCGCTGCTCAAATACAGCGGCCGCGCGCCGCACATTGCGAGGTCGTTTACCGTGCCGTTCACCGCGAGGTCGCCGATGTTGCCGCCCGGGAATATCAACGGCCGCACCACGTACGAATCCGTCGTGAACGCTAGCCGCGCGCCGCCCACTTCGAGCACCGCGCCGTCGTGCCGGGCATCCAGCGCCGGGTTGCTGAACGCCGGCAGGAACACCCGCTCGATGAGCTGATTCATGAGCTTGCCGCCGCCGCCGTGAGCCAGCACGATGCGGTCGTGCGAGGGCAGGGGAATGGGACAGGTCAGGTTAATCTCCCGCACGCTTAGGCCTCCCGAACTGATAGTATGCCGCGCACGCGCCCTCGGACGACACCATCGGCGCGCCCAGCGGCTGCTCGGGAGTGCATTTCGTCCCGAACACCGGGCACTCGTAGGGCTTCTTCAAGCCTTGCAGCACCAGGCCGCTGATGCATTCCTCGGATTCGCGCGCCCCTCCGGCCTTGAGGCCGAACCGCTCCGCCGCGTCGTACCGCCGGTACGGCTCCCTCAGCCGCAGCCCGCTCGACGGGATCTCGCCGATGCCGCGCCACTGCCGGTCCGCGACCTCGAAGACCTCGGCCACGCGCTGCTGCGCCTGCACGTTGCCGGCCCGTGTGACCGCCCGGCTGTACTGGTTCTCGACTTCGGCGCGCCCGCTTTCAAGCTGGGCGACGGTCATGCGTATGCCGTCCAGCAGGTCGAGCGGCTCGAACCCCGTGACCACGATCGGCACCTTGTAGCGCGCCGCCAGCGGCTCGTACTCGCGGAAGCCCACCACAGTGCACACGTGGCCGGGCGCAAGGAAAGCCTGCACGCGGCAGTTCGGAGCGCTCAGAATCGCCTCGATCGCCGGGGGCACCAGCACGTGCGCCACCAGCAGCGAGAAGTTCTCCAACCCTTCGCGCGCGGCCTGCCACACGGACATCGCGTTCGCCGGCGCCGTGGTCTCGAAGCCCACCGCGAAGAACACAACCTGCCGCCGCGAGTTCGCGCGCGCCGTTTTCACCGCGTCCATCGGCGAGTACACGATGCGGACATCGCCACCCTCGGCCTTGGCGTCCAGCAGACTGCGCGAGGAGCCCGGGACGCGCAGCATGTCGCCGAACGAGCACAGCGTCGCGTCGGGGCGCGAGGCGATCTCGACGGCTTTATCTATCAGTTCCACCGGCGTCACGCACACCGGGCACCCCGGACCGTGTACCAGCGTCACCTCGGGCGGCAGCAGGTCCTGTAAGCCGCTTTTCATGATCGTGTGAGTCTGCCCGCCGCAGATCTCCATGATCGTCCACGGCCGCGTCACGGTGCGCCGTATCTCCTGGGCCAGCAGTTCGACCGGTTTCCGGTCGCGGTACTCGTCGATGAACTTCACGACTGGGCTTCTCCGAGTTCATCGAGCGCGCTCATTTCCTTGAGGTGCTCGAATATCTTCCGGGCCTCGCCCTCGTCCACTACATTGAGCGCGAAACCGACGTGCACCAGCACGTAGTTTCCGGCCGCGGCCTCAGGCGTGAACGCGAGCGACACTTCTTTTCTGATGCCGCCGAAATCGACCTTGGCGCGACGCAGCGTGGGGTCCGGGTTCTCCTGGATTTCAACGATCTTCCCTGGAATCGCCAGGCACATAATCTCCTCCTGCGAGTACGGCTTGCCCGAGCGCGATGCCGCCGTCGTTGGCCGGAACCCGCTGGTGCGTGTAGACCTGATAGCCGCGCCGCTCGAGCAGCGCCGCCGCGCGCTCGACCAGATACGAATTTTGAAACACCCCGCCGCTCAGCGCCACTTGCCGCAGCCCTATCTTCGCGGCCACTGCGGCGATCCAGTTCGCGAGCGCGTTGTGGAACCGAGCCGCAATCAGCGCTCGCGGAACGGCCTCCGCCGCGTCGCGCTGCACGGCATCGATCAGCGCCGCCCAGTCGCCGTCTTCGAGCGGGTAGCATTCGTCCGTCAACAGCCCACCGATGGCCTGCTCCAGCAACATCGCGGCCTGCCCTTCGAACCGGCTCTCGTCTGCCACACCTGCGAGCGATGATACGGCGTCGAACAGCCGCCCCACGCTCGTCGTAACCGGAGCGTTGATGCCGCGCTCCAGCATGCGCCGGATCACCGCGTTGCTCACCGCCGCCGGGCCTGCCGTCTCGTAGAGCAGGCTTGCCGCCGACCGCCACCCTTCGCGGATCGCCGCCTCGCCGCCCGGCAGCCGGAACGGCCGCAGGTGCGTGACACGCTCGAAGCGCCCGCCGTGGACCGCGAAGAACTCGCCGCCCCAGATCGTGGCATCCGTGCCGTAGCCGGTGCCATCCCACGCGACGCCGAGATACGGGCCCGTCACACCGTTCTCCGCCGCGCACGCCGCGACGTGCGCGTGGTGATGCTGCACCTTCACGAGCGGCAGCCCGCTCGCCGCGGCCCACTGCGACGATGCGTAGTCCGGGTGCATGTCGCACGCGATCGCTTCGGGCCGGAAGCGGTACAGCCGGCATAGATCGTCGATGGCTCGCTCGAACGCGCCCCGCGACTCCAGCGTGTCCAGGTCGCCTACGTGCTGGCTCAGAAAGACCTGGCGCCCCACCGCGATTGCGACCGTGTTCTTCAGGTGGCCGCCGACCGCGAGCACCGCCGGCAGGTCTTTCGCCGTTCGCACCGGCAGCGGAGCATACCCGCGTGCCCGGCGCATCACGCTCTCGCGCCCGCGCGTCACGCGCACCACGGAGTCGTCGCAAGGCCGCGCGATCGGCCGGTTGTGCATCAGGAACACGTCGGCGATGCCGCTCAGCCGCCGCTTCGCTTCGTCGTTGTCGATCGCGATCGGCTCGTCGCTGAGGTTGCCGCTCGTCGCGATCACCGGGAACGGGCACTCGCGCATGAGCAGGTGATGCAGCGGAGAGTAGGGAAGCATCAGGCCGAGGTACGGCGAGTTGTGCGCAACATTCTTCGTGAGCAGCGGATTTCCCACCGGCCGCAACAGCACGATCGGCGCCGCCGATGAGAGCAGCACGGCCTCTTCTTCCGGAGAAACGCGGCAATACTCGCGGGCCGCGTCGAGCGACGGCACCATCAGCGCGAACGGCTTCTCCTCGCGATGCTTGAGTTGCCGCAGCCGCGCGACGGCTTCTTCGTTGCGCGCATCGACGAGTAACTGGAACCCGCCGATGCCTTTCAGTGCGACGATGCGGCCGTTCTGGATCGCGCGCGCCGCTTCGCGAACGTCCATCGAGAGCCGCGGGCCGCAGCGTGGGCAGGCGTTCGGCTGCGCGTGAAACCTTCGGTCGGCTGGATCTCTGTACTCGCGCGCGCAGTCTGGGCACAGCGTGAACTCATGCATCGTTGTTGCCGGCCTGTCATATGGGATGTCGAGAATGATCGAGTACCGCGGTCCGCACTCCGTGCAGTTGGTGAATGGATAATGAAACCGGCGATTCGCGGGGTCAAGCAGTTCGGCCAGGCATTTGGGGCAGGTGGCCAGGTCCGGCAGGACGCTCGCGATGGGTTCGGCTGCTCCGTCGCTCGAAAGGATCTCGAACCTTGTGTAGCCGGCTGGCGCAAGCGAGCTGACCTCGCGCGCCAAAATCACAGCCGCCGCAGGCCGTTCCCGGTGCAGGCGCTCTGCGAACAGATCCAGTTCCTCGCGCGAGCCCTCGATGTCGATCACCAGCCCCGCGCTCGAGTTCAGCACCGTGCCGTTCAGCCCCAACTCGGTCGCGAGCCGGTAGACGAACGGGCGGAAACCCACCCCCTGGACCGCACCATAGAGCGCGATGCGCCGCCGTTCGCAAGTGCCCCGCAGAGCCATGAGAACCAGAAATCGGCGTCCATCGGCGTTCATCTGCGGCCCAAATTCCTCTTAGCCGCCGATGAACGCCGATGTTCTTAATCCGCCGCTACGTTACGCCGGCACCCCCATGCCCACCGCGACCCGGACCACTGGGTCCTCGGGGTCGCGCTTCAACTGGAAGCCCAGTTTCTCGCAGACGTGCTGCATGGTGAAGTTGTCGGGCAGAACGTCGCCCACAATGCGGCCCAGCTTCTCATCTTTGGCCACATCAAGCAGCCGCTTTATCAGCTCCGAACCGAGGCCGCGGCCCTGGTATTCGTCGCTGATGATCACCGCCAGTTCGGCTTCGCTCGTGCCGTGGCTCTTCTTGAGGCGGCCGACGGCGATCACCTGGGATTCGCCGGTGTTCGCGTCTTTGTGTTCGGCCACGAGCGCCATTTCGCGGTCGTAGTCGATGAAGCAGATGCGCGTGAGCCGCTCGTGCGCAACGCGCTGGCTTAGCTTCATCATGTGGAGATAGCGCTGGTAGACCGAGCGGTCTGAGAGAGTCTCGTGGAATTTCGCAAGCAGTGGCTCGTCCTCGGGGCGAATCGGACGGATGCAAATCTTCGTGCCGTCGCTCATAGTCCAGGGCGCAACGTACTTCGTGGGGTACGGACGGATCGCCAGCCGCGGCAGCTTCTCCTTCTTCACGTCCGTGCCGTAGACAACCACGCGGGCATCGAGCGCGATGAGGCGCTCGTCGGAGGCGAGCAGCGGGTTGATGTCGATCTCCTTGATCCACGGCTGTTCGACCACCAACTGGCTGAACCGAACCATTAACTGCTCCAGGGCCGCCATATCCACCGGCTTGCGCCCGCGGACGCCCTTGAGCGCCGTGTAGATCTTGGTCTGCTCCATCATGCGCCGCGCCAGCGTGGTGGTGAGCGGCGGAAGGGCCAGAGCGCGATCCTTGAACACTTCCACGAGTTGTCCGCCCATGCCGAACAACAGCACCGGGCCGAACTGCGGATCGACGCTGGACCCGATGATCACTTCGTAGCCGGAGAGCTTGATCATCGGCTGCACGGTCACGCCCTGGAAGTGCTGACGGCCGACCTTCTCCGCAACCGAGGTCTCGATGGCCTTGTAAGCCTTGCGCACGGCCTCTTCGTCGCGAAGGTTGAGCTGCACGCCGCCGACGTCGGTCTTGTGCGTGATCGTCTCCGAGTACAACTTGAGCACGATCGGGTAGCCGATTTCGGCTGCCGCGGCGACTGCATCCGCTTCGGTCGTAGCAACGCGGGTCTCCACCGTCGGGATTCCATAAGTTGCCAGAAGCTGTTTGGATTCGAACTCGGTCAGAATCGTGCGGCCGGACTTGCGCGCCGTCTGAATGATAGCGTCCGCGCGGGCGCGGTCGGCCTCGGCTTCCTCGGAGGTCGGCGCGATCGGCGTCTCATACAGGCCGCGCAGGTTGTAGCTGTAGCGCCACATGTAGTTGAAGGCGCGGGCGGCGGTATCGGGATACGGGAACGTCGGGATTCCGGCGCGGTTGAGGATCTCCTCGCCCGCGGCCACTTCCGTTCCGCCCATCCAGCTCGCGATCACTGGTTTGCCCTCGATCTTCGCGTACGGCCGAAGATGCTCGGCTGTCTTGGTCGGGTCCGTCATCGACTGCGGCGTGAGGATCACGAGCATTCCGTCCGCGTTCGGGTCCTTTGCCGCAATCTCGAGCGCCTTGGCGTAACGATCCGGAGCCGCGTCGCCGAGGATATCGATCGGGTTGTTGTGGCTCCAGGCGGACGGCAGAATCTGGTTCAGGGCTTCCATCGTTTCGGGCCCCACTTCAGCCACTTCACATCCGCTGGTGACCAGAGCGTCGGTGGCGAGCACCGCCGGACCGCCCGCGTTCGCTACGATGCTCAGCCGCGGACCGGCCGGGCGCGGCTGCTTGGCCAGCACTTCGGCCATATAGAACAGGTCGGCGATGTTGTTAACGCGCAGCACACCGCTGCGGCGGAACGCCGCTTCGAGAACTTCGTCGCTGCCGGTCAGCGAACCGGTGTGCGACGCCGCCGCCTTGGCGGCCGCTTCCGAGCGCCCCGGCTTGATGACGATGATTGGCTTCGACAGCGCCACTTCGCGAGCGGCCGAAAGGAACGCGCGCGCGTCGCCGATGGTTTCCATGTAGATCAGAATGCTGCGCGTGCGCGGATCGTTCCCGAGGTAGTCGATCAGGTCGCCCCAGCCCACATCGGACATCGAGCCGATCGACATGAAGGTGCTGAAGCCCACCTGCTCACGAAGACTCCAATCCAGAACCGCCGTACACAGTGCTCCGCTCTGGCTGATGAATCCCACGTTGCCGGGCAGCGCCATGGCGCGCGCGAACGTTGCGTTCAAGCCGGTCAGCGGGCTCATCACACCGAGGCAGTTCGGCCCGATGATGCGCATGTTGCCGCGCTTGGCTTCCACCAGGAGCTGGTCCTCGAGTGCCTGACCCTCCTTGCCGAGTTCCTTGAAGCCCGCCGAGATCACGACGGCGGCCCGCACCCCAGCGTCTACGCACTGGCGGATGATTCCCGGGATCGTCGCCGCCGGCGTGGTGATCACCGCCAGATCGACTTTCTCCGGAACCGCAGCGATATTCGGGTATGCCTTGATTCCAAGCACGCTCGGGCGTTTCGGGTTCACCGGGTATACGGTTCCGCCGAAAGGCGTGCTGATCAGGTTCCACAGCACGGTGCGTCCGACGCTGCCGGGATTCTCGGTTGCGCCGATCAGCGCTACCGATTCCGGCTCGAAGAAGACGTCCAGCGGATGCTGCCTGGGTCTCAAAATATCCTGGGCGGAATCACCGCCGGTGTTCTTCAGTTTCTTCATTGCTTTTCCTCGCCATCACGAATGGTATGAATTCCCTGCGGCGCTCAGCCACTCACCGCAGACCTTCTGAACTCTCTCCAACACCGCAGGCAGCGCCGTTCGCACTACCTCGGAAAGCTCCGCTCCGTACTCGAACGTTCCCGCTCCCACCGATATCAGCACCCCGTTGGCGGAGCCGCCGTACAGCCTCGTGGCAACTCCAAGCAGAACCTCGGGTGTCAATTGATGGGAGAACAGCTCGGGCGCAGAGCGGTCAGCCTCGACTCTTCTGAAAGCGATTTCTCCTTCCCTATTATCGCAATCCGCGTCGATAAAGATCACGATACGTGCCCGGCTGACCGGGTCGGCCATTTCCGGCGTGAGTTGGTGGCCGGTGAGGATCTCGACCCGCTCGTCGCGGATGGTCGTGCGAAGCTGTTCGGCCGCAAGCCAACCCAGCGCATCGTCCCCGCGCAACGGGTTTCCGTACCCGATAATCAGGACTTCCGCCATCAGGCCACCGTCCTGATTTCCAACGTCAGCCTAACGTCTTTGGGACGTTCGGGGAGACGCATGTGTCGCCGGGTCGTATCGGTGCGTGGCTTCAGCCGTGCCGAAGCGTCATAGGGAGACACGGGCTTTAGCCCCTGTCCGCGCCGTACCCAGGGGCTAAAGCCCTGTGATGGTAGCGCCCTGCGGCACGGCTGAAGCCGTGCCCTGATACAAGGCCCAAGCCACGGACTTCCACTTGCCTGAAGCCGTACCCCATTTTCATCCTTGCGGCTGAGGACGGCTTCCTTCATGACCGGGCCGCACGCGTCGCCCGTGGCCGGAGACAAGCCTGCCATCAGCCGCGCCTCGCTTCGTCCACAATCTCTTCATCGGGGGAGAGAAGCTGGATCTGGAGCGCCATTTGCCCCGCGGCGTGCGTGGAGCAGCTCAGGCACGGGTCGAAGGCTCGGATCACCGCCTCGACGCGGTTCAGCATGCCCTCGGTGAGCCGCTTCCCGTCTACGAAGTGCTTGGCGGCTTGCAGTATGCCGCGATTCATCGCCAGGTTGTTGTGCCCTGTGGCGATGATCAGGTTCGCCCAGGTGATCAGGCCCTGGTCGTCGATCTTGTAGTGGTGGATCAGCGTGCCGCGCGGCGCCTCGGCCACTCCCACGCCCTCGCGGTTGTTCGCCCCGGCAAACGCGCGCACATGCTTGCTGAGAATCTCCGGGTCGTTGAGGAGTTGCTCGATCCGCTCGATGCCGTAGAGGATCTCGATCAAGCGAGCGTAATGGTAGTAGAACGAGCTTCGGATCGCACCGCGCTCCAGTTCGCGGAATTCCGCCCATTCCTGGTCCGCGTGGTATGTGCCGCACCGGTCGATGACGTTCAAGCGCGCAAGGGGCCCCACGCGGTAGATGCCGTCCGGGTAGCCAACCTGCTTGTAGTACGGCGACTTCAGGTACGACCACGGTTCCACCGCTTCACCGATGTAGTTCTCGTACTCGCCCGGGTGCAGACAGTCAGCAACTACACGGCCGGAAGAGTCGACAAGGCGCAGCGAACCGTGGTAGTGTTCCAGGTCGCCGCCCGGAGTCACGAGGCCCAGGAACAGGGAAGGGAAGTTGCCGAACGTCCGGATCTCGTCGCGGAAGCTGTCGATGTTCTGCTTGAACCAATCCAGCGTTCTTTGCGCGACCTCCAGCACCTCCGGGATCGCTCGCAGGATGCGGTCGCGCCGCGCCGTCGTGAGCGGTTCATTCACTCCTCCCGGGACCACCCAGGCGGGATGTATCCGTTTGCCGGCCAGCCACTCGATCACCTGCTGCCCGAACTGACGCAGCCGTATGCCGTCCCGCGCCACTGCCGGATTCGCTTCGAGAACACCGAACAGGTTGCGCTTTCGAGGGTCCGCGTCCATGCCGAGCAGGAAATCCGGCGAGGACAGGTGGAAGAAGCTGAGCGCGTGCGACTGCACGATTTGCGCCAGGTTCAGCACGCGGCGCAGGCTGGCCGCGGCGGGCGGAATGCGCGTGGCCAGGATGGCGTCGCACGCCTTCGCGGAAGCAATCAAGTGGCTGACCGGGCAGATGCCGCAAATCCGCGCCATCAAGGACGGCATCTCGGAAAAAGGCCGGCCCTCGCATAGCTTTTCGAAGCCGCGGAACTGGGTGACGTGGAACCTCGCCTCCTCGACTCGGCCCTCTTCGTTCAGGTGCAGCGTGATTTTCGCGTGCCCTTCAATCCGCGTCACGGGGTCGAGGGTGATGGTTTGCGGTGCCATGCTATGCTCCAAACCTCGATAACGTACGGAGATCCGGCTTGCGGCCCTCGAGCAGTTCGGTGAGAACGAAGTAGATAACATCGGCGGCCGGCGGGCAACCGGGGACGAATACATCTACCTCGACGGTCTCATGCACCGGGCGCACCTTCGGAAGCAGCGGCGGCACCGTTTCTCGCGGGACATTCCCGGAATAGGCCCGCTCAAACACGCGCGGCAGGCCGAACGAGTTCCGCATGGAGGGGACATTGCCCGTGACCGCGCAATCGCCGAGCGAAACCAGAATCTTCGTGCGTGCCCGGATGTGGAGGATCTTCCGCTCGTCTTCCTCGCTCGCCACTGCGCCTTCGACCAGCGCGATATCGACGTCTTCGGGATATTCCTTCAAATCCACCAGCGGGCTGTAGACTACCTGTACCTTCTCCGCCAGTTCCATCAGGCGCTCGTCGATATCGAGGAAGGACATGTGGCACCCGGAGCATCCATCCAGCCACACCGTTGCAAGCCGCGGTCTGCTCATCGTTGCCTTTCCCGCATCGACGTCAGGTAGGGCAGGAATTGCCTACGCTTGGACATCTCGGCTACCGATTTACCCTTCTCCGACAGCGCTCCGGTCGGGCATAGGTGCACGCATTTGCCGCATCCCGTGCATGTTTCCGAATTGCCCCAGGGCTGCATCAGGTCCGTGATGACGCGGCAATCGAGGCCGCGCCCCATCATGTCCCAGGTGTGGGCGCCCTCGATTTCATCGCACACACGCACGCAGCGCGAGCAGAGAATGCAGCGGTTGTGGTCGATGACGAACCGCTCGTGCGAGGCATCCACCGCCAGCCGCGGGTAGAGATACGGGAAGTGAACGTGCGTCATGTTCAGCTTTTGCGAGAGCGTCTGAAGCTCGCAGTTGCCGTTCGAGACGCAGACCGAGCAGATGTGGTTGCGCTCGGAGAACATCAGTTCGAGGACGGTGCGCCTGTATCCGGCCAGCCGCTCGGAGTTCGTCACCACCTCCATGCCTTCCTCCACGGTGGTGACGCAGGCGGGGACGAGCTTCCTCGCGCCCTTCACTTCGACCAGGCAGATGCGGCACGCGCCCACGGGAGAGAGGCCTTGGATTTGGCAGAGGGCGGGGATGAAGATGCTGTGTTCACGGGCGACTTCGAGGATGGTCTGGTCCGCGCGTGCGCTGACGTACTGCCCGTCGATTTGCAGAGTTTTGATTGGCGCGCTCATGCAGGGGATCCTCCCGCGGGGGGCGGGCCGTGGGGCGAACTCATGCCGGCACCTCGTTCTCGATTTGGCAAACTCCGGCCGGGCAACGTTTCTCAGCCACGTGCGCCAGGTGCTCGTCCCTGAAATACCGCAGCGTGCTCAGGATGGGGTTCGGTGCGGACTGCCCCAACCCGCACAGGCTCGTGTTGCGCACCAAATCGCAGAGTTTTTCAATCAGCGCCAGGTCCTTCTCTTCGGCGTGACCCTTTCCGATGCGGTCCAGCAGTTCGTAAGGGTGCGTCGTTCCTACGCGGCACGGCACGCATTTCCCGCAGGATTCCGTCTTGCAGAACTCGGTGAAGAACTTCGCCACGTCCACCATGCAGGAGGAATCGTCCACGACGATCATGCCGCCCGAGCCCATGATCGATCCCACGCGCGCCAGCGATTCGTAATCGACCGGCAGGTCCAGGTGCTGCTCCGGGATGCAGCCGCCCGAGGGGCCGCCGGTCTGTACCGCCTTAAAGCTCCGCCCGTCGGGGATGCCGCCGCCAATCTCGAAGATAATGTCGCGCAGCGTAATCCCCATCGGCACTTCGATCAGCCCGGTGTTTGCCACACAGCCCGCGAGAGCGAATACCTTGGTGCCCTTGCTCTTCGCCGTGCCGATGGAGGCGAACCACGCGCTTCCGTTGCGCACGATGGCCGGGACGTTCGCGAACGTCTCCACGTTGTTGATGACTGTCGGAGCGCCCCAGAGCCCTTCCTGCGCGGGGTAGGGAGGCCTGGGCCTTGGTGTGCCGCGCTTGCCTTCCACTGTGGAGATCAGTGCCGTTTCCTCGCCGCAAACGAAAGCCCCGGCCCCGAGCCGCACTTCCACGCGGAAGCTGAACCGTGTGCCGCAGATGTCGTTGCCCAGAAGTTCGAGTCTCTCGGCCTGGCGAATGGCCGTCTTCAGGTTCTTGACTGCGAGCGGGTATTCGGCGCGAACGTAGATGTACCCGCGGCTCGCCCCCACGGCATACGCGCCGAGCGCCATGCCTTCGAGCACGCGGTGCGGATCGCTTTCGAGCACCGCGCGATCCATGAACGCGCCCGGGTCGCCTTCATCGCCGTTGCAGATGACGTACTTCGGCCCGGCCGTATCGGCCTTCGCAACGGTGCTCCACTTCAGGCCTGTCGGATATCCCGCGCCGCCGCGCCCGCGCAGGCCGCTCTTGATCACCTGGTCGAGCACTTCGGCCGGCTTCATCTCGGTCAAAGCCTTCAACAGGGACTGATACCCGCCGGCGGCGATGTAGTCCTCGATGCGCTCGGGATCGATGCGCCCCGAATTCTCCAGGACGATCTTGACCTGCTTCTTGAAAAAGGGCACGCAGGAGTCGCACTGGAGCCGCTCTACCGGCTGGCCGGTCTCGAGGCTGTCCAGAATCTCAGGCGCATCGGCCGGAGTGACGTTCTTATAGAGAGCGCCCGCGGGTTCGACGGCAACAAGCGGTCCGGCGGAACAGAGCCCCATGCAGCCGACGCCCTTCACGCGGCAGCAGTCGCCCGCGCCTTTCTCAAGCGCTTCCTTGACCTGCGCCGAGCCCAACGACCGGCAGCCAGCCGCCGTGCAGATGTGTATGTGGTGGCGGTACTTAGCCAGTACTCCGGCTTCGGTATTCGCTATGTCCTGCAGTTCTTCGGGAGACATGCTGGCAGTACCGGGTCGCTCGAAAGAACCCCTATGATACTCCAGAATGCAGGAGCCGGAAACCCGAGAAGAAGCAGGAGGATGGGGCGCCGCAGCGCCCCTACGATCTCAGCTTTTCGAAGCGTTCGCGGTAGGTTTCGAACCCCTTGCGGCCCATCAGGCCGTAGGTGAACCGCTTGCCGAGTTCCACGCCTTCCTGGTCGAAAGCGTTGATGTTCAGCAGTTCGCCCATGAAGGCGGTCTCGAATTCCATGAGCTGTAGGAAGCCGCCGAGGTGCTCGGCATCGACTTTTTCGAGCGTGAACGTGCAGCTCGGCCGCCCGGTTTCGGCCAGTGCGGCGGCCGTCGAGCGCCGTTCCGCGTCGATCAGCTTCGCCAGAGTCTGCCCGCCGAGGTAGTCGAACGCTTCCAGGCCCAGCTTCGCCTTGGGGATTTTGCCGGTGTCCGGGTACTTCTCCACCGCCCAGAAGGTGAACACCTTGTCGTCGGGGCCCTCGATGTAAAGCTGCACCTGTGAGTGCTGGTCGGTCGCGCCCAGGGCAGCCACGGGAGTCTGGCCCACGTGAACCTCGGCGCCGTCGCGCGTTTTCGCCTTGCCCAGGGACTCGGCCCAGAGCTGCCGGAACCAGAACGCCGTGCCCCAGAGGTAGTTCGAATAGGGGAACGCGACCTGGATGGGCTTGTCCTTCAGTGTCCAGGAGAGGTAATGCATCAGCGCGGCGCGAAGCGCGGTGTTCTTTTTGAGGTCGCGCTGCCAAGAGTCGTGGGTCACGGCCGCCGCGCCCTTGAAGACTTTGCGGATATCGACGCCGATCAGCGCGGCTGGCACCATGCCGACAGGGGAGAGCACACTGAAGCGCCCGCCGACGTTCTTCGGGATGCCGAACTCGGTGTAGCCTTCCTTTTCGGCCAGCGTGTGCAGGTCGCCGGAGCCGATCGTGGTAACGGCCGCAATGCGGCTGCTCGCCTTGCTTCCGAGCTTCTTCGTCATCCAGTCGCGGACGATCAGAAACGTGGCAACCGTTTCGGCGGTGGAGCCCGACTTGGCGATGACCACCACAAAAGTCTTCTTCGGATTCATCGAGTCCAGCGCCGCCTTCGTGAACGCCGGATCAACGTTATCCAGAATGACGAGGCGAGGGTTGCTGGTCGAGAACGCAGGCTGGACCGGATGCGGACCGCGCAACCCGCAATCGAGCGCCCAGGCGCCGAGCGCGCTGCCGCCGATCCCTACCACGCAAACGGTATCGAACGACCCCTCGACGCTCTTGGCGAACTTCAGTATCTCGTTCGCAGTCTTGGTCTGAAACGGAAGATGCGGGAAGCCCTGCGTGCCGGCTTCGCTGATCTTCTTGAAGCCATTCAGCGCCTGCACGGCCTTGGCCGAGTGCTGGCGGATTTCGTCGCGGGTGAGTCCGTTTTTTTCACCCACCACTTCGGAGCGGAGATTGGTGTCGTCGAATTGTATGCGCATAGGAATTTGAGCTGGTGCCCCAGAACCCATTGGAGCACAACGAAGGTGAAGGCGGGCGCACCCGGTTCTAGGCGCGCTTCTTGAGAGACTCGTTCATCGAGCCCTGGCGATAGCCTTCCAGGTCGAGGGTGACGAAGTTGAAGCCGAGTGGCTTGAAAATGGAGGTAAGCCGCCCAGCCATGTCGAGCGTGAGCGCCTTCTCCATCTCGTCGCGCGCGATCTCGATGCGGACGAGTTCGCCGTGGAAGCGCACACGGAATTGCCGGAAACCAAGCGCCTTCAGGGCTTCCTCTCCCGCCTCGACGGTTTTGACCGTTTCCTTCGTCACCGGGGTGCCGTAAGGGATGCGGGAGCTGAGGCAGGCCGAAGCGGGACGGTCCCAGGTCGGGAGCCCGGCGAGCCGGGAAAGCTCGCGGATTTCGATTTTGCGCAGCCCTGCATCCAGAAGCGGCGTCTTGACCTGGTGCTGGCGCGCGGCGTTCTGGCCCGGGCGGTAGTCGCCGAGGTCGTCCTGGTTCACGCCGTAGACGATGTTCGAGACGCCTCGCCCACGTCCGAATTCTTCGAGCCGCCCGAACAACTCGTCCTTGCAGTGGAAACAGCGGTCCGGAGCGTTCCGAGCGTAGTCCGGGTTGTCGAACTCGCGCGTCTCGATGTACTCGTGCCGGAAGCCGAACCGGAGCGCCAGTTCCTCGGCATCGCGCTTGTGGGATTCCGGAATGGAGGCGGAGTCTGCCGTGATGATGAGCGCGTTGTCCGCCCCAAGCACCTTGTGCGCCGCCCAGGCGAGGTAGGCCGAATCGGTGCCGCCGGAATAAGCGACGATCACACGGCCCATCTCGCGCAGCAGCGAGAACAGCCGGTCTTCTTTCTCACGCAGCAGCACCGGGTCAACGCCCTTGGTGTCTAGGGAGATCAGGGACGCCATACTCAATTATAGTCAGACAGGCCAGGAGTCCTGTCCCACCTACAGCGGCAGGTTCTCCTGCGCGTTGCCGTTACCGTTGCCGTTCTGGCCTTCTTCGGGGATGACGCAGGCCGCGGCGACGCGGTCCGTATCTTCCATCCTGACCAGGCGCACGCCCTGAGTGGAGCGGCCCGCCTGCCGGATTTCGCTGGCCTCGATGCGGATGATCTTGCCTTCCTTGGTGATGATCATCAGGTCGGTGTCGTCCTTCACGGCCATTACAGCAACCACGTTGCCGATGCGCGCGGTGGTCTTCATGTTGATGATGCCCTTGCCGCCGCGCGCGGTCAGCCGGTAATCCTTGAGCGGGGTGCGTTTCCCGTAGCCTCTCTCGGAGATCGAGAGGATTAGGACTTCCTCCTCGACGGCCTCCATGCCGACCAGGTAATCGCCCTCGGCCAGATCCATGGCACGGACGCCGCGGGCAGGCCTTCCCATCGCGCGCACCTGCTTCTCATGGAAGCGGATCGCTTTGCCTTCGTACGACCCGATGAAGATGTAGTTGTCGCTGCCGGCCAGGCGCGCCGAGATCAACTCGTCGCCCTCATCCAGCCCGATGGCGATGATGCCGCGCGAGAGCGGGTTGTCGAACTCCGTCAGTTCGGACTTCTTGATGACCCCGCGCCTGGTCACCATCACGATGTACTGCTCCGGCACGAAGTCCTTCACGGGCAGAAACGCCTTGATGCTTTCGTCGGGCTGGAGGTTGATCAGGTTCGAGATGTGCTTGCCCTTGCCCGTGGTGCCCGCGTCGGGAATCGCGTAAATCTTGAGCCAGTACACGCGCCCCATATTGGTGAAGATGAGCAGGTACGAGTGGGTGGACGCGACGATCAGGTGCTCGATGAAGTCCTCCGTCCGCGTGCCCATCCCGATGCGGCCCTTGCCGCCGCGGCCCTGCCGGCGATAGGTGTCGACCGAGGTGCGCTTCAGGTAGCCGCCGTGCGTGACGGTTACGGCGACGTCCTCGACGGCGACCAGGTCCTCCAGCCGGATGTCGCCCGTGTCCTCGACGAACTCGGTGCGGCGCTCGTCGCCGAAATCCTTCTGAACCTCCCGGAGTTCCTTGACGATGACGTTGCGCAGCACCTTCTCGGAACCGAGGATTTCCAGGTACTCGGCAATGCGGCGCTGGATATCGGCCAGTTCGTCGATGATCTTCTGCCGTTCCATGCCGGTCAGGCGCTGCAACTGGAGCTCGATAATCGCCTGCGCCTGCCGTTCGGAGAAGTCGAAGACGAACCCTTCGGGGATGGCCGTTTCCTGGGTCACCCGCTCGGGAATCGGGAGTACGCCCATCAGCCGTTCGCGGGCTTCCTTCGGGGTGCCGGACGCCCGTATGGTCTCGATCACCAGATCGAGGTTCTCGAGCGCTTTTTTGAATCCGAGCAGAACGTGTTCACGCTCGCGCGCTTTGCGCAGTTCGTATTCGGTGCGCCGGCGGACGACATCGAGGCGGTGGTCGATGAACCGCTTGATGCAATCGATCAGGCCGAGTTCGCGCGGCTGGCCGTTGACGATCGAGAGCATGATGATGCCGAAGCCGGTCTGCATCTGGGTGTGCTTGTACAGATTGTTCAGCACCACCTCGGCCTGCTCGCCGCGCTTCAGCTCGAAGACGATCCGCATGCCCTCGCGGTCGCTTTCATCCCGGATTTCGGAAATGCCTTCGAGCTTCTTCTCGTTCACCAGGGAGGCTACCTGCTCGATGAGGCGGGCCTTGTTCACTTGGTAGGGAATCTCGGTGACTATGATGTGGTCGCGGTCCTTCCCGACATGCTCGATGCGCGCCCTGGCGCGCAGTTTCAGCATCCCGCGGCCCCTCGTGTAGGCGTCGATGATGCCCTGACGGCCCATGATGTAGCCCCCGGTCGGGAAATCCGGGCCGGGAACCATCTGCAGGACCTTCTCGAGGGGCGTGTGGGGATTCTGTACGAGCGTGATCGTCGCTTCGACAACCTCCTTGAGGTTGTGCGGCGGGATGTTCGTGGCCATGCCGACCGCTATGCCCGAGGAGCCATTGATCAACAGGTTCGGCACCCGCGTGGGCAGGACTTCCGGTTCTACTTCGCTTTCATCGTAATTCGGACGGAAATCGACCGTTTCGCGGTCGATATCGGCCAGCAGAGTGGAGGCGATTCGGGAAAGACGGGCCTCGGTGTACCGCATGGCCGCGGGCGGGTCGCCATCGACCGATCCGAAGTTGCCCTGTCCGTCGATCAGGGGGTACCGCATCGAGAACGGCTGGGCCATACGGACCAGGGCGTCGTAAACTGCCGAGTCCCCGTGAGGGTGGAATTTTCCGAGGACCTCGCCGACGATCTTGGCGCACTTACGCGTGGGGCGGTTGAAGGTGAGCCCCATTTCATGAAGACCGAACAGGATACGGCGGTGAACCGGCTTGAGCCCGTCGCGCACGTCGGGCAGCGCGCGGCCGATGATCACGCTCATGGCGTAGTCGAGATACGACCGGCGCATCTCGTCTTCGATATTGATCGGGATCAGGTTCTTGCCACCTCCGGCGCCGAGCGGGATCTGCCCTCCCCCCGGTGGCTGGGGCGGGGTAGGTGGAAGCTGCGGGCTGTCTGGACGATCCGAATCTGCCAAGATAACTCCTGAAGGCGAACGGGTCTTCTTCCCTGTTTCTTCGCCTGCTCAAATATTCAAAATCTAAACCACTATTTTACCAGATTTGATTGATGTGAAAGGGAGTTTTCGTAAATCGGCTGGCGTTTCCGGCGTGCGCGGTTGTAGACTGAGAGTACGATGCTCTCGGTCGTTATTCCCGTGCACAACGAGGAGCCGTCGCTACTGCCATTGTACGACCGGCTTACTACCGTGCTCTCCTCGCTCGACCAGCCTTACGAAGTCATTTTCGTCGATGATGCTTCCACGGACCGGAGCTTCGAACTGCTCGCGAACCTTGCCGAAACCGACGCGCATCTGAAGGTCATCCGGCTGCGCCGGAATTTCGGACAGACGGCGGCGCTTTCAGCCGGCTTTCATGAGGCGCAAGGCGGGGTGATCGTATCGCTCGACGGCGACCTGCAGCATGCCCCCGAGGATATTCCGGCGCTGCTCGCGAAGATTGAGGAAGGGTACGACATCGCGAGCGGCTGGCGGAAAAACCGCGTGGACAATGCAATCACCCGCAAGCTGCCCTCCCGCATCGCAAACTGGCTCATGAAGAAGGCTTCGGGCGTCGACCTGCACGATTTCGGGACCACGTTCAAGGCATACCGGGCGGAAGTTCTGAAAGACATCAACCTCTACGGCGAACTGCACCGTTTCATTCCGGCCCTGGCCAGTTTCTACGGCGCGCGCGTGGCGGAAGTGCCCATCCAGAACATTCCGCGCGCGGCAGGCGGCTCGCACTACGGCCTGGGCAGGACGATGCACGTGATGTTCGACATCGTGACGATCAAGTTCCTGCTCAACTACTTCACACGCCCGATGCACTTCTTCGGGAATCTCGGACTTGTGGGGACGTTGACCGGAGGCGGAGTTCTGGGGTACCTGGCGGTGCATAAGGTCGCCACCGGCCACGACATCATCATCGAGCACGGACCGCTGATGCTGGCGGCGGGCTTGGCGCTTCTGGCCGGGTTGATGATGTTCACCACCGGCCTGCTCGGGGAAGTGCTGATTCGCACGTATTTCGAAAGCCAGGGCCGCCGGATTTACGCGGTGCGCGAGATCCGGTGCCGCCGCGAGCGGCGTGTGCAGGGCGAAGCTCGGTAGTCAGGCCTCCTGCCTGTCTGATAGGCCAGTTTGTAGATTCCGAGTGCGCAGACATGTGGGGTCAGCCCTTCTGGGCTGCCGCCGGGCTTTGGCCCGGCCGCTGGACCACGGAAACTCTTCCGGGGCGGTCACCAGCCCCGCTCTCACCGGGTTCCACTCGATGTAATGCTGTATCCGCCAGAACTCCTCGTCGTTGCGGACAAGATGATCATAGCTTTCGTCCTGCCAAAATGGCCCTTGCCGGCCCAGCCTGCGGTTGGCCTCGTGACCGGTGTACCCTTTCAGCGGCCCCAACCATCGCGCCACCGGCACCTGTGGTGTCGCCAAGACATGGACGTGATTCGGCATGACAACAAACGCATGCAAGCGATAGCGCCATCCGCACATGACCGTCCCACAAAGCCTGTATCAGCAGACGCGCTATTTCGGGCTGGCGCAGAAACTGTGGGCCGTTCCGAGTGGTATCCAGTATCCGGTCCAGGGCCACACAGGCTTGGCCGGAGGTGAGCTTAGCGGGCGGAAAAATGCGGCTCGGAGGCAAACTGCCGTGGAGGCGGAAGGTGACGAACAAAGGCTGGCCCACGAGATTCCAGTGCGGGAGGCGGCGATTATATCTGTTCACCTAATTTGACAGTGGCACTTGGCGGCAGAAAATCTCACGCCGGGCAAAGCCCGGCGGCAGCCCAGAAGGGCTGACCCCACGATGCAGGAGGCCTGTGCCACCTAGAACCCGCCTCTGGGGCGGTAGCCGGGGCGGGCGCGAATGCGGTACTTCTTCCCGACGTCCGACGGGATCTCCACGGTGATTTTTCGGTAGCCTTCGTTCGGATTCGCGGCCGGATAGTAGGTAACCGTGTACGAATTTCCCAGGGCCTCGCGGATGGCTTCGAACGCCTCTACCTGCTTCTGCCAGGTCTTGGCGAAGTAGGCCTGTCCGCCGGTGCGCTGCGTGATGCGCCGGAAGACTCCGGCCGAGAGCGGGTCTTTGTTCACTTCGTTGGTCGAGATCACGTAAATCGGGATTCCCTCGTCCTCGGCGACGGCGCGCACGTCGTCCGGGGCAACCACGCTGGCGTTGTCCGGGCCGTTCGAGAAGACGATGATCACTTTGCGGCCGGGCACCTTTCCGGCGTCGCGAAGCGTGAGCAGCAGCGTGTTGTACAGCGCCGAATCGTCGCCGGCGACGGCCTTTCGCAGCCCGGTGATGGCCTCATTCCGGTCCTGGGTCAGCGGCGCCGCGCGCGAGAGATTGCGGCTGAAGGTGTACACCGCGACCGAGTCGGCCCGGTCCAGGCCGCGCACGAAATCGGCGATGGCGTCCGAGGCGTACACGAAGCCGCGGTACATGTAGTTGCTGGTATCGAACAGCACGAAGACGTTGGTCCCGACCAGCGCGTCCACGTGAGTCTCCAGGCCGTGGTCCTCGGGCTTGGTGATGAGAGGCCGGGAGCTGCCGTCGGCGAGAATCTGGAGGGGCGCCTTGCTGCCCTCGGTGAACGTATTGATCTTCTGGGCAATGCCGTCTTCGAGGATACGGAAATCGCCAGGCTTCAGACCCGTGATGTAGCGTCCCTTGCTGTCGGTCACGGTGAAGCTCAGCACGACCATGTCCACCTTGACCCTGAAGACCGTGCCGGGCCTCTCCTGCGCGTCGAGCCCCAAACATCCGGCGATTCCGAGAATTACGGCTAGATACCGGTTCACGAATCCCTCCGCGTTCTCTACTGCAACGATGCGTTCTGATCTTCCATCTGGACGCGCAACTTCAACCTGACGTCTTCGCCCACCGTACGCAGGGAGCGCAGGAGGGCGGGCCAGTCTTCCAGGTGCGTCGCGAAGATCTTCTCGACTGTCTGTCGTGTCCACTGGGGGACGAGCACGTTCAACTGGGAAGGAGCGACGTGTACCTCGTCGGCCAGCGCCGCCCAGTAAAGCAAAGTGGACTCCCAACTCTCCGCCATGATGCGGCTGGAGAAGCCCATGAGCGTGGGGAACGTGCGTAGATACAGCAGCTCGGGCTGATAGGAATTCGTCAGGGTGGGCTTGGGAGTTCCAAAGGCCCGGGAGATCGCCTCGTAGTTGACCTGGGCGGGCGACTGCTGCCGAAGCCGCGCGAGATCGGCTACCGGGAACTCCGACGTATTCTTCTCCTTGGGCAGTAACTGCTGCGCGATTACGAAAAGTTCCGCCGGCGTGGCGCTCTCGATGGCGCCGCGGACGTCGCCCTGCTCAAGCAGGTCGTTCACCTTGCGCACACGCGCCGGAGCCGCCTGCCGTTCCAGGACGGTGGTCACCGCCGCGCGGCGTTCCGGATCCAGCGCCGCTTCGGCCATCACCGTTTCGGCGTATCGCATGTGCAGGCCGACCCAGTGCATCTGGGCTGGCGTCACGTTCCACCAGCGCGGGATGACTGCCGTAAGAATCATCTGCGGGACGAGGTCGCCCCAGATCAGCGCCTGTTCGCGCGCCGGGACGAGGAAGTTCTGCTCCGCCTCGGCCAGCGCGTAAGGCAGGCCCGCGAGCGAACCCAGAAGCCGGCCTCCGGCGCTCGAAGGCCAACCGCTGCCCGTCACTTCCGTTGTGCGCCAGGTCTGTCCTACGCCCAGCAATCCGATGAAGTCGTGATTGCGTACGAACACCGGATTGGTCAGCAGAAGCTGAGCGCCGGGAGGAGCATAGTGCATGTAGTTGAAGCCCACCAGCGTGTCGCGGAGCAACGGAGCCAGTTCACCGCGGATCTCACGGAGCTTACCGGCATCGGAGCCCGCCCGCTCGATCATGCCTCGCAGGTTCAGTCTGCGCTCGGATTCGATGTGGCGCTCGCTCCAGTAGCCGAACGAAGATGAGTTTTTCTCCAGGCTTGAAAGTCCCGCGCGCGGCGATTGGACTTCCGAAATTCGGGAGCCGATCCGGTTGACCAGCGCCGTATTCGGCTTCTCGCCTGACGGGATGCGATCCAGGTTATCGGCCAACTCGAAGAGCGAATCCAACGAGATGAGCCGTTGCGCCTCGAAGACCCGAACCATGTCCTGGACTACGTGGTTGTAGGAATCCGAGTCGCTCGCGTTGGCTGTTCCCGCCAGCAGGTTGAGAATGCGCTCCTGCGGCCTGTCGGCGGTTGCCGCCCCGGAAGCCTTCACGAGGAGATCCACACCGGCGCGCCCGGCGTCGAACAGGTCGCGATTGTTGCGCGCCTTGGCGAATCCCGAAATGATCCCCGCGAGCACGGCGTCCCCCTGCGCGGCGGGAATCGACTTCTGCCGGCAGAAGATCTGCCACATTCCGACCAGAGCTTGCAGCATTCCGATCGAATCGGAGCGGGACTCCATGTTGTTGTTGCGGGAGATTGCCTGCGCGGTATCCAGAAACTGGATGATCGTCTCGTCGCGAATTCCCGGGCTCTCGGTGAAGACGGCGTATTGCGCGCCGAAGTTGTGGTAATCGCGAGCCATGCGGATCACGGTGGCGGATTGAAGCGGAGTGCTCCGCCAGCGGTCCAGGTCGCTCAGCGCCATGAAGATCTTCAGAGGCTCGTTTTCAATCGCCTTGCGGCAGAGCCCGAAGAGCGCTTCGAGCACGTCGTCGGGATCCTTCCAACTCGAGGCGGCACGGGAGAGCCTGGTGTCCCATTTGTTGTTCGGCCGCTTGGCGAAGAGTTCCTTCCAGGCCTCGATTCCGCCCGGAATGTGCGGGCGGCCGTCCGGATCGAGCCGGAGCCTGGTCGTCAGGAGCATCATGTCCGTGTTCGAACGAAAAACCGGCCGGGCCGGCCCCGGGCTGGTTACGCGGCCGTGAATCGCCGCATAGAATCGCTTCATCCGGCCGGGTTCGGTAAGATACGCCTGCACTGAGCCGTTGATCCGCGCGAGGGAGTCGAAGTAGCTGGCCATCCAGCCGTCATCCTTCGCAATCAACCGGTCGAAGAAGGCCGCCCCATGATCGGGGGAGGCCCCGGCGAGTTCGGCCCAGGCCGCGGCGGATTTCGTGCCTCCGGGCACAACTGCCTTGCCGTTCCGAATCTCAAACATCCCGCCGAAGAAGTCGAGCACATGCGCGAAGGTCTTCAATCGCTGCGCGGAGACGCCTTTCCGGAGAGCGCCCGCCGTCTCAGGGTCGAGCTTGACCATTCCGAGATAGAACCGGCAGACGCTCGGGTCGGCGAGGAAAGCGTCGATGAAATCGCCTTCCCGTTTTTCCTTGGGCGAGAGCCAGTAGTCGGGACCGTACAGCACGGCAACGCGAGTCGGCTTGTAGTCGAGCGTAAAGGGCCTGTTGTTACGGAGGGCCTGCTCGAATTTGGCGAGTGGGAAGCCGGAGTCAATGGTGATGAACGCCCGTGTGGCATTCACCGTTTCGAGCACGACCTCGCTGCCGCAGCCACCGCGCATCCGGTAACCCAGGATCCGGAGCAACTCGCCCGTCTGGGGCGATTCGCAGGTATCCACGCGGATGGTTTCCCGATCGCCGGCCATCTTCGCCAGCTCCCGGGCTTGCGAGAGATACCGGATGACGAGCTTCATATACTCGGTGGCATCGAGCGACTCGGCGCTGGCCGACGCCTGGTAGCCGTTGGTAATCACATTTCGGGCGAGCGCCGGCAGCAGGTCCGCGCCGGTCACCTCGGGAGAAACGGCAGCCATTCGCGCAAAGGAAGTGAGCGGCCCCGGAATTTCGATGCTGCCCATTTCGTCCTGTCGCTCGGGACGCGGCGCGGGAATTCTCGCCGCGAAATCCTTGCCGCCCGCGGCGTGGTAGATCTCCAGGTGCTTCGCGGCCGCCTCGCGGTCGCCGTCGATCAGATCCAGCAAAACAAGCCGGCGGGCGACGGCGGCTCGCCTGGAGGCATCCTCGGCACCACTCAGCCGCGCAAGCGCTTTCTCGTAGTTGGTTCGCGTTTCCGGATCGTGGTAGCGATCAAGGAACTCCGCGTAGCTCAGCAGGGCCGGCGCGTCTTCCGGCGCGTTTCGCGCAGCGCGCCGCAGCAACTGGCGCGCAGCGATCGCGTCGCCCCTGGCCTCAAGCTGTTGGGCCTGGTTCAAGAGATCCTGGCCGGCGGCGACCGACGCGAGGCCGACCCACACGAGGGAAAGCGACGCTAAGTTCATTAGCCCTCACCCAGAGTTGCTTAACTGCCATTAATGTAGCATCTTTTGCTTACGCGACGACTTGAAACTTATGGCTGCCCCTGTCAAGCCAAATAACGAGGTGACCGAAACGGGGGTTGTTGAGCCACGTAAAAACATGACCGAACGCGCCGGCGTTTTCTCCTCTCGGTAAAGTGAAATCGATTCCCTGGGGAGTCGCGCTCC
>JAEZIJ010000117.1 GCA_023436715.1 Acidobacteriota bacterium
GGGAGGACGAGGCAACAAAGATGGCGAGTAGGCGGCGGGCGGCGAAATGTTTTTGGGCGCTAACTCCAGTCGCCCTACGGGCTCCTTCCATTAGCGCCCAAAAACATACGGTGGTGGAAGGAGTAGATGACCCCAGCATTCGTCAGCAGAAGTGGCATAAGTGTTGACGGATGCCGATCAGTGTTTCACACTGAGAGAGCCCTGCGTCGCTTCGCTCCGCTCTGATCGGCATCAGATCGGAATGAGTGATCGACATCGTTGGAATACGCACGTTCCGCCGCGAACCACCACATTGATGTCGCCCCACCGTACGTCAGGCTTGCCGTATGTCTTTTCGATCTCGTCCAAGCCGGCTTTCAAGGCCGCGAGGGCCATCTTTTGTTCCTCGGGCGAATTGGTGTCGATCTTGCTCCTCCCGTACGAGTTGAAGCGGGAGAACCTGCTGCCGGAATACACGCGCTGGTAAGCTTTGCCCCAGAAATGGATCGCGGTGTAGGCGATGGAATCCTTGCTGGAACGCTTGTCCCAACGGCGGATCAGGTCGATCGCGCGTGCGAGTTTCGGATCGCTTTGAGCGTCGGGGGCGCTGTTGTACGCTTTCGTAAGCAACGGCACAATGACCTCCGCAGCCATGATGTAAGTGTCGAAGCCGAGATCGATCATGTCGTCGAGAGTGAACTTCCGGTTCTGGGACAGCACCTGAAACAGGCGCTCGCCGCGGGTGTTCAGGGCCTCTTCGCCCGCGTCGGCCTTCGGCGCCCTGCTCAGGTAATACGGCGCCGGCTCGAGTGGCTTCAGGCCGGAGTTCCGGGTCGCCACCCACGGCGGATTGTTGCAGTTCTGCAAGAACCCGGAGCGCGGATTCAGTAACTGCGGGTAGCGATCAAAGGGGATGTACGGGCCCCACTCGGTGTCTTTGGTCCAGCCGGGAACCGGCTTCGACCAGTCGTATCCGGCCGCACGATGAGCCACGTTGCCGTTGTGCACCCAGTAGATGTCTTTGGCGTCGGAATACAGCAGGTTCCAGCGCGGCATCAGTTGCCGGGATACGTGCCGCTTGAACTCGTCGAGATTTCCGGACTTCATCAGTCCATAGATCCCGAGCGAGTAGTTCACGCCATCGAAGTTCGGCAGCTTAATGGCATACGCGTGCAGCTTCTCTTCGTCGAACTTGACGATCGGGCCGTGGTGAGTGTAGTACAGCGGTAAAGTAACCTGCTGGATTCCCTTCGGGCCTTTAATGTCGAAGGTGTCGTATTGCACTTCGATGTCGCGCCACTTGCCCTCGTACAGATACTGCAAGTGATTTTCCGGATTGATGCGCTCCAGGTAGACGTCCGCCATGTTCGGCTCATTCCAGGTGGCCGACCAGGTGATCTTATCGTTGAACCCATCGAGGAAAAAAGGGCTGCCGAACCAACTGATGCCGCCCGCGTTCAGTTTGCCCGGGGTGATGAGGTGTGCTTCGTAATTCTGGAAGCGATTGGCCCACGGCATGTGCGTGTGCTCGACATGCATGATGCGCCCATTGGCGGACTTCTCCGGCGCAATCGCCCACTGGTTGGATCCGAGATTTGGGAATGAGTACGTCTTGCCGGTGATCTTCGACAGGGCGTCGCTCGCGCTGTAGAACCGCATGTAATGGCTGCGTTCAAGCGCCTCGATGTCTTCGGCGGCGACCGAGTCGATCCACGCCGGGACCTCGCTCCGGTGCTCCTCGATGTAAGCGTTGACGCCTCGCGCGAAGGCATCCAGAACCTTGTAAACCTGCGGATCGATCTTGGCCCGGTTTTCGACGACCGCCTTCTTGGTGCGCAACAGCCGCTGGAGGTAATCGCCGCCCCATCGATAGTGATAAGGAATGAACTGCAAATAGCCGTCGCCCAGCGCATCGATTCCCTCGACCTCGGCCCGGCGGCCTTGCGCATCCCGGTACTGAATCATCATGCGCTCGAGGTGGTCCTCGGCCTGTGCATAGCCGTAGCCGAAAAACGTTGCCTCCTCGGTCGCGCCGACGATATGGGGCACCCCGTATTCGTCCCGGTAAATCGTCACCTGCTGTTCAAGCGGGTCTTTCGCCGCCGCGGCGGTCGCCAGGAGAGCCAGGCCCGCGACTGCGAGCAGTACTCGTTTCGCGAAGAGTTTTCTACCTTCTGACATACGCCGGACCTCCAGTCTTCCGGCCTACCGCGGCGGCTTCTCGAGATACCAGAACTCGATACCGTACGGCCCAAGCGACGCCGTGGCGCGGCCCGCTCCCGCAGCCATTTTCACTGGCGGCTGTGGGCGCAGGCGGTCATTTTCCACGGCGCTGCCGGCCACCGCATCAAGCGTCACCCGCTTCGCCGCCGCGTTGTATGGCAAGCCGCTCCAGGCAATCTCTACCTGCGCCGGTGAAGACGAGAAATTCCAGAACAGCAGGTTGTAGAGTTCGTAGAGCGGATCCCACGTCAGAAATGCGTGCACCGCGCCATCGTTCGATTCGGCCGCAAAGCGTTCGCCGGTGAGGCGCGATAGCAGCTTGAAACTCCAGTACGCGGGCCGCGGGGTGTTCTGATAATCGAACAAACCGTCGAACTGCGGCATGCGGTTCCACCAGCGCGCCATGAACGCCGCGCCTTTGGGCGACATGAAACGGCTAAAGCGCTCGCGATCGACATAATAATCGCGGATATGGTAGTAGCAGGCCCAGTCGAGGCCGGCATCCTTCATCTGCCACGCCGTCTCCGCCACGAAGCACGGCTGAAAACGCGTATCGAGCACAGGATTCGACAGCGACATGTTCCACTCGTTCAGATGGGTTTCCACCTTGAGCGAAGGATACTGACCGATCAGCGCGCGGGCGTATTCGATGGTTTCCCGAATCCGGCGCGGCTCGCTGTTGTAGATGTGCCAGGAGACGAAATCGATTGGAATGCCGCGCGTCTGGCAGGCTTCGAGCAGCGCCGGCAAAATCGGCGACCGCACGTTGGCAAGCGCGGGCCCGCCCACACGCGCCTGCGGATCGGCACGCCGCACCGCGCGCACGGTGTGTTCGTAGTACCGCGCATAGCTCTCGGGTTTGAAGCGGTACGGGCATCCGCCGTCTTCGCCGATATCCGGCTCGTTCGCGACTTCCCAATATCTGACCTCCGAGCCCCGCTCCTTGTAGTGGAGGACCATCCGGTAGATCAGTTCCTCCCAGGCCTGGTAATCCTCCGGCTCAACGATGTCCTGGTCAACGATGGGGAAGAGCGCTTTGGGTTTGAAGTCGATGCTGAGCAGCGGCGTCGCCCCCGTGCTCCGGATCAGGTCGACGGAACGGTCGAGCGTGTCGAAATGGTAGCGTCCGCGCGAGGGCAGCAGATCAAAGTATTCCTGTACGAATAATCGGATCATTGCCGGGCGCAGAGCGCGAATTTCCTCTGCGCGCTCCTCCCACATCGGGTCGGCCGAGAGGCCGCCCTGCCCGAGCGCAAAGCGCTCGATGCGAGCCGGTCCGAGACTGCGGTCGAAGGACAGCCGCAGAGCTGCCGTGCGCTCCTGCGCGTAGCCAATCGAGGGCACAAGAGCCCCCAGTTTCAGAAGATCACGTCGATTCATATTTCACCTGAAGAAGTGGAGTCCCGCAGGACGCTCTCGGAGGCGCTTGGCCTCATTCATCTGCCTGACCCGGTACGCGGTTTGGGGTATTCCGCCAGCCCCAGGGTTGATCAGCGCCGGCGCCGATGACGGATCGACAGGTGGACATCGCTCGCTCCTTAGTGGGCTGTGACTAAAATATCAGTAGCAACTTTATAAACGAGTTCGGCGGCGTTGTCAATCCTATAAATTCTCGGGCACGGTCCCCGCCGAACAGGTTCCGCCAAACTAGAAACCCGGCCCTGTCAAGCCAAATAACGAGGTGACCGAAACGGGGGTTGTTGAGCCACGTAAAAACATGACCGAACGCGCCGGCGTTTTCTCCTCTCGGTAAAGTGAAATCGATTCCCTGGGGAGTCGCGCTC
>JAEZIJ010000118.1 GCA_023436715.1 Acidobacteriota bacterium
TCCGAGTACACCCGCTCGCCGGATCTCACGCTCGCTCATCCATGTCCTTCTCACCCGCCTTCCATCGGCTCAGTGAGGGGACATTTCTATCGAGGTCTATAGGGGACATTATCACGGAGGTTCAACATCCGCCTACGGCTCTCCCCGACTACATGCGGCAGACCTTACCCGGCAGCCGACCTGCGTTGGTAGCGAGGGACGAACTCCTCGGCTACGAACGTCTCGTACGAGGTTGAGGTGGTGTTCCGTGCCGACCGCGACTCGAGCGCTCGCATAATGCCGCTGTTGAGCGCCGCGGCCATTTCGAGAATGAGATCCGCAAGGCTGGCCGACAGGCCCATCTGAATCATGGCCGCGCGCACCTGCTCGCCAGGCATCTGGACGTACTCGAGGAGCGGCTTGTTGATCGCCCGGCCGATGATGGCAGTCGCTTCGGCCATGCTGATGTCCCTCTGCCCCAGTAGCTCGCGGGTGTTCCGGCCCGTGAACTTCAGGCCGAGCAGCGCCTCGGCGGCCGCGGCGCCGATGTCGCGAGAGGCAATCATCGGAAGCTCCAGGTCCGGGCGCAGAGGCCCGGCGGCCTTCTCGATGGCCTTGATGGGACCAAGCAGTTCCAGCGTGTTCTCCATGAAGTACCCCGCACGAAGGTGCAGCAGGTTGAGCCCGTCGATCTGATTGAGCTGCCGCTCAAGCTGGTGCAAACCCACGACCGGGCCGGTCTTCTCGGGCTTGTCCGCCCCGACGCTGCTCAGGGAGACCACGTACTGCACCTTGGCCGTGGCGAGCGCTTTCACGATTGAATCGACGATGCGCCTCTGATATGCGCCGTAGTCGGGGCTGGTCATGTCGGGCGGGACTATTACGTAGACCGCTTGGGCGCCCGCGAACGCCTTGGCGAGAGTCGCCGTGTCGGCCAGGTCGGCGACAAACGGCTCGGCTCCGTTCGCTGCGAGCTGCTGCAGGTGATCGGCATTTCTCGCAATCGCCCGAACTCGTTGTCCGTTCCGCAACAGCTCACTCGCCAGAACACGTCCGGTGTTGCCCGTTGCTCCGGTGATTACATACATGTGACGTTCCCCTCCTGTTGGATTGCTCCCAGCACCCGCGTCTTGAAACCAGTGTAGGTCGAAAAATGAATTTACTTCAATCGAGCCCTCCGGTATACTCGGGGCAAGTACATCTCACCTAAGGGGGCTACAGGTATGAATCGACGTCACAGGGTTGGTGTGCGTGTGCTCGGCCTGTCGGGGATGCTCGCAGGCTCTCTCGTCTTTTCACGGCCCGCGTTTCCCGCCAGCATCACTTTCGTTCAGGAGAATCTCGTTTCGGATATCCCGGGAGTCGCGGCCAATACTGATCCGAACCTGGTCAATTCGTGGGGCGTTACCTTCGGCCCGGCGACTCCGTTCTGGGTGAATGACAATGGCACGGGTGTTGCTACTCTTTACAATGGCAGCGGGCAGCCGTTCCCGGTCGGCAACCCGCTGGTTGTCACGATCCCTCCGCCTGCGGGTGGGGCTCCTCCGTCCGCGCCAACCGGTAACGTCTTCAACGACACGACCGGATTCAACGTTGGGCCTGGCCAGCCGGCGCGCTTCATTTTCGCAACGGAGGATGGAACGGTTTCCGGGTGGAACCCGAACGTGAACGCGACCAACGCGATCCTGGAGGTGGACAATTCAGGATCGGGGGCGGTCTACAAGGGGCTGGCCATCGGCGGCAATGCATCCGGTCCGTTGATTTACGCCGCCAATTTCCGTGCGGGCACGGTCGACGTTTTCGACAGCGCCTTCGCGCAGGTCACGGTCCCTGGAGGTTTCGCGGACCCGACAATACCCGCGGGCTTCGCACCTTTCAACATCCAGAACATCGACGGAAAGCTTTACGTCACGTATGCGTTGCAGAATGCCGAGAAACACGACGACGTCGCAGGCCTGGGGAACGGATTCGTGAACGTGTTCGATCTGAACGGCAACCTCCAGCAGCGGCTCGTCTCGAACGGCCCGCTGAACTCTCCCTGGGGGCTGACGCTGGCCCCCGCCAGCTTCGGCCAGTTCGCCGGCGACTTGTTGGTGGGCAACTTCGGCGACGGGAAGATTCATGCGTTCGATCCGGCCACCGGACAGTTTGCCGGCGAGTTGCAGAACCCTTCCGGCAACGCCATCGCAATCGACGGGCTTTGGGCGCTGAAAGTCGGAAACGGTTTCATGGGCGCCGATCCCAACAAAGTGTTTTTCAGCTCCGGGCCGGATGGGGAAACCCACGGCCTTTTCGGCTCCCTTGCTCCGGTTCCCGAGCCGGGCACGATTACGCTCTTTGGCCTGGGCCTGGCTCTTGTGGCCGGACGCGCCTGGCACAAGGCGAAACGCCGCGCATAGCCGGAGGTCTCAGTGGGACAGGCCGGGAGTGCCTGTCCCACTGCCCTGCAGGTACGCTATGGCCGTCTTAGTGAAGTCGTCCTCGACCTGTTCCGTGAAGGGGCACGTCCGTGTTTCGTATCCGCCCTCGGAAAATGCACTGCGAGTTGCGAGATAACCGAGCCAGCCGTTGGAATACCCGAAGAAGAACGTGTGCTGGTAGGGCGAGCGGTTGCGTACGTCGATCGCGATCTCGCAGAACAACTCCACCGGCGCGGACCAGAGTGCGAGGCCGTCATTGATAATCAAAAAACGAACGGGCAACCGGATCACGCCGGTTTCGTCGCCGGACGCCTTCAGGTAGTCACCGATCTCGGCAGTCCACCCAAAGCCCTTTCTGCGCGGCGTCTCCACAATCTTCTCGCCCGGCCGCAGTCGTACGCCGGTCGTGGCTGTTGGGATCGAGCGATTCGCAGCCAGAATCCTATCGCCCAGAAGCACGTTGAACTCGGTGATATGGGCCGCTCGAAAATCCTCTTGAACGGTGTAGATGGGAGCCATGTTTCCGGCGGCGCCGTTGATGAACAGCATGGGAACGCCGAGCTTCTCCTCCACATACGCCGCCACGATCCCAGGGGCGTCGCCGCTTATGAGCTTGTTCTGCTGCCCGAGCGCCGTCCCATGCATGGCGTAGTTCGCGATCAGCGCGATGGGCGTGCCGTCCAGGCGCTCGAGGCGAATCAACCCGATTTGCCGGTCGGCCGGACCGTCCGGGTTCAAGCCCAACGAAATTCGTCCTTGCGGGTCACGCGCCCGGCGGTTGATGTTGGCGGCCGAATAGCCCGTGCCCGCGGCCAGCCGTGCGGGTTCGAGTTTCGCACGGGCGTCCTTAATCGCACCGATCAGCGCTTTTTCCACGAAGGCCGTGTACTCCCGGTCCGGCTCGTGCCCGTACCGCTCCGGCATCATCAACTTGGTCATTCCGTGAGGACCCACTTCCGGGGCCGAGTGCGTGTGCGTGACCGTCCACCAAACCTGCAGAGGGCCGATCCCCGTTTCGCGCTTCAACCGCGCCGTGAATTCGTCGTAAACGGAAGGCGCGAACAGGCACAGGTCGGAGGAGACCAGGAAGAACTGCGTGACGCCATCGTCGAGCGCCACCACTTTGTGGAAGAGGCGGTCATGCACACCGGTGGACTGCCGGGCCGGGTAGCCCGCCAGCCACTTGCTTTCCGGCGGGGTGATGTCAACCTTCACGACGGAAGCGCGCAGGCCGGCGGCCTGGGCCATCGCGCCACCGCTCGACGCGAATACCAGTGCCGCGAGCACTCGAAGTATGGGCGAGTTCATAGACGAGAAACTATCCCTGTCAAGCCAAATAACGAGGTGACCGAAACGGGGGTTGTTGAGCCACGTAAAAACATGACCGAACGCGCCGGCGTTTTCTCCTCTCGGTAAAGTGAAATCGATTCCCTGGGGAGTCGCGCTCC
>JAEZIJ010000121.1 GCA_023436715.1 Acidobacteriota bacterium
GGAGCGCGACTCCCCAGGGAATCGATTTCACTTTACCGAGAGGAGAAAACGCCGGCGCGTTCGGTCATGTTTTTACGTGGCTCAACAACCCCCGTTTCGGTCACCTCGTTATTTGGCTTGACAGGGAGACCCGCCGCAGGCGTGGACGCCTGCCCCACGTTGGCCCGCTCAGTGCACGCGGTGGTTCTCTTCCTGAATGGCGGTGCCGAACGACCGCGCTCCGACCGTGATGCCGTTCATGACGCGGCCCTTCACGCTCACCGCCGCTCCTTTGCGCGGTACCGGACGATTCGAGACGACGTAGATTTTTCCGCTGCCGTCATCCACCTGGTAGACTCCAGCGATCACCGCGCCCAAAGAGCGCTCGACGCGGCCGTCCACGCGCACGGTGCGGTTGTGATAGCGGTTGGGCTCTTCAAGAATCCGGCCGATTCTTGTAGTGCCGCAACCGGCCAGGAGCAACGCCAGGCCGGCAATGATGAAATGGCGGATGTTTGGCCGCATGTATTAAAGATGCCGCAGGCCGAAATTCGTTTCAGAGTTCTCGCTGTGCGAGGGCGCGGCGATTCGGGAGATGGCCCGCACGAGTTTGCGGTAGGGTACGCGGTCGAAGTCCTCGAACGCGAGCCACTCGCCGTCGCGCCAGGTCGAGTAATACCACCGCGCGAGAAGGGCGAGGTGCTCCTGCCGTTCGCGCACACCGGCTTTGCGGGGATTGAGGCCGGCTACTACTTCGTGCAACCGGTGATCGATCGAAACCGTCTTACCTTCAACTACCTCGAATCCGAAGCGCACCGGGGGCTGCCAGCAACCGCCCACGACGAACCAGAGTTCGACGGCTCCCGGCGCGGCCGACGCCGCTACGGCGACACCTTGCAGCCGCCCGATCTCGCGCACAAGATCATCGCGAAGCCGCAAGACCTGCTGGATTTTTTCGAGCTGTTTGTGCTGGCGCGCGGCCGCTTCGAAATCCATTTCTTCACTCAGGCGGTCGCGCGATGCGGCGAGCGGCTCGGTCATCGAACGTCCTTCAGTCTCGAGAAACTGCACCAGGCGATCCACCTCGCTGCGGTACTCCTCGCGGCTGACTGCCTGCTGGCAGGGTCGCAGGCACATGTTCATCTCGCCGTAAATGCAGCCGGGGTGATCGGGACGCGGCTCGAGATCCTCCTGGCAGCGGCGTACCTGGAACAGGTCGAGCACCTGGCTTTCGAACTGCTCGGCCGAGGCACGCGTTCGAAACGGACCGAAGTAGAGCGAACTGCCGCCCAGCCGCGCGGTGACCTGCGTTCGAGGGAACGGATTCGACAGGATCACTTTGACGTAATGCGGCATGCGCAGCTTCAGCAGCTTGAGGTACGTGTCGGGGAAGTGCCGAACCGCGAGTTCGTAAAACAACAGATTTGCTTCAAGCCGCGAGCCGGTGAGCCAATACTCCACTCGCGAGGCAACGGCGCGCAGATTCAGAATCCGGCTGGCCGCGGCGCGTTCTCCCAGCAAGCGTTTCAGGCGGCGGCGCAGAACGCTCGTGCGAGCGAGATACGGCGCGCCCTGGCGAGGCCATATCTGGAACACGGCGGGCCGGTCCGGGATTTCCTCCAATTGGCGGTCGAGACTCGCCGCGCTGACGTCTACGATTTCGGGTGAATTTAACGGCATTTTCTGACGGATCGGGACGGGTTGCACGCCCGCCGATCATCTACTGGAATTGTACCCGATCGGGGGGCTCGAACTGCTTGAGAATGCAACACTATGAGTTCTTGACAAGCGCACCTTCTTGAATACAATAAGGGTAAGTTTGTCGCTATGGAACCCATCTGCAAGCATTCGCGAACAGAGGTAATCGCGCGCCGCGATGGCGTCGATTATGTGTGCTGTCTGGATTGCCGGCAGATCCTCGAGGCAGAGGATCTCGAATCGGCGCCGGTTTACGATGACGAGGAGCAGCAGATCGCCTGATCCCCAACGCGTCTCCCACCGCGATACCATGTACGAAGCTGGTCACGAAAAGAGCTGCGGTGTGCCCGCGCCGGGAGTGTTTGAGCGAGCAGGCCGGGCGGCCCGCGGTCTTGCAAAACACGTGAATATTTGATAATAACCTTCTTGCGGCAAATATTATGGCTACGGTGCCCAAGCAAAAGAGTGCGCCTATGAAGAAAGCGGCTAATCGACCCGGTCAGGAAAACGCGGAGCCCGGCGGCGGGACCTCGGCTGTGGCAGCGCAAGCGCCGGACACGGCGCCGGACGCCGAAGCGCAATCGGAGCTTTACGAGCAGGCCGTTCACGCGTTCAACAGCCGGAGCTTCGCCCTGGCTGTAGCGCTTTTCGAGCGGGCGGCCAAGGGACCGTCTCGCGAGATGGCGCATTCGGCCAGCCTGCACGCGAAAATGTGCGCGAAGCGGCTGACGCGCCCCGAAGTACAATTGCGCACCGCCGATGAACATTACGACTACGCTGTCGCATTGATGAATGAGCGCCGGTTCGAACAGGCGGAGCGTCATCTGTTGCTGGCGCTCGCCCAGACGCCGAAAGCGGACCACCTGTTCTACGCCCTTGCGCTGTGCCGCGGGCTCTGCGGAGATCTTCAGGGCGCGTACGTCAACCTCAAGCGTGCAATCGAACTCCAACCTCGCAACCGAACGGCGGCAAGGAACGACCCGGACTTCGCGGAAATCGGCCAACTCTCGCCGTTGCTGGATCTGCTTCACCCCGAATCGAGGTAAGTGGGGCGGGCGTGGACGCCCCGCTTTAGCCCCTGACTGCGGCATGCCGGGGGCTAAAGCCCATGGCTTGGCAAGGGCTTGCGGCACGGCTGAAGCCGTGCCCTGATACAAGTCCCAAGCCACGGACTTCCACTTGCCCCACGATTGGTTACACTGATCGTATGGAAGAGCAGGGGCTAGAACCACCCGAACGTCGCGATCCGCCTCTGCGGATTGTGGCGATGGGCGGGGGAACAGGCCTTTCGGCAATGCTCCACGGGCTGAAGCCGTTCTCACAGCAGCGCGAACCAAGGGTGGACATCGCGGCCGTGGTCACGGTGACTGACGATGGCGGCAGTTCCGGGCGGCTGCGCAGGGATTTTAAGGTTTTGCCTCCGGGCGATATCCGGAACTGCATGGTGGCGCTTTCGGAAGACGAGGCGCTGCTCTCACGTCTGTTTCAATACCGGTTCGCGAGCGGCCGGGGGCTGAGGGGCCACAGCTTCGGCAACCTGTTTCTCACCGCCTTGAGCCATATCACCGGCGACTTCGCCCAGGCTGTGAAGGTCTCCTCGGAGGTGCTGGCCATCGCGGGCCGGATCTATCCGGCCACGGCCGCCAACGTCGCGCTCGAAGCGAAACTGGAGAACGGAACCACGGTGCGCGGCGAGACACGCATCAGCCGCAGCCGGTCGCGCATCCGGACAATCTCACTCACGGAAAAGTGCATGCCGCTTTCGGAGACGCTCGACGCGATCGCCCGAGCCGATCTGATCACACTCGGGCCGGGATCGCTGTTCACGAGCGTGGTACCGAATCTGTTGGTGGATGGCATTCCGCAAGCGGTCGCGGCCTCGCCCGCTATCAAGGCATACATGGTGAATTTGATGTGGCAGCCGCGCGAGTCCATAGGGTTCACGGCCGCCGACCACGTCGCTACCATCTACGAACACGCCGGCCTCAAGCTGCTGGATTATGCGGTTCTGAATACGCGGCCGATCAGCGATGCGATGCTCCGGAAGTATGCGACGCAGCACTCGCGGCCGGTCGAGAACGACGTGGAGCGGCTGCGCGGGCTGGGCGTAAAAGTAATCGGGCGCGATCTGCTGCAAGAGGACGAGAAGGTGCGGCACGACACCGAAGCGGTGGCCGCGCTGGCACTGGAACTCGCCCGCGAGGGCCGGATGCGAAGAATCGCAGCCCGCCCGAAAGCGGCAGAAGCTTCATAATCGTATTGGCTGCATCGGACATGGAGACACCCATCACTGTAGTAATTCTCGCGGCCGGACTCGGCACGCGCATGAAATCGAAGCGGGCGAAGGTACTGCACCACGCGGGCGGCATGCCGCTGATCGAGCACGTGGTATCGGCCTCGCTCGCCGTGACTTCGCCGGACCGCGTGTTTGTGGTGACCGGCAACCAGGCGGAACAGGTGGAAGCGGTCGCAACGGGGCGCGGCGTTCAGTGCATCCGTCAGACGGAGCAGCGCGGGACGGGTCACGCCGTGATGGTGTGCCGCGAGCGGCTGGCGGGCGTTCCGGGCCTGCTGGTGGTGCTTTACGGCGACTGTCCCCTGCTCTCGGTGGAAACGCTGCGGCGGTTGATCGAAACCGAGCGCGCGAGCGATGCCGCGGGCACCGTCATCACGACGAAGCTGGACGACCCGAGCGGCTATGGCCGCATTCTGCGCGACGAGAAGGGCTGCGTTCGAGCCATTGTGGAGCAGAAGGCGGCGAAACCGGATGAGCTCGCCGTGCGAGAGATCAACTCCGGGATTTACTGCTTCCGCGGCGAACTGCTCTGGAAGCACATCGGCGAGATCCGGACCGACAACCCAGCAGGTGAATACTACCTGACCGACGTCGTCGGAATTATGCGGCGCGCGGGCCACGTGGTGCGGCCGTTCCTTCTGGAGGATCCGGCCGAGGTACTGGGCATCAATACCCGCGCCGAGCTCGCGGTGGTGGATCGCATACTGCGCGATCGCAAGACACGGGAACTGATGATCGAGGGCGTGACGATCGAGAAGCCGGAGACGGTCACAATCGACTCCGGTGTTCGAATCGGAATGGACACTATGATCGAGCCCTTCGCGCGAATTCTCGGGGAGACGGTGATCGGCGAAGACTGCCGGATCGGAGCCTGCTCGATCGTCCGCGACTCGCGGCTGGCGCAGGGTTGCGAAGTGGCGCCGTTCACTTGCGTGGAATCCTCGGAGTTGGAAACCGGCGCGCGCGTGGGCCCTTATGCGCGGCTGAGGATGGGCGCGCATCTCGGGAGCGGGGCGCAGGTCGGGAATTTCGTCGAGGTCAAGAAGTCGCGAATCGGCTCCCGGTCGAAATCGCAACACCTGGCTTATCTGGGAGACGCCACGATCGGCGCCGGGGTTAATGTGGGCGCGGGCACGATCACCTGCAACTACGATGGGGCGGCGAAGCATCCGACAAAGATCGGCGACGGCGCGTTTATCGGCAGCAACTCGACGTTAGTCGCGCCGGTGGAGATCGGCGCGGGAAGTTATGTGGCGGCGGGTTCGGTGATTACCGAGGCCGTTCCCGAGGATTCGCTTGCACTCGGGCGCGCGCGGCAGGTCGTGAAGGAGCAGTGGGCGAAGAAGCGGAAAGCGGCGAAGTCGCAGCATTTGTATGGACCGCCGCCGCGCGGCGGGCCGGGCATGCCCGGCCCCTACAGGAGCAGCATCGGGTGGTAGAGGTTCGGC
>JAEZIJ010000137.1 GCA_023436715.1 Acidobacteriota bacterium
GTGCATGTCCATTCTGCCGGAGTGTTCGGCAGTTCACGGCAGCTCTGTGCAGCTCACACGTTTCGGTCACATTCTTAGTTGGCGCAACAGGTGCCACTTCAGTCATATTTTACGTGGCGCAATTCGCAACCTGGACGAATATAGAGCGCGCGTTGGTATAATCTGGCCTTGCGGCTTGGCGATGGCAGACCTGCATAGATATGAGAGCGTTCGGGCCCCTGCCCTCGTTGGAGGGCTGCTGCTGCTTGGTCTCTGCCTGTCCAGGCTCGCGAGCCACCTGTTGTTTCACAGCCTGGTGGAGTTGTTCACCATTGCCGTGGCCTGGGGCGTCTTTTTCCTCGCCTGGAACGCGCGGCGATTTCTGGACAACCACTACGTCCTGCTGATCGGCATCTCATCGCTGTTTGTCGGAGCCATCGACGCAGCGCACACCCTGTCGTACAAAGGCATGAATGTGATCCCGAACGCCGGCTCCGACCTGCCGACCCAGTTGTGGATCGCAGGGCGCTACGTTCAAAGCCTGTCATTCCTGGTTGCCCCGCTGTTCCTGACCCGAAAGCTGAACCCCGGCGCGGCGCTCGGCCTATACACCGCGGGGACGGCCGGGTTGCTGGCAGCGATCTTCGCCCGGGGCGTCTTTCCTGCCTGCTACATCGAGGGCGTGGGCCTGACCCGTTTCAAGATATTCAGCGAATACGCCATCATCCTGATGTTCGCCGCTTCGGCATTGCTGCTCGCGCGGCGCCGCGCTGAGTTTGACCGCTCAGTTGTGGCGCAGTTGGTGGCGGCGATCGCTCTGGCCGCGGCGGGGGAGCTGGCATTCACGTTCTACACGGACGTCTACGGCTCGACGAACGTCGCGGGTCACCTCTTGCGGTTCGCCGCGTTCTGTTTCGTTTACCGGGCCATCATCGTCACCGGGGTAATGAGGCCGTACGACCTGCTTTTCCGGAATCTGGCTAAGAGCGAGGAGAAGCTCCGGATTGCGAACGAAAGGCTGCGGGAGACAGTGGCGGCCCTGCGCCGCAGCGATGAACGCTACCGCGCATTCGTTGCGAACGGTTCCGAGGGGATATGCCGCGTGGAGACGGCGCAGCCGGTTTCGAGCGCTCTGCCTGAGGTAGAGCAGGCCCGGCTGCTACTCGATCACGCGTATGTCGCCGAGTGCAACGACGCCTTCGCGCGCATGCACGGTTGGGAAAAGGCCGGCGAGGTGATCGGCTCGACGCTGTCGCAGGTGATTCGCTCGAAGCCCGCGGTGGCCGATCTGCTGCTGGAATTCGTCCGCTCCGGCTACCGGAGTTTGGAAACCGAATTCATGGCCGAGATCGCGGGGGCTGAACCACGCTGCGTCGCGTCCAGTTTCACAGGCATCGTGGAAAGCGGATATTTGGTGCGTGCGTGGGGCGTCCAACGCGACGTCACCGAGCGCCAACGCGCGACCATGGAGCGCGAGCGGCTGATCGCGGAACTTCGGGGCGCACTCGCCGAAGTGAAAACCCTCAGCGGGTTGCTGCCGATTTGCGCAAACTGCAAAAAAATCCGGGACGACAAAGGTTACTGGACGCAGGTCGAGGCCTATTTCAGGCATCGTGCGGATATTTCCTTCAGCCACAGCATTTGCCCGGAGTGTCTGAAGACGCTCTATCCCGATTACTATTCGGCGAGCTGAATCGGAGCCTGTCTCGTCCGCGCGGCGTCGGTGAGGAGGCGCGTGACGAGGGCGGTCCAGCCGGTCTGGTGGCTTGCGCCGAGGCCGCGGCCGGTGTCGCCGTCGAAGTATTCGTGGAAGAGGGTGAGGTCGCGCCACCAGGGATCTGTGCGGTAGCGGTCTTCCCCGCCCTGCCAGGCGCAGCGGCCGTTTTCGTCCGGCGTGTGGATGCGCCGCAAGCGGGCTGCGATGTGGCACGCGACCTCGCCGAGGGTCGCAGTATTTCCCGATCCGGTAGGGCACTCTACCTGCAAACTGTCGCCGTAGAAGTGGTGGTAGCGTTCGAGCGACTCGATTAGTAAGTAGTTCAGCGGGAACCAGACGGGGCCTCTCCAGTTCGAGTTGCCGCCGAACAGGCCGGAATCGGATTCGCCCGGAGTGTAAGCAACACGGTACTCCTGGCCATTGGCGCGAAAAACGTACGGCTCGTTCTTGTAGATCCTGGAGAGCGAGCGAATTCCGTAAGGTGAGAGAAACTCGTTCTCGTCGAGCAGATAGCGCAGAACGCGCGTTAGCCGTTCCCGGGACGGGATGGCCAGCAGGCGGTGGCGGTGCCCCGCTATGGACGTTGCGGTCAGGTAAGAGATCTGCGCGGCAAGGTCCTTGCGGTGCTCCAGGAACCAGCGCATACGCTTGGAGAAGCCGGGCAGCCGGTCGATCCTGTCTTCTTCGAGGATCTCGACTGCGAACAGCGGGATGATCCCGACCATCGACCGCAGCTGCAGCGGAATCACGTGACCATCGAGCCTGATCTGGTCGTAGTAGAAGCCGTCCGTTTCGTCCCAAAGGCCCGTGCCGCCGAGTGTGTTCATGGCATCTGCTATGGCGACGAAGTGTTCGAAGAACTTCGAGGCCAGGTCCTCGTAGACCGGGTCTTCACAGGCCAGTTCGAGCGCGATGGAAAGCATGGTGGAGCAGTAGAACGCCATCCACGCGGTGCCGTCCGCCTGGTTGAGGTGCCCGCCGTTCGGAAGCGGGGTTGAGCGGTCGAACGCGCCAATGTTGTCGAGGCCCAGAAAGCCGCCGGTAAAGAGATTGTTGCCCGCTGGGTCTTTCCGGTTGACCCACCAGGTGAAGTTCAGCAGGAGCTTCTGAAATACGCGTTCCAGGAAGCGGCGGTCGCGCCGGCCTCTCGCAGCGTCGATTTTGTAGACCCGCCACGCAGCCCAGGCGTGCACGGGCGGGTTGACATCGGAGAAGTTGAATTCGTAAGCGGGGATATGCCCGTTCGGGTGCATGTACCATTCGCGGAGCAGCAGGACAAGCTGCTCTTTTGCGAAGTGGTGATCGAGAGAAGCGAACGGGAGCATGTGAAATCCAAGGTCCCAGGCGGCGTACCAGGGGAAGTCCCATTTGTCCGGCATCGAGAGGATGTCGCGGTTGAAGAGATGCGGCCAGTCGTGGTTGCGGCCGCTCTTTCGCACCTCGGGCGGCGGAAGGGCGGGATCGCCTTCAAGCCACTCGGCGATGACGTAGTGGTAGAACTGCTTAGTCCAGAGCAGTCCGGCATAGGCATGGCGCATTGTGCGCCGCTCGGCGTGCGATAGGACGGGCGGGATGAGCGCAGCGTAGAACTCGTTGGCTTCGGCGATGCGGCGGGCGAAGATGCTGTCGAATTCGCCCGGCTCTTTCGTCTCGAACAGTCGGCACCGGATCACCGCGCTTCCGCCGGGAGGGACCACGAACCGGTAGTGGGCGGCGGCCTTCGTGCCGGAGTCGAAGCCGGCCGCATCCGCCCGGCCCTGGATGAGGCAGTCGTGGAAGGCATCCTTCACGAACGGTGTGGAGTTCGGAGCATTGTAGAGCCGTTCCACGTTGGTCTGATTTTCAGTGAAGAGCCAGGCAGGGGCGTTCTCCGCTTCGAAGTGGAATGTGCCTAGCGTGGAGTGGCGCGCTTCAATAGATTCGGGCCCGGCGCGGACGATGGACGGCCTGCCCCAGGAGGATTCGTACGACTGCCCCCATGCCCACGTATTCCGGAACCAGAGTACGGGCAGGACGTGGATGGGCGCGGCTTCAGGCCTGCGGTTGGCGATTGTGATGCGGACGAGTATGTCGTCCGGCGCGGCCTTCGCGTACTCGGCAAAGACGTCGAAGTAGCGGTTCGCGTCGAAGATGCCGGTCTGCTCGAGCTCGAATTCGGGGTCGAGCCGCGTGCGGCGGCGGTTCTCTTCCACGAGACGCTCGTAGGGGAACTCGGACTGCGGGTACTTGTAGAGCGCCTTCATGTAGGAGTGCGTGGGGGTGGAATCCAGATAGAAGTAGCACTCCTTCACGTCCTCGCCGTGGTTGCCTTCGAGATTGGTGAGGCCGAACAGGCGCTCTTTGAGGATGGGGTCGCGCTCGTTCCAGAGAGCGAGGGCGAAACAGAGCCGGCATTCGCGGTCCGTGATGCCGAGCAGTCCATCTTCGCCCCAGCGGTACGCCCGGCTGCGGGCATGAGCGTGAGGGAAGTGCAGCCAGGGGTCGCCGGAGGCCGAGTAGTCTTCCCGGACGGTAGCCCACTGGCGTTCCGCCAGGTACGGCCCCCATCGCTTCCAGTTCTTTATCCGCCGCGCGTCCTCGTCGAGCCGCGCGGATTCCGCAAGTGGTGTGGACGGCATAGCCGACTACACCTTCAGCATATCCCGGTAGTGTGAAGACCGCTTGCTCACGCGCGCGGCTCAGTACGGAGCCGCGCGCGTGAGCAAATAGTGATTCGAGAAACTCAGGCGCTGAGCAGGCCTTGCAGGTTCCAACCGCAGATCGTGCTTGCCTGGAACTTGTTCCCGTTCGGACCGGGCCAGTGGGTTTCGAGGCTCACCCAACCGTTGTAGCCGTCCGCGAGAAGCGCGGCGATTTGGCCTTTCCAGTCGACATCGCACGTGCCGAGCGGACCCCAGACGGGTTTGTGGCCGTCCAGTCGGCAATCCTTCGCGTGGACGTGGGCGATGCGACCCGCCGGCATGACGCGGTAACCATCCGGAAATGGAATCTCACCGGCCACATAGGCATTGGCGGGATCCCACACCACCTGGAGGTTGGGGTGGTTCACGGCCGCGAGGAGGCGCGCGGCGTCGGCGCCCGTGGAGACATTACAGGCGTGTTCGTTCTCGATGCCGATGACGATGTCTTCCTTCGCCGCGTCCTGTGCGAGGCAGCCGAGCGCCTCCGCGATCCGGTCGAAGCACTGATCGGGATCAACGGTGCGCCAGTACGAGAAGACCCGGATGACGCGGGCACCGGTCTTGTGCGCGATATCGAACGCGCGGCGAGCCAGCCGCGGCTGGTCCTCAAACGTGTGCTTGGAGGCAAAGATATCGTGCTGAAACCGGCTATCCACAGGAGGGGAGTCCGGCAGGACACACTTCAACAGCGGCGAAGACAGGGAGATGACCTCAAGGCCCTTGGCGGTTGCTATCGCTTTGGCAGCATCCACTTCGGCGTCGGTCAGGTCCAGGATATTCTTGCCGAAAACGACGCGCAGTTCGGCGCCTGTCATGCCGATTTCGGCCATTGCCTGGGCTGAGGCTTCGAGGTCGGGGCAAAATTCGTCGGTGATGGCAGCGGTTCTGAGTTTCGTGTTCATGTAAGCAGATATTGTACCGAGGTTTACCCTTTGAGCAGGCGCATGGCGTCGGTGAGGGAGGTCTTGCCGTTCTGGGAATGGGGCGTCGCGGAGGCCTCCTCGGCCGGCACGGCCTCGCCCTCTCCGGGGGCAAGGAAGAGGTTCCCTTCCACGCCGTGCTGCCGCGTGTAGAGATCGTAGTACCGCCCGCCTGCCGCGAGCAGCGAGGCGTGCGTTCCGCGCTCCACGATGCGCCCGGCCTCGACCACCAGGATCTGATCGGCCCGGCGGATGGTCGAGAGCCTGTGCGCGATGACAAAGGTGGTGCGGCCCTGCATCAGCCAGGCCAATCCCTGCTGAATGGAAGCTTCGGATTCGGAGTCGAGACTGGAGGTCGCTTCATCGAGAATCAGGATGCGGGGATCGGCAAGTATGGCCCGGGCGATCGAGACGCGCTGCCGCTGGCCTCCGGAAAGCTTCACGCCACGCTCGCCGACCACGGTGTCGTATTTCTTCTCGAACGCCTCGGCGAACTCGTCCACTCGCGCGATCCGGCAGGCCTCGATAAACTGTTCCCCGGTGGCGCCGGGCCTTGCGAATGCGACGTTTTCGCGGATCGCCCCATCGAAGAGGAACGTGTCCTGAAGCACTACACCGAGCTGTGTGCGGTAGAAATCGAGACGCACAGTCGAGAGGTCGGCGCCATCCACGCGGACCTGGCCTGTGTCAGGCGTGTGAAACGCGGCGATCAGCCCGATGATGGTCGACTTGCCGGAGCCGGACGAGCCCACGAGCGCGGTGACCGTACCGGGGCGCGCTTCGAAGGATACATCGTGCAGCACGGGTTTGCCGTCCTCGTAGCCGAAACCGACGCTGTCGAAGACGACCTCGCCGCGGATCGGCCCCATAGCCACGGTCCGGTGGGGGTCACGGTCCTCGGGCGATTCGCCCAGCACCTCGCGCGTACGCTCCAGCCCGGCGATGGCTTCCGTCAGTTGCGTGCCGATGCCGACGATCTGGAAGGCCGGCGCGACGAGGAACGCAAGGAACGCGGTAAAGGTAACGAAGCCGCCGAGCGTGAGCGTGCCCGCGACGATCTGGCGCGCGCCGGCGTACATCACGAGCGCGCCCACAACGCCAAGCAGCAGGGTGGCCGAAAGACTCATCATCGACGTGGCGGTGAGCGTCTTCACCACGTTGTCGAGCAGCCGCTCGACTCCGCCCGAGAAGACCTCGGCCTCGCGCGCTTCCGCATGGTAGCCCTTCACCACGCGCACGCCGCCGAGCGATTCCGTGAGCCGTCCGGTGACCTCGGCGTTGATGCGCCCGCGTTCGCGGAAAATGGGGCGTACGGTGCCGAATGCGCGCTTCAGGAAAAGCATGAACGCGCCGATCAGCCCGATTGCGATCACAGTCATGAGGGCGTTGATCCGCAGCAGGACGACGAGCGCGATCACGGCTGTTACCAGTCCGCCGAGGAACTCGACCAGTCCCGTGCCGACCAGGTTGCGCACGCCCTCCACGTCGCTCATGATCCGCGAGACAAGCACGCCGGTCTTGTTCGAATCGTAATAAGCGACGGGCAGCCTGCCCACATGGGCCTGCACCTTGCGCCGCAGTTCCGCTATCAGCCGCTGCGCGGATTTCGAGAGTATCTGAGTGAGCGAGAACGACGTTACGCCCTGCACGGCGGTGGCGGCCAGCACGGCGGCCACGAGCGGGACAAGCATCTCGAGATGCCGCTTGCCGATGATGTCGTCTATGAGGTACTTGGTGGACGCCGGCAGAACCAGACCCGCCGCCCGGTTGATCGCGATGAGGACGAAGCCGAGAGCAAGGGACCACCGCCTCGGTTTGACGAGTTCCCAAATGTCGGGGAGGATTGCGCGCAACCGCTCGGAGGCGGGCGCTGGGTCCTTCATCGCTTCCGCAGCCCCTCCGGCCGCTCTGCGATGACCTCCGCGATCCCCGCTCGGTACACCGCCGCCTAGCCCGTTGTATCCGCGCATACTGCTTTGATTCCCGCCATTGCCTCACGGATCCAGGCGAGGCTCCTTTCGATCATCGGACCTCCCTGCCCTTCACACTCCAGGCTGAGCACACCGTCGTAGCCATTCGCCGCGAGGATCGACAGGCAGCGGCGAATGTTCCCGGCATTCACGCCGTCGCCGATCGCGCACTGGCTCACCGCGATTCCGGTCAGTTCGCCCCACATCGCCGCGGCGAGGCTCGGGCTCACGTCCTTGATGTGTACGTGGTTGACCTTGTCTTTGAAGCGCTCCAGGAAGGCGACCGGGTCCTGCCCGGCGATGAACGTGTTCCCCGTATCCATGTTCATGCGCAGGAAAGGTGAATCGGCGAACGAGAGCATCTCGGCCATGAAGTCGGGGCGCGTGGTGTAGTAGCCGTGCGGCTCTATGTTGATCGTGATGCCGTACGCTTCGGCAAGCGGCAGCACCTGCCTGTAGATTCCGCGCATGTGGTCGAGCACCTCGCGGTCCGTGGCGCCGGCGGGCTTGTCGCGGTCGTCCGTCGTGTCGATTCTCGGGCAGCCCGTGAGCTTGGCCCATCGCATGGTATGCAGGATGTACTCGACTCCGAGCGTTGCGCCCTCGGGCCGCGAGAGCGGGAACGCGGCATCGAGCTGCGAGAATTGGACGCTGTAGCCCTCCATCTTGCGGCGCAGCATCAGCGGATCTTCCCAGAGCGCGATGTGCGGCTGGTAGCCGAGGCCGTGGATCCAACTCACTCCGTCTATGCTGCCGCACTCAATGTACTTCAGGCCGTTCCGGTTCGCCCACTGAAGACACTGCTCGAAGTTCCAGTAGCTGCTGTTGAATGCGTCCGTGTGAAATCCGATTTGCATGGCGCCCTTTTCTTCGTTATCTCATACACACCGCTCCCTGGCGGTCGCGGCCCGGCTGTGTACGTTCAGGGCTTGCGGAAATCCCGCCGCGCCTGTTCGATATCGTTGCCGCGAGTCCAGATCAGGTCAGTGTCGGAGCCTCCGAACCCCCTGCGTTCCGCGAGGCCGAAGTACTTGATGTCCTCCGGCTTGAAACCCATTATGGAAGCGCCGGCCGCATCGACGGCCACCGCGCTCGCTCCCGCCAGGATTACATTGTGGTGAACGCTCACCCCGCCGGGAGCGAACGGCCCGTCGCCGCCGATGCCCCAACACCCGCCCGCTATCGCGTAGTCCGCTGGATGGAAGCTGAACAGCTCCACAATGGTCTGCTCCATAGGGCCCAGCTTGTGCAGAGCGTCCTTCGGGAACCCGTACTTCGACCCGGGCGCGATGCCGACGTAGTTCTTCATCGTGGCTGAGACGCCGGTCAGGAGATGTGTTTTGAGCGGAGCGACGCTGATCAGGCGGTCGCACTGCTGGATTGTCTTGGGCACATGATAGCTGCGCTGAGGGTTTGCCGGCGAGGGCATCTCGACAGTGCCGTCGAAGTTGAGGTCAACGATTTCGAACTGAATACCGGAGTACTTTTTCGCGAACTCGTCGATCATCTTGCGATAGCTGAGCCCGCCAAATGCGCCGCCCCAGTCGGTTGTCCATCCGTCCACGGCGGATTTCGAACGTTCTTTCGGCAGCCACTCGCCCGAGCCCTCGGCGATGGTTACGCGCGCGCCGCACTTATGCTCGACGAGATACCTGATCAGGCTCTCGACCACGCGGAGGTCCGTCACCGTGCCCGGGATGTAAGGGTGGTGAACGCCTCCGTCCTTGTCGTCCGGGCCCAACCCGTGACACGCGACAATGTTCGGCTTGATCACGACCCATTCGTCGGGTCCGACCACCGTATCCAGCCCGCCCTTCGGCGTCACGCCGAGCTCGATGGCCTTCCGCACCATGGCGTCGATCTGCGCGCCCGTGAGGTCGGCCGTAACAGGCTGCGGGTCGGCGAGCCCCTTAAGCTTGGTCCCGTCATGGTCTTCCGAACCCGTAAAACTGGAAAGGACGATCGCGACGCGAGGAGTCTCGTCCCGTGTTGCAGAGGCCACCACGGTTTCGGTCTTCTGCTGAGCGGACGCGGTGGCGGCGCCGGCTGCGGTGAGTTCGAGGAATTTGCGGCGGTTCATGACTCAGGAAACCGAGGTATATCATAGGATCACGCTGCGCATCAATCCGTCGTTACTGGGCCGCGCGCGTAAGCAAGCGGTTTAGCTCGCCCGCAACGCCGCGGCTCCGATCGTCTCTTCGTACACGGGCGTGCTGTCGTCGGTGGACAGGAAGTACCCGACGCGCGCTCCCGCGCCCTTGAGTTCCATGATCGCGTAGGCATACACGTCTTCCTTCAGATCCGCGGAATGCTTCAGCCGCACCTCTGGGAAAACCTGGGCCGCGGGCGCGTCCTGCACGCCGCGGCCGATTGAGCGCGCCCGTGCCAAACCGGGCTTGAGCGCATCGAACTCTTCGTAAACCGCGAACTGATGCTCATGTCCCCAGAGCCACAACGAGACATGCTCGAGCGGTCCGGCGACCTGCGGGTACAGACTTGTGTTGTAGTAGGTGTCGCCTATGGTCTCGTATGCCGAGAAGAGCTGGTGGTGAGAGAGCAGCACGGTCTTCCTTCCGCCGGATGTTTGCAGTTTATCGCGCAGCCACTCGACCTCGGACTGCTCGAGGTAGGTCGGCCCGCGCCCGGGGATGCGATCGTGCAGGCCCGTATCGAGCGCGATGAATTGCCAGTCGTGATTGCGAAGGCAGAAATAGCTCGCCGGCTGCGACAACTCGGGAAGGAGCGTTTCGTAATAGCCGGAACCGCCCGAATATGCGTCGTGGTTGCCGCACAGGGAGAAGCAGCGGGTATTGGAAAGGTCGAAATGCTCCCGGAGCGGTTTCAGGAAGTACCGATCCACCTCGGCGGGAGTGCCTGAATAGTAAATGTCACCGAGGTGAAGCAAGACATCGGGCTTCCTTGCGGCGATCTGTTTCATCACTCGAGCGGCGCCCTCGACGCCTGTTCCCAACTGCGAAACAACCGCGATTCGCGCATCCGCATTCAGTGCGTCCTCAATGACGAAATCCCCGGGCGCATGGTGCCGCCGGTATGGCACGTCGCCGAGATGAAACACAAGCCGCCCCGCGTACTTCTCCGCGATTTCGAGCCAGTCCGGATCGCACGGCCCGGAGTCCGGGTCGAGTTCCGCTTCGAGTCGTTCTTCATCGCGGGCACGCGCCGCGGCTTTGGCTTCGCCCAACGCCATCGCGAGTTTTGCGCAGTGAAGTACGGCGCCGGATAGATCCGTTGCCCCAGGGCTCACCAACGACGTGAGGCGCGGAGCCTCCGCGCCGCTTTCGATTCCGGACGCGAGTTCGGTGGCTGCGCCCACGATGGCATCCTCGATATCGGGCCGTCCCGCCGCGCCCGTTCGTTCGACCGCAACCGCATCCACCGCCGATTGCCAAAGCGAGAGTTTCGGATTACGAAATTGCCTGATGGTTCCCATGGCCACCAAAGCCCCCCTTGTTGTCTCCAGTATAAAGACCCTCGAGGCTTGCCGTGGCGTGCGCCTGGCGTGTATCCTCACACAGATGGAAGATCGCCACAACCGCCGGATGCCGCGCCGCGCGTTCCTGCTCGGGGGGCCGCTGGCGCTTCGCGCCGCCTGGGCGCAGGCCGCGGGCACAAAAGTCACTCGCATCGACACCGTTTACTGGAAGCGCCGCGAGGATGCGCCTTGGGGCCCGCACTGGACGTGGGTCCGCGTACACACCGATTCCGGGCACATCGGAATCGGCGAGACCTACCCGCGCAACCCCGTGGAGGCCGCTGCGATTCACTCGGGCGTCGCCCCCGCCCTGCTCGGCCGCGACCCGCGCGACATCGACCGGATCTGGGCGACGCTCTACCGGGCGTTCGACTACCAGGTGACCGGCGGAGCGGAGATGCGGGCGCTCAGCGCGGTAGACCTGGCGCTCTGGGACCTGCTCGGCAAGATGCTCAACGTGCCCGTCTACCGCCTCATCGGCGGCCGGTCAAACCCGGAAGTGCGCGTCTACAACACGTGCTTTCCGCACAAGTACAGTTTCCTCACCGACCCCGAGAAGATCATGCGCGAGCTGATCGACGGCTATGGAGTGAAGGCCATCAAGGTGTGGCCGTTCGATGGCGCCGCCGCGCGCAACCGCCACGAGTACGTCTCCAACGCGGACATCGAACAGGCGCTGGTCCCCATACGCAAACTGCGCGATACATTCGGCAATGACATAGAGATTGCGATCGAGTTCCACAGCAACTGGAACCTGACCTCGGCCGTTCGCATCGCACGCTCGCTGGAACCGTACAAGCCGATGTGGCTCGAAGACATGCTGCTCCCCGGCAACTTCGCCCAGTACCGCGAGTTGGCGCAGGCAACGCCGCTGCCGCTCACGATCAGCGAACGCATGGCCGGCCGGTATCAGTTCCTGGACCTGCTGGAATCGCGCGCGGCGAAGTACGTGATGTTTGACGTGTGCTGGTGCGGCGGACTGAGTGAGGCGCGCAAGATCGCGACCATGGCGGAGAGCTATCAGCTCCCCATCGCGCCGCACACCGCCGGTGGCCCGCTGCTGTTCTACGCATCCACGCACCTCACCACAGCCTCCACCAACGTGTGGATTCAGGAGAGCGTTCAGCGTTACTACGAATCGGATTGGGCCAGGATGATCGAAAATCTGATCGTGCCGAAGAACGGCTTCGTGCGCGCGCCGGATCTGCCGGGCTTCGGAATGCTGATCAAGCCGGAGGTGTGGAACCACCCGGCGGCAGTCATCCAGACCTCGCAACTCTAATTCCCTCGCAGTCGCGGCGCGGCCCATGGCGTTTCCGAGCCGCGACCGCAAGGGGCTGTGAAAGAATCCGGGGACGCTCCGGGCTGGATACGACGCATCGGTTGCATCCAGAGGATCGCAGGCGTGTCCCCAGAATTCTTTCACAGCTTTCCAACGGAGCGGTTTGAGCAGCTAAACCGCGATCGGAATTTCGCCCTGGAGCACGTCGAGGATCGCCTCGTTCCAGCCGTGCGGTCCGGGCGCCCGCGTTACCAGGCTGTTCGGCACCGCTTTCTTCAGCACCGCGGCATACGGCGAACGGATGACGATCGGCGTATCGACGGCGCTGAGGAACGCGATGTCATTATGTCCGTCGCCGAGGCCCACCGTCGTGATTTTACGGTGCTCTTTCCGGTACAGCGCGGTAAGCCGCTCTGCCGCTTTGGCTTTGTCGTTGCCGCCGGTGATGTGATAAAAACGATCGCCGCGCGTCCACTGCCGGCCACGCTTTTCAATCGCAAGCAGCAGGTTATGCGTTCCCTCCCCGAGGATCACAAACGGCTCATCGTATTCGCGGCGCTTCGCCAGTTCGGCCTGGTGCACCGGCAGCAGCGTGCGAATGCTGATATCCGCGACTGTCATGTCGTTGAAGCCCAGGATCCGGCACCCCGACTCGGCCGATGCCGACCGAAGGTCCTCAACCAGATCGGAATACGGGGTCCCCAGTTCGATGACATCGTAATCGCCGCGGCTGACCGCGCCGCGCACCCGCTTGCCGAAGTACCCTTTCGGCACGAAGATGGCGCCGCCATTCTCGACTATGAAAGGATGCGTGTTCCCGAGCCGCTCGCGCCAGAGTTCCACTTCAGCGCGCGTTTTGCTGGTGCAGAAGACCAGCGGGATGCCCTGGACCTTGAGAGAGTCCAGGGCGGGCCGTGCCGCTTCGGGCGAATATGTTTGCAGATGAAGAAGGGTCCCGTCGAGGTCGCTGAAGACGATTTTCATAACACCTTCAACATAGGACGAAACGCAGAGCGCATCATATCCCCTGAGCGCTGTATGTGCTGCCGGAAAACGCGGTAGCGCGCCGCGTCCCTTATCCGAACTAATATGGGAGTCTATGAAACAGTTCGGGTTGGGACTGGTCGGAATCGGACGCAGGTGGGGGCATGTGCCGGGTGAGGTGCCCTCCGGGCCCGAGGCCATTTCTCTACTGGAATATGCCAGGGAACTCGGCATCCGCTACTTCGATACCGCACCGTCTTACGGCACAAGCGAGGAGCGGCTCGGCTTTTTTCTCAAATCGCTCACAAATTCCGAGCGCCGGGAACTGACCGTCGCGACGAAATTCGGAGAGCACTGGGACGCGGCGAAGACCGAGCCGTATGTGGATCACTCCTTCGACGCGCTCAGACGCAGCCTCGATTTGAGCCTCGCGCGCCTCGGCTCAATCGACGTGCTCCAGCTTCACAAAACCACGCCCGAAGTGCTGCGAAGCGATGACCTGGCGCGAGCGTGGGATTACGCCGCATCTCTCGGGATTTCGGTGCTGGGCGCGAGCGTAAGCGATGTCGAATCGGCCGCGAATTCGGTAGCGTGCCAGCGGTATTCCCTCATACAGCTTCCGTTCAACTGGAGCAACCGATCATTCGCAGGCGCGATTGAGGCCGCCGCGGCGCGAAACATGCTTGTGATAGCGAACCGTCCCTTCGCCATGGGAAAAATGCTTTACGAGTCCGAATCGATCGGCAAAAAACAGGCATTTGCTTTCGTTCTGCGGCACGATTTTCGCGGCGTGGTTCTTAACGGGACCAAAAACAGGCAGCATTTACACGAAAACTGGTTTGCTTTTCGCGAGGCGATGGACAGCTTGGGGTAAGAAGCGGGGCGGCGCGGGTCCCGCCCCGGGGAGGTTCAGGCTTCCAACTCGCTGTGGAAGCCCTTGTGAATGGCGTACAGCGCCAGTTCCAGGCGGTCCGACACGCCAAGCTTGTCGAAAATGTTGTGCAGGTGGTTCTTTACCGTCTGCTCGCTGATAAATATCTTCTCCGCAATTTCCTTGTTCTTGAAACCCTGCGCCACCAGCGCTACGATTTCCCGCTCGCGCTGGCTGAGGGGGCTCCGTTCGCGCCCTTTGCGATCGGCCACGCCCACGCGACCCGGCGATGCGAACTGCCGCATGACAGCAGCCGTCGTATGCGAGTCGAGCCAGATCTCCCCGGCGTTGACCTTTCTGATGCTCTTGTATAGCAGTTCCGTCGCAGTCTGCTTGAGCACTATGCCCGAACACCCGAGCTTCATCGCCTGCACAAATTCATTCTTGTCTTCGGAAGCGGTAAGGATGATGATCTTGCTGCGGCAACCGGAGCTCTTCAAGTTCTGGAGTACCGACAATCCATCCATCCCGGGCATCCGAAGGTCGAGCAGCAGGACGTTCGGGTCTTTCTCACGCATCAAATCGATGACTTCATTTCCATCCCGAGCTTCTCCGACCACTTCGAAATCCTCTTCAAGGCTTAGCAGCTTGCGAAGGCCGTCGCGAAAGATCGGATGGTCGTCAGCGATGACAATTCGAATGAGCCCGGAGTCGGCAGGTCTAGTACGCGGACTCTCGTACTGGAGCGTTGAAGATTCTTCCATAATGGAATTGTCGATTCTAGATTGCCGATTAGTACTAAGTCAATCTTAGTAATGATTAAAAATCCTTTCCAATCCCCTCGCGTCCGGATAAAGTACCGGAACTCCTATCCTCGTTGTACCGAACATTGCCAAACAGTAGTACCTACCCCCGCCTGTTCCGCTGGTGCCCTCTTGTGCGGGTAGTGTGTGGCGACGCACTGAACGCACACGATATAATCCGCCTCTGGCTGTACTCAATAAGGAGGCACTATGTCGAAACAGGATAGCGCGGCAGGTCGGCGCGGATTCCTCAGGCGCGTGATGGCCTTCGCGGGAGTCTCGGCGGCCGCGCCCGCGGCAGGAATCGCGCAGAATCGCGGCGGCAGCGAGTTTGAGCTGCCGAAATATGCGCGGGCCCAGAACTACAAATCACTGAAACAATCGAGCTATGATCGGACCGGCGGCAACGCCGACCGGTTCCAGATTCCCGGGGGCGGCACGCAGGAGCTGTTCAACTCCGCCGGGCCGGGCGTCATCTCGCACATCTGGTTCACCATCGCGGCCCAGAGTCCGAATCATCTCAAGGAACTCGTGCTCCGTGCGTATTGGGACGGCAATGCGAAGCCGAGCATCGAGACCCCGGTCGGTGATTTCTTCGGCCTTAACCTCGGCCAATATCAGCTTTACGAATCGGCGTATCTGGCCTGCTCGCCCGGCAAATCGCTGAACTGCTATGTCGCTATGCCGTTCCGCAAATCGGCGCGGATGACGGTGACCAACGAGGGCACGGCGCCGGTGGGCGCGTTTTACTCGAACATCGACTACCAACTCGTGCCGTCGCTCCCGGACGACACGCTTTACTTCCACGCGCAGTACCGTCAAGCTTCGCCGTGCATCCCGAACAAGGGCGAGAATCTGAATCCGACCGGCGCGAAGAACTACGTCTATATGGAGACGCGCGGACGCGGGCACCTCATGGGCGTAACGCTCGGCGTGCTGCTGAATGCGGACGGCTGGATGGGCGAAGGCGACGACATGATCTTCGTCGATGACGAGACCAGGCCCACCATCATCGGCACAGGTTCGGAAGATTACTTCCTGGGGAGCTGGAACTTCGGCGGGCGCGACGGCGCAGTTCCGTTCGCTCACCGTTACTACGGCGCTCCGCTCATCACAATGGCCGAACGCACGGGCGGACGATATTGCTGCTACCGCTGGCACGGCGACAACCCGGTGACTTTCACGCGCTACCTGAAGCACACGATGGAGCACGGCCACGCGAACGATCGCGGCGACAACTTCTTCTCCGTCGGCTACTGGTATCAGACAGAGCCCTACACGGACTTCCCCGCGCTGCCTGCGGTTGCCGACCGGGTGCCGCGCGTGAAGCTGAGTTAGTACCCCACGGGCCATGCATGCATGGCCCCTACAAAAACTCGCTTGTTCCTGTAGGGGCCGGGCATGCCCGGCCCGCTCGCGCGTTCACTCTCTCCAGAACAGCTCGGCATCGGACCGGCGGACGTAATTGGCATCGATTGCCGCGGGGTCCCGCGCCTCTCCCGCTTCTAGCCGCGCCGCCGCGATCCGGCCGATGGCTCCCGCGAGCGCTCGTGGAGCCTCAATCACGGGCGCATTCTCGAAACGCGTGCCGGCGAGCGCACCGCGGAACGGGGAGAAGTCCGTGGAGATAAACACCAACTCACCTTCAGGCAGCGTCGTCAGCCATTGTGAGAAGTGCGCGACGACCTCGGGCTCGACCGCCCGCAGCGCGGCATCGTATACGGCGCCGTAGATCTGCCCGCGCCGCGCGTCGAGCACCGCCGCGCGAAGCGGCCCCACACCGTAGGACGCCAATGCCTGGAGGTTCGAGACTGCCACAACGGGCTTCGACAGCGCCTCCGCCAGTCCCTTCGCAGCGGCCAGGCCTACCCGAACGCCGGTGAACGATCCGGGTCCGGCCGCCGCGGCGAAGCAGTCAATCTGCTCCAGCGTCCAGCCGTTTCGCTGAAGCAGCCCCTCGATGTGACCGAACAGCACCTGGCCGAAGCCGTCGCGGGCATGGAGCAGAACCTCCGCCGCCACTTCGCCGCCCTCAATCAGGGCGAGACTGCCGAACTCCGTTGTCGTTTCGAGAGCGAGAATGCGATTCACTTGGTGAGCTTGTAAACCTTGATGAGTGTATAGACCTTGCCGTTGGCGTTCATTCCATACAGCCGCACCGCAAGCAGCGCCGGGTAGCTGTTGGCCAGGTTGTCCGGAATGCGGAACGTACCGGCGGAACCGGCGCCGATGACGCGCGTGCCTTCCTGGTCCGCGGCCACCTCGCCCATCCAGAGATACATCATCGAGCGCGTGGCGCGCGTTTCGCGCGTGACCCGGGCAGCATACTTCGACGGCGCCGAAACCTGCACTAAAGAATCGCCCGCCGGCTCGGAAATGTCGAACGGCAATTTCTGCGGATTGGCCTCGATCTCCTGCATTCCGATCGGCGTCTCCCGCGAATCGAACTTGTACGACCTGAGCATCCCTTCTTTACGGCCCTCGCGCGAGATGTCGAGCACCCAATCGTGCGTGTTGTCCGGAGGCTCGCCGGTGAAGCGGTCGCCCTTGAAGCCTTTCTTCTGCTTCACGAACTCGCCGGTGATCGGATTGAACCATTGGACGTCGTACCCGTGCTTCTCGACCACAACCTCGACCGGCCCGGGCTTCTCCACATATACGACGTACTCCACACCTTCAAGCGCGAGCGCGCGGCCACCGTCCACGTCGAAGTAGGGCTCCATCTCCCAGTGGCGCGTGCGGGAAAAGAAGTCGAACCATGCCGACATCTGGCGCGCGCCCGGAGAATCGAGGTACTTCGCATCCACCTCGCTCGCACCGCCGCGTGTGCCTGTGTTGGCGAAGGTTGGATATTGCCCGTTCATCGCCGAGTTCCACAGGCGCTTGCGAAACGCGTCCGTATCTACATCACCCGGACGGCTCTTCCCCGCCCCGTTGTCTTCCTGCCCGAAGCCGAGGTTCACGAACGGCACGGCGTAGAGTTGATGCTCGATCGCTCCGACGTCGTCCGCCGGCGACTGATGTGCTACGTAGTTCATCCACTCGTCATTCAGCAGCGGCGAGGATGTGCCCGTGGTGCCCGTCGATCGGGGGTGCTGATACGGGTCCAGCTTCTTCAGCGCCAGCCCGATCTCCTTCATAGCCGCCCGGCCGCCCGGCGCCTGCTCGAAGTTCTCGAGCCCTTGCCAGGTGATATCCATAGCCGAATAGCGGGCGACGAGATAACGGAGATACCGCTCGCGCTGCTGCCATGTTGGAAACAGATTCGAGAGCTGCCGTTGATCGTAGGCCACCATCAGGTCCACGGTGATGCCCTTGCGGTTCAGCGCAAGTATGCGTTCGTCGAGTTCGCGGAACGCGGCGGGGTTCGGCTCGTCCGCGGAGACGTATGTTCCGGCGGGCTTGCCGGGCGGCGCAAGAACGACGCCGCGAAGATGAGTGAACTTCTGCTCCGAGCGCGCGGCAACCAGCTTGTCGAAGAACTGGCGGTCGACGAACGGCAGCGTGTACAGCGTGTCCCCCATCCAGAGGTGCGGAGTCTTGTTATTGCCGTCGATCAGCGCCCAGTGGTGGACGTTGGCCGCTTTCAGAAACCCTGCCGAGTTCGAATCCGTCGCCGCCAGCGTCCCTTGCTTGCCCTCGAACCTTTGAATGTTGCTTGTGACGCGGAAAATCCACTCACCGGGATCGGTGGGGGCGAAGCGGACGACGAAACGCCGCCCGCCATCCCAGAATCCCGGCACGCGGAGTGTGCGGAACCTGGGTGAGCGAAACTCGATTTCGAGTTCGACGTTCAGGTAAGGTTTGTTGGCGGCCTCCTGCTCGGACAATTCGAAAACCACCTCGCAGGGGGAATACGCCGGAGTCGGCTGGCACACCGTCTGAGCGAAACAAGGCAGTGCCAGGAATGACAGAAAAAACAGCTTCTGCATCAAATTACAGTGTAGAACGTGAAAGAATCCGGGGACACTCCGGGCTGGATACGGCGTATCGGCCGCATCCAGAGAATCGCAGGCGTGTCCCCGGATTCTTTCATCAGGTGACCGGTTACAAAATTTCCTCGGACCAGTTCTGCAAAACGCTCTTCAGCTTCAGAAGGAACTGGTCTGCATACGCTCCATCGATCAAACGGTGGTCGAAGGTCAGGCCGATCAGGCTTACGTAACGGATCGCGATCGCGTCTTCCTCCGTCACCACAGGCGTCTTTTCCACCGCACCCACGCCCAAAATCGCCACCTGTGGCTGGTTGATGATCGGAGTCCCGAACAGGCTGCCGAAGCTGCCGAAGTTCGTGATGGAGAACGTGCCGCCCTGAACTTCATCGGGCTTGAGCTGGCGCGAGCGGGCGCGTGCGGCGAGATCGGCTATGGAGCGCTGAAGCCCGAGCACGTTCTTCTCGTCGGCATTGCGAATCACGGGAACGATCAGCCCGCTATCGAGCGCCACCGCAATCCCGATGTTGATCTCGTTGTGATAGATGATGTTGTTGCCTTCGACCGATGCGTTGCACAGCGGAAACGCTCGCAGCGCCTCAGCGGCAGCACGCGCGATAAACGGCAGGTAAGTGAGCGAGTATCCGTACCGCGCCTGCACGTCGTCCTTGTGACGAGCGCGCATTTTCGCCACCCGCGTCATATCCACCTTGTGAACGGTGGTGACGTGCGCGGAAGTCCGCTTCGAAAGCACCATATGTTCGGCGATCTTCGACCGCATGATGCTCATCGGCTCCACGCGGACCTTCGCGGCTTCCACCCTCGGCGGCGGAGCGATCTCGGGCGCTGGCGCCGGAGGTGGAGGTGGGGGCGGCGGCGGAGGCGCCACCGCGGGCCTTGCCTCACGCTGCGCGAGGTACGCTTCGAGATCCTGCTTCGTGATGCGCCCTCCGGCCCCGGTGCCCTTTACCTGCCGCAAGTCGATATTGTTCTCGCGCGCCATGCGCCGCACCAGCGGCGACAGCGGCCCCGCAGGTTCTTCGGCCTCCACAGGCTCGGGCGCAGGCGGGGGCTGGACGGGCACCACTGGCGCCGGAGGAGGCACCGGCTCCGGCGGTCGCGGCCGCTCGGCGGCAGGCGGCGGAGCGGCAACCGCGCCCCTGCCATCCCCTGCCTCATCGATGCGGGCGACCACGGTGTTGATCGCCACCGTCTTGCCTTCCTCGACCATCGTCGCAGAGAGTACGCCGGCCGCGGGCGACGGAATTTCCGTATCTACTTTATCCGTCGAGATCTCGAACAGCGGCTCGTCGCGCTCCACACGCTCGCCGGGTTTCTTCAACCACTTCGTCAGCGTACCTTCAACGATACTTTCCCCCATTTGGGGCATTACGACATCAACCATAAGGCCTCCTCCGTCTGCATCACTGGTTCCACAAGTACAATATCGAAGTTGAACTCGAAGTGCCGGGCGAGCGCTCCGATGACATCGCTCCGCGCAACGTTGGCGCCGAGTTCCGCCATCGAGGTGACTGGCTTGGTCAAACCGCAAGGCACGATGTATTGAAAATAACTCAGGTCCGTACTTACATTCAGCGCAAAACCGTGAGAAGTGACCCAGCGGCCGATGTGCACTCCGATGGCCGCGATCTTTCGGCCGTCCACCCAGCAACCGGTGAAGCCCTGAACCCGCCCCGCCGCAATTCCGAAATCCGCCAGGGCGTCGATGATCGTCTGCTCCAGCGTGCGGACATAAGCTACCACGTCGCGCTTCCATTCGCGCAAATCGAAAATCGGGTACCCCACGATCTGTCCCGGGCCGTGATACGTGATGTCGCCGCCGCGCTCGATCGGGAAGTAGGAAATCCCGGCGCGCCGCAGCGCCTCCGGCCCGGCGAGCAGGTTCGAATCGTTGCCGTTTCGCCCGAGAGTAATGACGTGCGGGTGCTCGACGATCAGCAACTGGTCGGGAATCTCACCCCGCTTGCGCTTTTCGGCCAGCGCACGCTGCAAATCGAGGGCCCGCCCGTACTCGACGCGCCCCAGGTCACGCAATTCGCACTTACGCAAGATCAGCGGCCCTTCCGGCGTGGCGCCCACTCATTCACTTCACGCATTGATCGCCAACCCGTACACTGCATTGAACGCCTCGCCCACCGCTTCGTGAAGCGTCGGGTGCGCGTGAATGGTATTCATCATGGTCTCGACAGTCGCCTCGGCCGTCATCGCGGCAGTGGCCTCCGAGATGTACTCCCATGCGAGCGGGCCGATGATGTGCACGCCGAGTATCTCGCCGTAGGTCTCGTCCGAGACCACCTTCACAAAGCCGTCATGCTGGCCCAGGATGCTCGCCATGCTGTTCGGCACGAAGCTGAACTTGCCGATCTTTACTTTGTAGCCCTGCGCGCGCGCCTCTGCTTCCGTCAACCCGCAACTGCCGATGCCCGGCTCGGTGTAGGTGCAGGAGGGGATGAGGCGCCGGTTCAGCGGATGCGCCGGTTTGCCCGCGATATGGGCGACGGCCACCATGCCCTCGCGGGTCGCGACATGCGCCAGTTGCGGCGTGCCCGCCACCACGTCGCCAATCGCGTAGACCCCGGGCTCGGCCGTGCGCTGGTATTCGTCCGCCTTGATGAATCCGCGGTCGGTTTCCACGCGCGTGTTCTCCAGGCCGAGGCCTTCCGTTACCGGGCGGCGGCCCACACCCACCAGCACCTTGTCCGCCTGGATCTCTTCTTTCGTGCCGTTGGCCAGCGTCAACGTGACCTGAACGCCTCCGTCGCACCGCCGGATAGTATCCGCCTTCGCGCCGGTCTCCACGCGAATGCCCTTCTTCTTGAATACCCGCGCGAGCTCCTTCGAGACTTCCTCGTCCTCGAGCGGAACGATCCGCGGCAGCATTTCCACCAGCGTGACCTTCGTCCCGAAGCGGTTGAACATCGACGCGAACTCGGAACCAACCGCGCCCGAGCCGATGACGACCATCGACGCCGGTACCTCGCGCAGGTCCAGGATCTCTACGTTCGTAAGGATGCGCTCGGGGTCCGGCTCCAACCCGGGGAGCATACGCGCTTCCGAACCCGTCGCGATGATAATGTTTTTCGTCTCCAGCGTCTTCACGCCGTCGTCCGAATGGACATCCACCTTCCCGGCCCCGCGCAGAACGGCCCGGCCCTTAAAGACCTCAACTTTGTTCTTGCGCATCAGAAAGTCAACGCCCTTGGAGTGCTTGCCGACGATCTGATTTTTCCGGTCGATCACCTTCGGGAAATCGAGACGCGGTTTCTCGCAGGCGATTCCGTCGGCGCCGGGATTCTGGAAATGCTCCCAAACCTCGGCTGTGTGAAGCAGGCTTTTGGTTGGGATACAGCCTACAAGCAGGCATGTACCCCCGAGTCTCGGGTCCTTTTCAACAATCGCCGTGCGCAGCCCGTACTGCCCAGCGCGCACTGCTGCGGAGTAACCCCCAGGACCACTACCGATGATGACAAGGTCGTAAGACATTGATTGCATTTTAGCAGGTAGCCCGTTTGGATCAGCATTGTTTACGTAAACTGCCGGAGCCGATCCCGCGTCTACAATGAGTGTATGTTGTTCCTCGTGATGGCCCTCCTGCTGTCGCCGCCTTCGCAGGCCGCGCAAAAGCGCCCGGCGCGCAAGTCGACACAGACGGCCGCGAAGCCCGCGGCACAGACCGCCTGGCCCATTGAGACCATCTCGATCAAAGGTAACCGCGAGTACTCGCGCGAGCAGATCCTTGCGGCCGCCGGCCTCAAGCTTGGGCAGATGGTCTCGGCCAAGGACGTGGAAGCCGCGCAGCAACGGCTGCTCGCCACCGGCGTCTTCGACGAAGTCGGCGTGAAGTTCGGACCTGCTCCCGGCGGAAAGGGTTACGCCGTCTCGTTCGAGCTCGCCGAAGCCGGCCCGCTGTTTCCGGTGAGGTTTGAGGACCTGCCTGCATCCCGCGAGGAGCTGACGCAGGTCCTGAAGCAGTCCGACCCGTTCTTCGGGCCGAAGATCCCAGCCACTCAGGCCATCGTCAACCGCTACGCCAAGGTGATCGAGGATCACCTGGCCGGCAAGGATAAGGTGATGGGCACGCTTGCGCCGGACGACTCCGGCCAGGTTACGGTCGTGTTCAAGTCCGCGACGCCGCTACCTGCGATCTCGCGCGTCCGGTTCAGCGGCAATGATGTGCTCCCGGCCACCGCGCTTGAAAACGCGATCAACGCGGTCGCCATCGGCCTGCCTTATTCCGAGAAACGCTTCCGGCAACTGTTGGACGACAATATCCGGCCGCTCTACGACGCCCGCGGCCGCGTGCGTGTGTCCTTCCCCGAAATCAAATCGGAGAAAGATAAGGACGTCTCCGGCGTCGTCCTGTCCGTTAAAGTGAGCGAGGGTCCGAGCTTTGCGCTCGGCGAAGTTGCCGTGACCGGCACCGGCGTCCCCTCTGCTGAACTGCTTAAGATAGCGAATCTCAAGAAGGGCGATCTCTTCAACATCGAACAGATCCAGGCCGCGGCCGGCCGCATCGAAAAGCGCGTCCGCCGGGACGGTTTCATGGCGGTGAAGTCGAACGTGGAGCGGCGCGTCAACGATCAGGCGAAGACGGTGGACCTGACGGTACGCATCATCGAAGGTCCGCGCTACCTCTTCGGGCGCCTGAAGATAGATGGCCTCGACGTGATCGGCGAGCCGGCGATCCGCAAAATGTGGAGCATCAAGCCCGGCGCCCCCTTCAACGCGGATTACCCCGACTACTTCCTGAGCCGGGTGAAAGAGGACGGCGTACTCGACAACCTGGGAGACACCAAAGCGATCGTGAAGGCCAACGAGACGGCCAAGACCGTGGACGTCACCCTGGTCTTCAGCGGTGAGGCCAAGCCCAAGCCGAAGTCGCCCGGGCTGTGAAAGAATCCGGGGCCACATGCTATCGTGATTAGTTTGTGTCGAATTCGCCGCTAAACGTCCATCTGGAGCACTACGAGGGGCCGCTCGACCTCTTGCTGGACCTTATCCGTAAGCAGCAGATCGACATCTGGGATATTCCGATCGCGAAAATCACGGCGCAATACCTCCAATACCTCGACCAGGCAGCCGCCCTGGACATTGAACTCAGCTCGGAGTTCATCTTTATGGCCGCGACTTTGATCCACGTCAAATCGCGCATGCTGCTGCCTAAAGATCCGGAATTGGAGAAGATTTCGCCCGAGGACGATCCGCGGCACGAACTCGTGGAGCGCCTGATCGAGCACGAGCGCTTCAAGAACGCGGCCGAGATGCTGCAACAGAAGCGGCTCATCGAGGAGAACGTCTGGTCGAATCCGCAGATCCGTAGCTTCGCTTCCGAGGAAGACGAGCCGGACCTGGCCGTGACGCTCATCGATCTGGTCAAAACGTTCGAACAGGTGTTGGATCGGGCGAAGGCGCGGCCAACTTATCAACTGAATCATGAAGAGGTTAGCGTTCCAGACATGATTCAGTACTTGAAGTCGATGCTGAAGAGTAAGCCGCGCAACGAGCGGGTATCCATAGTGCAGCTTTTCGAGGAGCAGCACAGCCGGCGCGCGATGATTTGCCTGTTTCTCGCCATCCTGGAGATGGTGAAACTGCAAGCGGTCGTCCTGGTTCAGAAGGACGCATTCGGGGACATCTCGGTCAGGGCCCACAAACGCTTCGACGAGGTATTCACCGACGAAGCCATCACCGCCATCGATCAGGACTATATATAGTTGCGACTCGGCTTCACCGCTGTTACCGGGCCGCGACCGCAAGGGAGCGGTTTCGTCGATTCGCGCGGCGCGTTTGCGCCAAAATATAAGCGAACGCCAGGAGACGAATGGAAGAAGTAGATCTCAAGCCAGAAAACGCGCTTGTCGAGGCGCCTGAGGCGGAGGCTGTGACAACCGAACAGACGCCAGCCCAGCCTGACGACGCGCCGGCCGAGCCTGCCCAAGCCACGGCGGAGGAGCCCTCCGAGGAGCCTGCGGCGCCCGAGCCTCCTGAAGTGCCAGCCGAGGAAGTCGCTCCGGCCGCGCAGATGGTTCTGGACGCCCAGCCCCTCGCCGAGCAGGACGATACGGGCCTGAAGGCCGTCGTCGAGGCCATCATCTACATCACCGAAGAGCCGGTTTCGGCGGCGCAGATCGCAGCGGCGATCCAGCAGCCGGAGGACAGCGTCAAGCGCGTCCTGGACGATCTGACGGCCGACTTCGCGCGCTCCGTCCACGGGGTCATGATCCGCGAGGTGGCCGGCGGCTTCAAAATGACCACGAAGCCCGAGCACCACGAGACTCTGCGCGCCTTTGTGAAGAGTCTCAAGCCGCCGCTGAAGCTGTCGCTCGCCGCCCTGGAAACCCTGGCTACAATCGCATACAAGCAGCCCATCACCGCCCCCGAGATCATGGAGATCCGCGGCGTCCAGGGCGCGGGCGTACTGAAAACCCTGCTCGACCGCAAGCTGATACAGACCTCCGGCCGCAAAAACGTGATCGGGCGGCCGATTCTTTACCGGACCACAAAGGATTTCCTCGTCCAGTTCGGCCTCAAGGACCTTGCCGAACTCCCAACCCTGAAGGAGTTCGAGGAATTGCGACGGCTCGCCGTCAGTGAACCCGAAGCCGAAGAGCCCGCGACCCCGGCCGAAGCCGCGCCCGAGCAATCACCCGCCGAATCGGTCCCGGAATCGCCGGCAGTCGAGGCCACGGCCCCGGAAGTAACATCCGAACCATCATCTGAACCGGAGGCCACCGAGCCGTCCACGGAGAACCAGGATGCCTGAGGAGCGCCTACAGAAGATCCTGGCACACGCGGGCATCGCCAGCCGGCGCCAGGCCGAACAGTACATCGTCGATGGCCGAGTGGTAGTGAACGGTGAGATCATCACCGAGCTTGGAGCCAAGGCCGACCCCGACCGCGACCACATAAAGGTGGACGGGAAGCTCATCCGCCAGCCCAAACGGCTGGTTTACCTCGCCTTCAACAAGCCCAAGGGCGTGGTTACCACCGCATCAGACCCCCAGGGCCGCCCCACTGTCCTGGACTATATGAAGGGCATCAAGGAGCGCGTCTATCCCGTTGGCCGGCTGGACTACTCAAGCGAAGGCCTGCTGCTGCTCACAAATGACGGCGCGTTCGCCCACAAGGTGACGGCGGCCGCGACTCACGTTCCGAAGACGTACTACGTAAAGGCAAACGGTGCGCTCTCGCCGGAGCAGGAGGAGCGTTTTCGCGAAGGGATTCCGCTGCATGGAAGGAAAACGGCCGTGGCCGGTCTCCGGATCGTGAGGCGCGCGGAGAACCCCTGGTACGAGGTGCGGCTCACCGAAGGCCGCCATCATCAGATCCGGGAAATGTTCAAGTACTTCGGGAGGCTCGTCGAGAAGATCAAGCGCGTGAAGATCGGGTTCCTCGAGTTGGGTCCCTTGAAACCGGGCGCCTACCGCAATCTGACCCCTGCCGAGGTCGAGCGGTTTCGGAGGATACTGAAACTGGGCGGACCAAACAATGACCAGCATTCCTGATCTCCTGCGGAATGCCCGAACCATAGCGGTAGTCGGGCTGTCGAACAGGCGGATGCGCCCCAGTTTTGGCGTGTCCGAGTACATGCAGCAGGCAGGTTACCGCATCATCCCCGTAAACCCGAGCGAAACCGAAGTCCTCGGCGAGCGCGCGTACCCGGATCTGGACTCGATTCCCGAGCCGGTCGATATCGTCGATGTTTTCCGCCGCTCGGAGTTCGTGCCCGAAATCGTTGACGCCGCAATCAGGATAGGGGCGCGCGCCGTGTGGATGCAGGAGGGAGTGATCCACGAGGCGGCAGCGGAAAAGGCCCGCCAGGCCGGCCTAGATGTCGTGATGGACCGCTGTATCCTCAAGGAGCACCGGAAGCTCTGATTTTCGGGGTGGCACAGGCCTCCTGGCCTGTGCAGGCGACGCTGTACCCCTGATACGTGTCGTGATTACCGGACCCTTCCCAGGCACTACACTGAAAGAGGGGCGTGGGGTGCGAAAGGGGTGTGTAGCCTGGGGTGTGACGCTTGCGCTGGCCGGACTCGCCGCCGCCCAATCTCCCGCGTTGATCTCCTACTCGGCTCCGGAATTCCTCACTTTCAGGGATTTACTCAGCCTCTCGGACACGGCTCATCCAGCCGGACAGCTCTACCTCGACCTGTGGCGCATCCTGTATACGCCGTTCCTCAGCAACGAGGCCTGGATCAGAGGCTCGCGTCCCCATCGGCCCGTCCGCAACGGCTTCGGCCCTGTGATACGCGCCTGCCAGTGGAACATCGAAGGCGGCCGGCAGTTGGGGCTCATCCGCCTGGCGCTTACAGATCCGGCTGGCTTTGAGGCCGAAGCCGCAAAAGGCAAACCGAACGAGCCCGAGGCACTCAAGGCAATCCGGACCGAGATCGAGTTGCTGCGGGAAGCCGATGTGGTTGTGCTCAACGAGGTCGACTTGGGGCTACGTCGAACCGATTACCGTGACGTGGCCCGCGAGCTTGCGCAGGCGCTTCACATGAACTACGCCTACGGGGTGGAGTTCGTGGAGGTTGACAAGCTGGTAATGGGCCAGGAGCAACACCAGTTGGACGATCCCCAACTCAGGACGAAGCTCAAAAAAGCACTCGAGGTGGACCCGCTGCGCTACAGGGGCCTCCAGGGTTCAGCCATCCTCAGCCGCTACCCTATACGCAGCGCCCGCATCCATCGTCTCGTGCAGTGCTATGACTGGTACGGCAAAGAGAAGGAGGCCATTGCGGCGATCGAGAAAGGGAAGCGTCTTGCGGCGAGCCGGGTCTTCCTTGAGCGAATCTCGCGGGAACTGCGGCACGGCAACCGGATCGCCCTGATCGCCGACATCGAGGTCCCGGAAAGCCCGACCGGCCTGGTCACGGTGGCAAATACCCATCTGGAGAACAAATGCTCTCCCGAGTGCCGCCGGGCACAGATGGCAGACGTGCTGCTGGCCATCCGGGACATCGCGAATCCGGTAATCCTGGCAGGCGATTTGAACACTAACGGGCATAGTGTCGCCCCCACGTCCATCCGCATGGAAATCACGAAGCGCCTGGACGACCCGGAATTCTGGATTCACGAGGTCTTGTTCTGGTTCGCCGGCCCGGCTTCGATTCCCCAGGCCCTGATGTTGCCGACCAACTACTTCAAGAACTACCATGACCCGACCGCTCGCGACGTGGTGCTCCTCGGCCGGAATCCTGAATCGGACCTGTTTCGCCTCCTGGAGCATTTTCGGTTTCGCGACGGTCTTGCGTTCGATTTCCGCGGCAATCTGGCCGGGGATGGCGGGAACAAGACGCTCGCCAACTCAAATGAACGCGCGAAAAAGGGTTTCAAGCCCACGTATCAGTTTGAGAGGGATTTCGGCGGTCTTGTGGGCACGTTCAAACTCGACTGGTTCGTGATCAAACCCTTGATCGACCACCCGCGGAAACTGAGCGGCAGCTACCGCCTGGCGCCCGTGTATGCCCGGACGTTGTCGGAGCTGAACCGGGCCTTGCCGGATCGGCGCCTCTCGGACCACGACCCCATCATCGTAGACTTGCCGCTCAAACCACCGCGGTAGGTCCGGGGTCGGCTACCGAAGCCGGCAAAGCGGGTCGCCGATCACGATGTTCTGCCAGCTTAAAGCCGGGATAGCCATACAGAAGCTGTCCGCCAGCGTGCGCCCGTTCAGATAGGCCGGGAAGAGGTAATCGGGTCGCGGCGTGAACGTCAGATAGGGCTCGTCCACATGCCCGCTTGCTCCCGTGGCGCCTTCGTGCAGGTAGTCGGCCGTGAGGCTCTGCGGCGATCCCGCGAAGAACCGCGCGGTATCCTGCCAGGTCGAGATGTTCCATCCGGCCGGCGGTCGCTGAAACGTCCTCCCGTCCGTCGAGACGAACTCGGTGGCGATCCCTCCGGGCAGCCAGGCAAGTCCCGGGGTCCGGCGCTTCAGGTTCGGGTCGTTCGATCCCCAGCCGGCATACCCGATCACGTTTCGTTGGCCGAGCAGCACCTCTGTGGACTCGTCGAAAGCGACCCGCTCTCGCGGTAGCAGAATCGCGGTGTTCCGCAACCAGTCGTTCCCGGTCCGGTCGTCGTCGGATTTGAGGTCGATGATTACCTTCCCCTTGTTCACCGCCTCGAGTGAGCGGTCGATCATCGCCTTGACGTCCTCGAAATCGTACGCCGCAAGGCGGCAGACGAGGTAAATCGGGAACCGCTCACGCCGGAACGGCTCCTCGCGGCGTCCGAAAAACGGATTCGGCAGCGGGCCGCGGATCGGGTGCGGGCTGCCCCGCATGTCCTGATAGAGCAGCGTCAGTTCGGAATCGACGGAAGCCGACTCGGCATCACGCCCGCCGGTTCCCTTGATCCGGAGCGGCAGACCCAGCGTGGTCACGATGTAGAGGATCTTCTCCCGCAGCCCGCGAGCGGTGAGGCAGCCGGCGACGGGCGCGGCAATGTCCTTGTCGAACACCCCGCGCGCGATGTTCTCGTCCTCAGGCGCATCGACGGCACAGACGTTGCCGGAGGGGATGTGACGCTTCTGGATATAGTAATCGGCGATTCTGCGGGACACCGCGGAACGCCGGTTAACCACCAGCAGCACGTTGTCCGGCGTCTGGCCGAACGCGGCGGCCGCGGCGAGCAATACCAGCAAGCGCGCGTTCACGCCCGCGCCTACTTCAGCGTCTTGAGATACGCCACGACGGCCAATGCATCCTGGCGGCTCAGCATGTATGACGGCATCGGGGGATTCGGCTTGTTTCCGCTCGGGTCCACACCGGTCTGCAAAAACTTCAGCATCCCAGCCTCGCCCCAACTCTTCCAGATGGCTCCCCGCGGAGTCAGGTCGGGCGCCTGCACGCTCCAGTTGGGAATCTCGACGGCCGGCTTGAACATCAGCGGCGAGCCTCTCAGCGCTTTGGCCGCGTCCGGTTCGCCGTTAGCCAGACGCCCGCTGTGGCAATCACCGCACATCGCGACTTTGTTGACCACGTATTCGCCCCGCGCCACCCGATCCGTCTGAGCCGGAACGACCATAGCGGTGGCACACAAGAGCACAAAAGAATAGCCCAGTTTTCCCATGTCCGTTAATCGTACAACAGGGCTGGGCGAAAATGCTGTTAACTGTGGGGGCCTCCCGGCCTGTCCCACCACTAACTCGACTTTTCAGCCTTGGCGATCTCGGATTTTCTTTTGATTTCGATGTTGAGCCGTTTGATTTTCTGGTTCAGCGTCGAGAGCGGAACGCGGAGGTTCTCGGCGGCGTCGGTCTGGCTCCAGTTGGCGGCTTCGAGCCTCTCGATGATGACACGGCGCTCGTAATCGGCGACGATCTCGAACAGCGAGGCGTCCGCCGGCAATCCCGCGCCGTCGTCGCGCCGCAGGCGTATGCCGCCCGCGTGCAGGAGGTACTCCGGTAGCACGTCCACCGTGACGGTGGGCTGCGACGCCAGCACGACCGCGCGCTCGACCACGTTCTCCAACTCACGGACGTTACCGGGCCAGGAGTGTTCCATCAGCAGCCGCATGGCCTCGGGCTCAAATTTCAGAACAGACCGGCCGTTTGAATCCAGAAATTTTTCGTTTTCCTGGCAATACTTAGTGAAAAAGTGCTCAATTAGCGCCGGAATATCTTCCCTCCGGTCACGCAACGGAGGCAGGTTGATGTTGATCACGTTCAGCCGGTAGTACAAGTCCTCGCGGAAGCGCCCCTCGTCAACCAGCTTCCGCAGGTCGGCGTTGGTCGCGGCGAGGATGCGGACGTCCACCCGCACGACCTCGGTCGAGCCGAGCGGCATGAACTCGCGCTCCTGGATCACCCGCAGCAGCTTGGTCTGCGTCTCCATCCCGATGGTGCCCACTTCATCGAAGAAGATGGTGCCGCGGTTGGCGATCTCAAAGTAGCCTTTGCGGGATGCGATGGCGCCGGTGAACGAGCCCTTCACGTGGCCGAACAGCGTGGATTCCAGCAATTCCGGCGGCAGCGAACCGCTGTTCACCGCGATGAACATCTGCTCGGAGCGCGGCGAGTTGGCGTGGATGGCTTTGGCGATCAGCTCCTTGCCTGTGCCGGTTTCGCCCGTGATGAGGATGGTGGAGCGGCTCGGCGCCGCCTGGCTCACCAGGTCCAGGATACGCACCATCCGCTCGCTCTTGCCGACGATGTTGGGGAAGCTGTAGCGCTGCTTCAGCGTGCGCTTGAGCTGCGTGTTCTCGCGCTCGAGCCGGCGCTTGGCGATGATCCGGTCGATCTCGAGCAACAGCTTGTCGTTCTCCCAGGGCTTCTGGAAGTAATCGGTCGCGCCGGTCTTCAGGGCATCCACGGCCACCTGAGTCGAACCGTAGGCCGTAAGCATGAAGATCGGCAGTTCGCGGTCGCGCTCACGGACTTCGCGCAGGACCTCCATGCCCGAACGGTCGGGCATCATGAGATCGAGCAGCACAAGCTCGTATTCCCGGGCTTCCATCGCGGCCAGACCCTCGGTCGCGTTCTGCGCGAGGTCTACTTCATACCCGCCCTCAAAGACGAGCAGAGTTTCGAGGCTCTCGCGGATGTCTGCCTCGTCGTCTACGATGAGAATTCTTCCCTTGCTAACGGGAGTCTCGCCTTCGCTCTCAGGCATGTACTGCTTTCCTCGCCAATGGGAACTCCAGGCGGAATCGCGTGCCCTCGCCGGGCTCGCTATCCACTTCAATCACTCCGTTGTGCTCTCGCACGATTCCGTAAGTGACCGAAAGCCCCAGCCCGGTTCCTTTACGAACCGCTTTGGTCGTGAAGAACGGGTCGAAGATGCGGGGGAGGTTTTCGCGCTGGATCCCATGGCCGGTATCGATCACTTCAATGTCGGCGGTCTCACCCGAGCGGCGGGTACGAACCGTCAAGGTCCCGCCAGTCGCCATCGCATCCCGCGCATTCAAAAACAGGTTCAGAAACACCTGCTGGAGCTTCCCGGAGTTGCCTTTTATCAATGGGATGTGCTCTTCCAGGTCCAATTGTACCTTGATTCGCGCCTTTTCCATCTGGTGCTCGATCAGGACAAGACTTTCCTGAATGACACGATTCAAGTCGAGTTCATCGAACGCCGTCGGTGAGGTGCGCGAGAAATTCAGCAGAGAATTGACAATCTCGCTGGCGCGGAAAGTCTGCTTGGCGATTTTCTCGAGCAGGCGCGATTTCTGCTCGTCGCCCGAAACCTGCTTGCCCAACATCTGGGCGTACGTGGAAATCACCGCCAGCGGCGTATTCACTTCATGTGCCACGCCGGCGGCCAGCAGACCGATCGAGCTGAGCTTGTCGGCCTGCACCAGCCGGCGCTCCAGTTCATCGCGCTCGGTGATGTCGTCGAGAATAATCAGGCGGCCGATCTGCTGCAAATCCTTCGACACGAGGGGCGCGATCGCGATATTGACGACGGTCCCGGTGTCCTCCTGGCCTGTCCCGGGCCGCAGCACGAACCGGTAGATGTGCTGTATACCCTGCTCTTCACGGTTCGCCGCGAACTGCTCGGCGAGATCCGCCGGGAACAGTTCGTCCAACCGGCGGCCCACCGCGTCCTCGCGGAGAATCCCTGTAAGCTGCTCGATCTGCGAGTTCCAGCTTTCGACGCGGTCGTCCAGGTCCACCGCCAGGATGCCCACGTTGATGGATTCGACGATGTTCTCGCTGTATTCCTTCAGCCGTTCGTACGCCTCCATCCTGCGCTCGAGCGAGCGGTAGAGGCGGGCGTTCTCGATGGCGATCCCGATGTAGCCGGAGACGGTGAGCAGCAGTTCGATATCTTCGCTCGTCAGGAAATCGCCCTTGTCGTTGCGGCTGACGCCGAGCCAGGCGATGGTGCGGCCCCGCACGGTACACGGCAGGTAATACGTCAGGTCCAGATCGGCGATGGTCTGCCGCACCGACGACGGCCAATTCTTCGATACGACGTCCAGAAGATGGCGCGTCCGCTCAAAGAAGAAATGCTGCTTCGGCTCCTCCGAATTCAAGAAGCTGAGGTCGAGCGGAATCCTCCCGAGGTGCGCGGCGCGAAGGTCCGCGCCGAACGCGCGCTTCAACTCGAACCGGGTTTCACCATCGTCGCTGAGGAAGAAGGCCAGCCGCTGGATGGAGAGCGTGCGGATGAGCCGGTCCGAAACCGACTGGAGCATGGCGTCCAGGTCCGTTTCCGAGCTCAACTCGCGCGCAAACTCGATCAGTGTGAGCCGGTAGTTGTAGCGGTCCTTGTAAAACACGTTGCGGTCGAGCAACTCGCGGATCCAGTTCCGTATGGGCTGGAAGATAAACGCCGCGATCAGGATGAGCACGCCCGCCGCGGTCGGCCCCAGATCGCTGAACTTGCCGAGCCAGAAGATCAGGCCGTAGAAGGCGCTCAGGACGCAGATGGTCGCCAGAGTGTAGACGTAGCCCTGCTGGAAGATGATGTCCACGTCCATGAGGCGATACCGCACGATGGCATACGCCCAGGTCACGGGGACCAGCAGCAGCGACACGACGGCCACGTCCATGCCCGGAGTGGGCACGACGCCCACCATGTAGGGAACGGCGTAGAAGATAGCGAACGGCACCACGCCGATCACCGCCCCGTTCCGCAGCCACTTGATCTGCTTGCGCAGGATGGGGTCTTCGGCGCGGCGGTAAGCCCGGCTCAGAACGGCGCCTCCGAGCAGGTACATCGTCGTGAGGAAACCCATCCAGACCCGGTCCAGCAGCCACTCCACCTCAACGCCCGGCACGGGAACATACAGCCGCCCCGAACTCAGGCCGAGGTACAGCGCCATTATCAGGCTGGCAGGCAGGTAAACCAACGCGACGGCCGCGCGCCGGCGGAACCAGCCGCCCCGCTCCGGAAACGCAAGGCAGAAATGGACAAAAATCGTGGGAGCGAACAGGCCGGCCGCGACGTTACAGAAGTACATCGCGCGGTCGAAGTCGTTCAACTTGCCGGTGTAGTGGAATGTGGAAAGGATGAAAGAGGCCAGGCACAACAGGTAGAAGTGCAGCGCCTTGGGCGCGCTGCCGCGGCGGAAGAAAACGAATAGCCCGATGCCGAGATAGGCGAGTCCAACGATGTACTGGTAGTAGTAGACGGGGTAGTTTCGAGGGCCCTGCCCCACAATCAGCGTGGTTTCGAACTCGACAGCGTTGCGGCGGAGGCGGTATGCGGCCTTGTTCCAGGAACCGATGCGAACCAGCACGCGGCTGGCATCGGTGGCCTTCTCGATGGTGGCGCCGGCGATCTTCAGCAACGAATCGCCGGGGCGGATTCCGACATTAGCGGCGGGACTGCCGGGGGCGACGTAGAGGGCCTGAACCGAGCCGTTCCGCTCGGTCCACGTGACACCGTCGTCCGGCAGACGAAACTTCTGTTGCTGAAAATTGATGACGGCAGAGATCACCGCAGCCACTGTGAGGACCATCAGCAGCGCGTTCGAGAACTGCAGTTTGAGTCCCCTCATCAGCTAACCTCTACCGGCTCCGCACACCGATCGCTGTACACTTTTCCAAACTTTCGCCAGCACGTCGGCTTCCAGCCCTGAATAAGACCTTCCAATCACAAGAGTAGTTGAAAACTCGGGTACTTACAAGCCGCGGGCAGGACGGCAAATTCCGATTTCGGGAAATGGCGTCTATGGCGATATGTAGTATTCGTGCCCCACGCCCGCGGCGCGCGAACACACCGAAGACGTGGTGTTTACGCACTGCGGGGACGCGGACGTGCCGAGCAGGCGTGGACGCCTGGCCCACTGCTTGCGGGTGGAGAACCTAGTACTCGACAGGCCGAACTAGTACTGCCGCCGGCTTACTGGAGAATCCCTCGAATTTAGAGAATAGCCTCTGCATCTCCGGTACTATACTGAAGGTGGGCCTTTCCCCTCAGAGGGGGGCGAAGTGGAGGTTCCAAGGGTGACTTGGAAGGCCGATATGCTCGAAACCATGACCCCCATCGTGGTCGCCCATCCCAAGCTCTTGAAGTGGAAAGGGCTGCGGCGGTGCTTCTCACAGCGCGACGGGTTCCTGCTCGTCGAAGGCTCTGAGTCGTTTGACCAGCTCGTGATGCATTGCCAGAGAATGGCCCCTTGCGTGGTCCTGGCGGACGAGGCATTCATCTCGCGGTTCGAGCCCGCCGAGTTTTCGGCCCTTGTCGATTTCGGGCGCTCGATTCAGGTGTTGGTCTGCGCCCCCGCCAGGGACGACCGAATCGTGCAGAACTGGATACGGCTGGGCTGCATGGGTTTTGTTCCCGAGGACACGCCCCCCGCGGTGCTCAGGAAGGCCGTGCGGGCGGTATCCCAGGGAGAGCTGTGGACCGAGCGGCGTCTTCTCACGCGAGTGCTTCAGCAACTGCTGATGGCTACGCGCTCGCCCAAGCTCACTCCCCGGGAGAAGGACATCCTGAAGCTGATCGCGCGGGGCTACAAGAACCGCAAAATCGCCGAAACCCTGTCCATTAGCCACGAGACGGTACGGTGGCACATACGCGGCCTGCACTCGAAACTCGGGCTTCAGGATCGCCTGGGAACGGCACTCTTCGCGCAGCAGTATCTCGAGGACGAACTGCTGTCCGAGGGGCCCCCGAGACAACCGGTTTCGCCTGCTTAACGCGGCATAGTACTACCGGCCGGTCGTCCACCCGCCCCGGTGGGGTACTGGGTGGGAAACACCCCCCTTTGCGAATCGGCGTTTTCCGGATACGCTCACAGATGTACACGTTGAGCGAAAAGACCATCATTCTGGCGGAGCAGGAGGTCGAGGTCGGGAACTACCTCGAGATGGCTCTGCGGATTGAAGGGTACGACGTCCGCGTCGCGCGTCAGGGCGATGAGGTCCGGGAAATGGTCCGGGAGACTAACGGCAGCCTGGCGGCGGTGCTGCTGGACGTTTCGGCGCGTCGCGAGAAAGAGCTGGACTCACTGCGCCACATCCGCCGCACGCGCCCGCGCCTGCCCGTCATCGTGCTTTCAGGTCTCTCAGCGCCGGAAGCCGTGGTGGAGGCCATGCGAGCCGGCGCAAGCGATTTCCTCGCGAAGCCACTGACGCGCGATCGCCTCATCGAGGCGGTCCGCAGGGCGTCGGAGACGACCCCGGCCCGGGCGGACGCACCTCCCGGAAATGCCCGGGCCGGGCCGGTCGTCTCCAGCAATCCCCGGATGCGCGCGATACGATCTGCGATGAAACAGATCGCCCTGTCGGACGTTCCGGTGGTGCTGCGGGGTGAGAGCGGCGTGGGCAAGGAGGTGCTGGCGCGCGAGATACATGCGCTGTCGCCGCGCTCGCAGAAGCCGCTGCTCAAGATCAACTGCGCCGCCGTCCCTCTTGAACTGCTCGAGAGCGAACTCTTCGGCTATGAGCGAGGCGCTTTCACGGGCGCGATGAAGACGACGCCGGGCAAGTTCGAGGTGGCCGACGGGGGCACGATCCTGCTGGATGAGATCGGCGACATGGACTTCAAGCTCCAGGCCAAACTGCTTCACGTTCTGCAGGACAGCGAGTTTCAGCGGCTCGGCGGGCGTGAAACTATCCGCGTGAACGTGCGCGTGCTGGCGGCGACGCACTGCGACCTGGAACACGCGATCGAGGAGGGCCGGTTCCGCGAGGACCTGTTCTACCGCCTGAACGTCATCAACCTCGTGATTCCGCCGCTCCGGGAGCGCAGGGATGAGGTTGTGCCCCTGGCGCGCCATTTCCTGGCGAAGCATACGACTCCGGATGCGCCGGTTCCCGAACTGACCGCCCGGCTAACCGAAGCGCTCGTCGCCTACCACTGGCCGGGGAATATTCGGGAACTCGAGAATGCCGTCCGGAAATTCCTGGTCTTCAGGGACGCGGACGCGATGGCGGATGAGCTTTGGCAGAAGGTGACACTGGCGTCCGCAGCGCCGCGGAACGTCTCGGCGCTCGATGAGGTGAAGAAGGTTCGCAACCAGGAAGAGGCGAGGACGATTCTGGACACTTTGAACCAGACGCACTGGAACCGGCGCCGCGCGGCCGAGGTACTGAACATCGACTACAAGGGCCTGCTGTACAGGATGAAGAAGCTGCGGATCGGCGGACCCCACCCGGCGGCCACGGCCGGCCGCAACGGCAAGCCCGAACCCCAAGCGCGCCGGGCGTAGCCGTGGTTCAGTGGTGGTGAGGTTCAGTGGTGGTGAAATCCGCCGTGTCCGCCGTGCCCGCCGAAGAAGAACCCAAAGCTCGGCCCCCAAGGCCCCGGTCCCCAAAAGCCCGGTCCCCAAAAGCCCGGACCGTAAAACCTTGGGCCCCAGAAGTACGGATATGGGTACACGGGATACGGTGGCGGTGGATACGGGTACGCTCTCGCGTAAAACGTGCGCACTCGCGCTTCGGGCCTGTAATCCTCTGCGGTGGCGTAACGAAAAGCCAGAGGAGCACGGTCGGTGGCAATCGTGACGGGAAACTCGGTCCGGAAGGTCAGTACCGATTCCGGAGAGAGCACGGTCGGTTGACCGCGAGTGAGGAGGACCCCCAGAAGCCCCCCAGCGGCACCGATCCCGGCGCCAATCCCGGCTCCCTGGCCGCCTTCCGCAATCCCTCCGATGCCTGCGCCGAGTGCGGTGGTTCCGGCGATGCCCCCCACGTCCCTGCCCTTCGAGGTCGGGCCCCGCCACTGCAAGAGCGAGCTCTGGATGGGAACCTGATGCCCGTCGGCCAGCGTCAATTCGAACAACGCAACCCCCAGACGCGATACGCCGCGAACGCGTCCTGCCTTCTGGGCGTCCACAACGCGACCCACGACGGTCTGGCCCCGGTTAGCCACGACGACGCCATCGACAACGACGGGCTGCGCGAGCATCGCCGAGAAGGCATCGCCCGGCTGATTCGCATCCGAGGACACCGCCTGGTTGAGGCGCGTGGTGATCAACGTGCCCGCCGGGATGGTCAGCTCCAAAGGCACGGTCCCCGGCGCGGCGGCGTTCGTATTCCGGACGTACGGTTGATCGACGCTCCGCCACCCCTGGTTCTGCTGGCCGTACAGGCCGGGCAGAGCCACTACGAGAAGTGCAACGCAGCAACGGCGTCGCATATTCCCTCCTTTAGTCCGCCGTTTGGGCGGGCTGCCTGGGAGGCGGCGGCAGCTGTGCTGCGAGCCGCTGCGCCTCCGGAAATCTACCCGTCGAGAACCCGTACCGGCGCTGTGGCATGGCCCGAATCTCGGCTTCCACTGCCTGCGCACGGTTACCGGGCCTGGGGTGGGAAGAAAGGAACTGGGGCACCCCGGGGCGGCCGCTCTGGGCCTCAAGCCCTTCAAAGAAGGCGGCCATCTCGATGGGGTTGTAACCCGCCTCCGCCATAATGTGGGCGCCGAGCGCATCCGCCTGGCTCTCGTCCCCGCGCGAGTATTTCAGAAATAGCCCGTTCAAGCCGGCGCCCAAGCCGAGCTGGACGAGCGGGCCCCCGCCCACTACCGCTCCGGCGACCCCGGCGGGAACCTGGATGAGGGTCTGCTTCGATACCTGGTGCGTGCCGTGGCGCAGAATGACGTGCGACATCTCGTGCGCAAGCACGCCCGCAAGTTCGCCCTCGCTATTCACGGCCTTCATGAGCCCGCTGAACACGAAAATCGGCCCGCCCGGCAGCGCGAACGCGTTTACTTCACGTGCGTTCAGCATCGTGAAGCTGAAAGGAAAGCCCGATTGCCGCCCCGAAGGAGTGCTGGCCAGCCGCTGCCCGACCTGCCGGATGTAGCTCTGCAGCCGCGGATCCTGGACCACCGGGAACTGCCGGGTCACTTGCGCGGCAGCTTCCTGGCCGATCTTGACGTCCTGTTGCTTGCTGTACAGATTGAAGCCGGGCTTGGGCGGCTGACCCGTCTTGCGTGAGGCGCAGGCCACAGTGGTGGCTAAGAGGACCAGCGCCACAGGAAGGATTTTTTGACGCATCGCGCCCCTCATCGCGGGCTAAGCCCGCCTATCATGTATACGCTTTAAGACCAAGGGGCGTTTCGGGATGGAATGGAAAGAGGCCGGGCGAGTGCGTGAGGCACTCTCCCGGCCTGGGGAACGAGACTCAGCTTTGGGGCAGCGTGCCCGCGACGAAGAACTGCTGCCAATCGCCGCCGCTGCGGCCGCGCATTCCCATCGCGCCGCCGGCCTGACGCAGCACCTTGAAAGCAACCGGATCGCCCGGCTTGAGTCCGGCCGCGATTCGCCTCAGATCCTCGGGCGAATTCACCTGCTTCCGGTTCACCGCGGAGATGACGTCGCCCTTCTGGACTCCTAAGTCCTCGGCGAACGAGTTGTCGTCCACGGCTGTGACCAGCACGCCATTCTGCTTGAGATTGGCCTCCTGGCGTTCGTTGGGGCTGATGTTGCGGACGGAAACTCCCAACTTCGCCGACTTGTTTTCGGCATCGTTGCCCGAGTTGTCCGGGAGCCCGCGGCGCGTATCGGCGGCGAAGATGTCCGCGCGATCGGCGATCTTGAGAGTGACGTTCATGGTCTTGTCGTCGCGCAGAACCTTCAGGGGGACGCTGGTCCCGACCGGAGTCTGCGAAACGAGCCCGACCAGTTCCTCGCCATCCTTCACCGGCTTGCCGTTGTAGGAGGTGATGATGTCGCCTTGCGCTATGCCCGCCTCGGCGGCCGGCGTACCCGGGGTGACCTCGCTGACGAACACCCCCGAGGTTCCTTTGCCGCCATACACGTTCAGCAGCTCCGGCTTCTGGTTCTTGTCAAACTTGATGCCGATCGCTCCGCGCGAAACCTTGCCGCTTTTGATGATCTGGTTGTAGGAATTCACAGCCAGGTTCATCGGAAGCGCAAAGCCGACGCCCTGGAACGCGCCCGTGTTGGTGGCGATCATGGTGTTGACGCCGATCACCTCGCCGCGGAAGTCGAGCAGCGGTCCGCCGCTGTTGCCCGGGTTGATGGCGGCGTCCGTCTGGAGGAAGCGCTGGAGCTGATGGTCCTGATCTCCAATCGCGCGGCCCTTGGCGCTGATGATGCCGGCGGTCACCGTTGCTTCGAGGCCGAACGGAGAGCCGATGGCTACGGCCCAATCGCCTACCTGAACGGAATCCGAGTTGCCGATCTTCACAGCCTTGAGCGGCTTATTCGCCTCGATCTTGAGGACGGCCAGGTCGAGCTCTGAGTCGGTGCCGATCACCTTGGCGGTGTAATCGTTGGTGTCGTCCATGAGCTTCACTTTGACGCGAGTGGCGCCATCCACGACGTGGTGATTCGTGATGATGTAACCCTTGGCGTCAACTACGAAGCCCGAGCCGGAAGCTTCCCGGCGGCGCGGGGCCTGGGGCGGCTGCATCTGGCCGAAAGGCGAATCGCCGAAGAACCTGCGGAACAGCTCGGAGCCCTGGTCGTCGTCGCCAAACGGGGACATGTTCCGCCCGCCCCGCCTGCCGGCGTTCGTCTGCTCAATGGTGCTCTCCACCTGGACAACCGAGGGCTCAACCTGCTTGGCGAGCTGCGAAAACGCGTTCGAAAGCTGCACAGGACTCGGAATGGTGAGCGGCGTGGCGTCCTGGGCGGCCGCTGCCGCCGCAGTGCCCGGCTTCATTCCCGCCTTGATCGCTCCTCCCAGCAACAGGCCGGCGCCGATGGTTACGGCGGCAATGGCCTTACGACTCTTAGTGAGTTTCATCTGTCTCTCTCCTATATTCCCCTCGGGCGGGCACACATCAAACGTGGGCCTCGCCGCCTTGGATTCCAAAATCGATCAGGTCCGGCCGTCAGGTATGGGCGAAGCCTTTGGGTGGGTCCACAGGATCTTCACCAGGCTTTCTCTGGCATTTATAGCCTGCCTGACGTACAAGACACACAAAGTGGCCGCCTGGTCACGAGATTGCACGACAGTCCACTGTTCGACCACCATAAATTGAACCGTGTCCGGTTGCTGCTGCGGCTGCGCCGCGACCGGCATCGGCGCGGGCGCACGCCTCGGCGCCGCCGCCTGGATGACTCTCTTCGGGGCGGCGGAGCGGACCGGCTGCGGCGCGGGCGCCGGGACGCTATACGCTGACGCGACCACGGGTATCGGCTTCTCGGCCGACGGCAGCGTTGGGACATCCGGTTGCGCTATCGCAATCGGAGCGACGTGTGCGGCCAGAAGCGCCACAACGGCCAGGCCGCCCGAACTCGCCAGCACTCCCGCAGCCGAAAAACGCGTGCTGCCGCCGTGCTTCCGGCTCAGCAGCGATTCGATCCGCAGCGAGATCTGGGGTTTCCTCGCCACCGCTGGGTGAGCGAGTTGCGGCCCGCGAGAAAAGCCCGACAATTCCACGAGTTTTGTGAGGCAGGCGGCGTACGGGCGCGCTGCCCCGGTCATCGAAACGACCCAATCGTCGCAGGCGATTTCCCGCTCCAGGTTAAGCCGCCGCGCGATCCACAGGACCGCCGGATTGAAGAAGAACACGGCCTCGGCGATTTTCTGCACGAGGTTGGTCCAGTCGTCCCATCGCCGTATGTGAGCCAGTTCGTGAACGAGCACCTGGCGCAACTCTGCCTCGGACAGGCGGTCCTGCAACGACTCGGGAATCAGAATTACGGGATTCGACAAGCCAGCCGCGATCGGAACGCCGGTTTCGGGCGACACGCAGAGGCGCACGGGGCGGCGTCCGCCATAGGCTTTGAAAACCTCTTTGAACTGCGCCTGCGCCGCACCCTCGGCCGGGCGTGCGCGGCGCTTCAGGCCCAGCACGGACCAGTAACTCCAAACCAAACGCAGGAGCATTAGCGAGGCGACTGCGGCCCAGAGACCAAACAACCAGAATGCGGCGTGACCGGGAGCGGGCAGGGTCAGGAGCGCCCGGACGCCTTCAGCCGGGGCGGGTGCAGCTGTTCCCTGCCCGGCAGCCGCCGGCGCCTCAACCATCAGGGCCGGAAGGCTGACGATGGCAAGCAGCGTTATCAGCCACACGGCGTAGCGCATGGTGGCCGATGTCCGTGGGAGCGCCCGCAACAGGACCCAGACCATTCCGGCCACCCCTGTTCCCACCAGGACTCCGTTTAGCACGGGCCCCAGCAACTCCGCTGCTATCCAGTTCGCCATCCAGGCACCCTCACTCCTTCTCGATCAACTTCTTCAAACGCTCCAGTTCGGTTTCGTCAATACCCTGCTCTTTGAGTAGATTCAAAACGAGTAATTCCGGTGAATCACTAAAAAACCGGCTCAGAAGGTGCCGGACTGCACTCTGGCTGGCCTGGCCGCGGTCCACCACCGGCTCATAGACAAAGGCGCGCTTATCCTTTGTATGCCGCACATAACCTTTGCGTTCCAAAATTCGCAACATCGTGAGGACGGTGTTGTAGGCGACCGGCTTGTCCTTGGGGAGGGCGTCGGCGACATCGGTGACGGTGGCCGGGCCCCTGGACCAAAGGATTTCCATGAGGGGGAGTTCAGCCTCGGTTAATGTCTGCGACGGTTTTCTCGGCATGATAAATCGCCCGGGCAACTCTTAAATTCTTAAGACTTGCTCAAATTCTTTTGTACACCGGAACGGGTGGGCTGTCAACTAAGTTTTTAAGAGTTCGTCGCGCGGGTGAGGATTGACGCCTCAGATGAGCTTCTGTATGAGGGTTCCTTGCGAAGTGAACTGGCCTTGGTCAAGCGCTGCCAAGGCAGGCGAAACCGCCCAATGCCACTTAACTAAGCTCATCGTGGTTCCTTGCGCGCGGGGAATGTGCGACGACGATGCCAAGCGGCGCGAGGAAAGGATCTCCGTTTCGTTCGTTTCGGATGAGTGCCTTGCGCCG
>JAEZIJ010000144.1 GCA_023436715.1 Acidobacteriota bacterium
GGCGTAGATCGAGCCGGGCGCCGTATCGAGGCCGCCGTTCGCAACCAGCCCTCCCACGCAGCCCACCCAGATGTTCACCCGCACCCGGACTTCGTTCGTCGAAGCGGTGTCCGAGGCCGGCATTACGAGCGGCTTGGACGTATCCACCGCCTCGCCTTTCGCCGCCCCGCCGCGCGATTCGAAAACGCTGCCCAGGTCAATAACCCCGTACTTGTGCAGGCTGTAGCCCACCAGGCCCACACCGAGCAGGAAGATCAGCAGCCAGCCGCCTTTCTCGATTTTGATGGCCATGGTTCATCTCCTAGCTGGTGCGCTCCTGCTGCTTGGGTGCGATGGTCTTCTCGGCCGTTCCGGCGGCAGGTTCCGCCGCGATGATGCCCATCTCCAGCTTGAACTGCTTTACCAGTTCGGCGGCCCGCAGTTTCTCGGCCTCTTCCTCGATCTTGAATCTCTGCTGATCGACGTTGCCCATCGCCATTTCCATCCGGGCTTCGTTCACCGCCGTCATCTCTTCGATGCGCTTCACCATCTCGTCATGCGTCTGGCTGATTCCACCGACCTCGAATTGTTCCATGGCGTCGGCCACCCTTTTTTGCCATTGCGCGCGACGGTAGTCGCGGATGGCGGACATCGCCTCCTGCGTCTTGCGCTCCTTCTCGCGTAGGAACGACTGCTTCACGATCAGCGCCTTGTCGTAAGCCGCGCGGGCCGTAGCAAGCTGGCCCTGCGAGCGCGCGAGGGCGCCGCGCAACTGCTCCAACTGCGTAGCGAAGTTGCCGGCCAGGTCGTCGCGGTTCACCTGGATGGCCGCTTTCACCTTCGCCGTCAGCTCGGCCACTTCCGTCTTGTACTTGGCTTCCTCTTTTTCGAGCAGCGTCACGTTGGCCTTTACCATCGCGATGCTCTCGTTCATCCGCGGCACCTGATCGTTCATGTCGCGGATGTTCTGCTCCAGGATGAGTTCAGGGTTCTCGGCGACCGAAATAAAGAACCCGAAGAACGAGCGGATTGCTCGGGATAACCGCCTCCACATACCAATTCCTCCTTGGCGGCTCGCGGAGACTACGCCTTGGCGGGCGGCGCCGGAGCCGGGGTGCTGCTGGTTGTGATTGGGTTTTCCGACACGAAGTAGGACACCGCGTCGGCGATCTTCTTCTCTTCCTGCTGCTTTTGCAAGCGCCAGCCGTGGAACCGTTCCTTCTCCCTGTCAACCTCATCGTCGTTCGCTCCAATACGAGAACGATATTCCGCGACGAGTCGTTCCATTTCCGCGTTGATTTTGCGGTTTTCCTCGGCTTTGCCGGTTTCGAGGCTGGAAAGGCTCTTTTCGAGCACGCGCTCATAGGCGTCGAGGGCGCGGTCGCGTTTCACCGCGTCTTCAATGACTTCCGGTAACTTGACGCCTGCCGCGTCCAGGGCGACCAATATGGAACTGCGCCTGACTTCGGCCGGCAGTCCGCGGATGTGCGCGCTCTGAAGCATCTCAGAGACCTTGAGGATTGTATAGCCGTGCTGCGGCGGGTGTATTTCGGCGGCGCTGTAGATCTCGTCGAACGCGCTGGGGTTGGCGACAGGAGCGGGAAAATCGGGCGCGGGCCCAAGCGACGCGGCGATGTCCGCAACGGTCTGTGCGGCGATGGGAACAGGCTCCACAGTATCCGGCACGGTCTCGGCGGGTGCCGCATCCTTTAAGGAGACAAACAAGTTATACCACTTCTTGCTCATCGATACCCTCCCCGATACGTCTGGGATGGACGATATCAGAAAGGAGTGGATTCGCGCAAGAGAGGGTGCCGCTGACGACCAGACTCCCGCCTCTATTAGCGAATAGGCACCGGTGCAGTTCGTCGAACGTCTGCATCGCTGCCACCGAGCCTGCGGACTATGGGCTCGGCGCCCATTTCAGCCAACGTCTGCGTACTGTCCGACTGATCCATTTCCTCCAGGGCTCGCACTGCTTCAGGGCCAGCGATCAATGCCTTCCGAGCACCGGCGTCGATCCGGTGCAACGTGGCGTGGCCGCGGACATAGAATGAGCCGCCAAGCCAGCGAATCTGGTTCGCGTCGGCCGCATCGCCCGAAAGCGGGACCTCAGTCCTTGCGCCCTCCCGGCTTATAACGAACACCCGCCGGGCTGTCGATGCGGCGTCCTGCCCGATAATGGCGACCCGGCTGCTGTCGGCCGACCACGCAATGCCCGACTTGAACGCTATTTGCCTTCTATTTCCGGTGTACACGTCGCGATGGTCAATCTGGATGCCGATTGGACGATCCTCTTCCGCCACTCCGATGCCCGGTGGGGCAAGGGAAGCCAAATGGGCGCCGTCTGGAGATAGTACAAAGGAGCCGCAAGCGCCTATCCCACCTACTGCTTCTTGGGAGGTATCGAGGTCCAGCACGACGTACTCACAGTTTGCGGGATTCACGCTGCCCGAAAGTGCGAGACGGTTTTGGCCAACCCACTCCAGATTCTCTATGTAGCGCATTCCGCCGACGGGAATCGGTCCAACCGGCCGGAATGGAATCACCTTCACCGCCTCACCCGTCGAGGTAATCAGGCCGATGTAACCGAAAGCTCGAGACCAGTCGCCTTTCTGCCGGAACGCGATCCGGGCGCCATCGGGCGATTGTCGGGGGTTACTCTTTCCACCGCCATCCGCCGTCAATTGGTGAAGGCCGGACCCGTCAAGGTTCGCCGAGAAGATTTGCCCGTCCTTGACGAAGACGACGCGGCCGGCATCCGCAGCCGCCGAGCACGCCGCTGCGCAAAGCAATCCAATAAGCAGTCTCATTCGCCGTGGCATAGGCCCCCTGGCCGGTACGGCAGAGTACGCAGGGCCCCGCGGCTACGCGAGGAGTTCCTGGGCGCGCATCAGGCGTCCTCGCACATCCACGCCGTTGGGGCAGTTCACCGAACACGAAGCGCAATCGCGGCAACTCACGGCACGCGCTTCCGCCGCCAATTCCAGGAAGCGCTCTCTTGCCAGAGCGAAATCGCGGTAGCCTTCCGCGTAGGTGAGGATGCGAAGCGTATCGGTTACGGGAGCGCCTTTGTCGCATACGCCGCCGCACTCACCGCACATGCTGCAATACAGCGGCCGGATGTAGGCGAGTTGCGTGGCGAGGAGCTTCTCGTCCGAGCCGGAGTAGGGCTGCGACATGGCGCGCAGGTTCTCATCCAGTTGGTCGAAATCGGTCATGCAGACGATCGCCGTATCGACCGACTTGTTCTTGAGCACCCATTTGATCGCGGCCAGCATGGCCCCTTCCTTCTTCAGGGTCGTTGTGAGCGCATCCGGGTTGACGCCGTACAGGCGGTCGCCGCGTTGGATCCTGCTCAATCCGCCGGCGAGGGCTTTCATCGCGATAATGCCCACTCCGGCGCGGCGGGCTGTTTCGATCGCACTCGTCATCTCGGGCTTCATCGTGAAGTTGTAGGTCGTGAGGACCACGTCGGTGCGGCCTCGCTTCACCAGGTGCGCGAGCATGTCCGCCATGTTGAGGTGCGTACTGACGCCGGCGAAACAGATTTTGCCCGCTTTCTTCGCGGCATCCTGCGCGTCGAGCAGTTCGTCCGGAACCTCATCGGGAGTGTTCCTGTTGTGCAAGTACCAGATGTCGAGGTAATCCGTCTGCAATTCGCGGAGGCTCGTATCCAGGTCGTCGAGCGCCTGCTGTTTCGTTTTGGCGGGCGACTTGCTCGAAAGGATGATTTGTTTGCGCTTTGTCTTGAGGGCGTTGCCGACCATGCGCTCGTTGTTCCCGCCCTGGTAGCTGCGCGCGGTATCGAAATGGTTGATACCGGAATCGGCCGCGCGCTCGATGACGGCGGGGTCGGAGGTGGTCATGCACCCGAAGCCGAGCGGCGCCACCTTGAGTCCGGTTTTGCCCAAGGCGCGCATGGGCATACGCTGCTCGGGTGCGGCCAACCCGGCGACTGCCGGCGCGCCCAATCCGGCGAGGAAGCGCCTGCGTGAAGATGTGAACTCCATGATGTCTGGCCTCCTTGAATATTGCGATCCCACAGACACGATAGTCCGTTGCACGACGGAGGTGCAACCGGCTGCGCCCAAACCGCTCCCTGACGGTCGCGGCTCACTTGCGGCGTATTGAGTTACACTCCGATGAGAGCAACGACGTGCGAATCAGAAAAGCAGTGATTACGGCGGCCGGACGCAGCCAGCGGCTGCTTCCTCTACAGACGCTGATCGACCGCGACGGCCAGGAAAAATCCGTTCTCGCCATCCTTCTCGAGCAGGCGTTCGCAGCCGACGTGGACGAAGCCTGTGTTGTTGTCTGGCCCGGCGATGAAGCGCGCTACGCGCAGGCGGCGGGTGGGCATGCGGCGCGCGTGCGGTTCATACCGCAGCCGCAGCCGCGAGGGTACGGGCACGCGGTATGGTGTGCGCGCGAGTTCACCGCCGGCGAACCATTCCTCCACCTCGTGGGCGATCACCTGTACGTCGGATGCGGTTCCGCAAGCTGCGCGCAGCGCGTGGTGGATGTGGCGCGCGCGGAAGCCTGCTCCGTATCGGCGGTGCAATCCACGCGCGAAAGCCTGCTACCCCATTACGGCACGGTCGGCGGTCGCCGCATAACGGGAGGCGCCGGGCTCTATCGCATCGAGAACGTGATCGAGAAGCCTACGCCAACCGAAGCCGAACAGCGGCTGATGGTGCCCGGCATGCGCGCCGGCCACTATCTTTGCTTCTTTGGTCTGCACGTTCTGACGCCTACCGTTATGGACCTGCTCGGGCGCATGCTGGCCGATTCGCCGGAACGCGGCGTGACGCTCTCCGCCGCGCTGGCCGAACTGGCCCGCCGCGAGCAGTATCTCGCGCTGGAGCTTCCCGACCGGCGCTATGACATCGGCGCGCGGTACGGGATCCTCACCGCCCAGCTTGCGCTCGCCCTGAACGGGCAGGATCGCGAAGGGGTGCTCGCGCAAATCCTCGAGTTGCTCGCCACGCGCGAGATGAGCGCCGCCCCGGCCGGAACAGCGCAATGAGCCGTCTCTGCGCGATCATCACCGCGAGCGATCCCGAGGTGCGCAACCGCTCGCTCGACGATTTCTGCCTCGCCGCGGGCCTCGACGAACTCATGGCGGAGTGCCGCGCCCTCGATGACCTCCGCCGTTCGAGCGACAACCTCTACGAACGCGTCCGCGCCCTCTTCTTCCTCTACGCGATTCACCGGTTCCACCTGCCGCTCAAAACCGGCGCCGCGCCGCGCGGCTGGATTCCCTTCCCCGGCTTCACCAACCTGCTGAAGCGCCGTTTCGAGGAAGCCATCGATATCTTCCTCGCCGCCCAGGCCGCAGAAGGGCCGAGCGCTCCTATTTCCAGCGCGCTCGCCGCCGCGTACCGGGCACTCGGTTTCCAGACGCTGGCGGACCAGGTGCGCCGGAGCGTGCGTTCCGTTCGAGGAAACCAGTGGATGTTCCGCACGGGCCACGCCGCGGATTATCCGCTGCGGCTGCGGCCCGAACTCCTTGCGCGCAGTTCGTCCTCTTCGCTGTTTCCCGTCCTGCGCGAGGCCACGCCGGTCCGCATGGACCTGACCCACAGCGGATGGAGCGACATCTTTTTCCTCGGAATGGACTTCCCCGAGGGCGCGCGCGTGCTCAACGTCTCCATTGACCTGGGCGTGCGCGGCTCGGCCCGCTCCCCGGAGCCGCGGCCGCCTGTGGAGGCCTACCTGCGGGTGATCGACCGGCCGGTGCTGCGCCTGGCAAGCGTCGATCTGAAAGCCTCGGCGGAGATCAGCACGGTAGCGGAGGTGTTCGATTTCGCGCGGGACTACCTCGGCCTGCTCAAGGCCGCGGTGATCGCCTCGGGCATCGTGCCGCCCGGAATGGAAGGCGCGACGCAGCCGCTCTCCGAAGTTCTGGCGCGGCTCACGGGAACACCGGGTTACGGCATCGAGATCGTCAGCAAGGTGAACGACATTCCGAAGGGCTCAAGGCTGGCGGTCTCCACGAGCCTGCTCGCGTGCCTCATCGCGCTTCAAATGCGCGCGACGAATCAGATACGCACGCTTACGGGAGGTATCGAAGAGGATGATCGCCGCCTGGTCGCCGCGCGGGCCATTCTCGGCGAATGGCTCGGTGGGTCCGGCGGCGGATGGCAGGATTCGGGCGGCGTCTGGCCGGGCATCAAGCTGATCCAGGGCGTCTCGGCAACGGAAGGCGACCCCGAGTTCGGCATCAGCCGCGGATGCCTGCTCCCGCGGCACAAAATCCTCGATGAAACCGAGGTGCCCGGGGAGACGCGCCGCAAGCTGCAGGACAGCCTTGTGCTCGTCCATGGCGGCATGGCTCAGGACGTGGGTCCCATCCTCGAGATGGTCACTGAACGCTACCTGCTGCGCTCGAAGGCCGAATGGGAAGGCCGCAAGGAAGCGATCCGGATTCTCGATGACGTAATGAGCGAGTTGCGGAACGGCGACGTGCGGAGTATCGGCTCGCTGACCGAGCGCAACTTCGATGGCCCGATACAGACCGTCATTCCCTGGGCCGGCAATCTGTACACGGCCACGCTGATCGACCGGGCGCGTGCGGAGTTCGGAGACGATTTCTGGGGCTTCTGGATGCTCGGCGGCATGTCCGGCGGAGGCATGGGGTTCATCTTCGACCCGCGAGTGAAGGCCCGTGCGCAGGACCGCCTCGGAGCGATCATGAGCGAGACGAAAAAGCGCCTCGAGCGAGCCGTTCCGTTCGCCATGGAGCCGGTGGTTTACGACTTCGCCATCAATGAGCGAGGCACCGACGCGCAGCTTTTCGCGGGCGATTCGGCGCTCATGCCGATTGATTACTACAGCTTCGCCGTGCCCTCACTCCTGCGGATGGAGCCCCGCCTGCTCTCGCCCGCGCTTCGCGCCGAGCTCGACCATTTCAGCGGCGCCTGCCGCCGCGCTCCGGAGTTCGCCGGCGCCGTGCAGAACCTTTTCGAGCACCTGCTGCCGCTCGGCCGCGATGAGCAGTCGGGGAACTCGGAGAGTCTGGATGTTCTGCTCGATCGATATGGGTTCGACCGGGAGCATCACGAGCAACTTCAGGCCGACCTTCGCAATGGCCGCGTCGGCCTGGCTCAGAACCGCCTGCCGGCCAGCAGCACAGTGGATGATGTCTCGCCGGAAGATGTGTACGACGCCACGCACGGCTTGCCGGAGCGCCTGCGGCGGATCGGCATGGAGGCCCTGGCTGAAGCTGCGGTCGCCGTCGTCTCGCTGGCCGGCGGCTCCGGAAGCCGCTGGACGAAGGGCGCGGGCGTGGTCAAGGCGCTACACCCGTTTTGCAGGCTCGCCGGAAAGCACCGCAGCTTCCTCGAACTGCACCTTGCCAAAAGCCTGCGAGTGAGCCGCGTCTGCGGAACGCTGCTGCCGCACGTCGTGACGACAAGTTATCTGACGCACGACGGCATCGACGCCTACCTGGCAGCGGAGTGCAATTACGGCTATCCCGGACCGCTGCTGCTGTCACCGGGGCGCGCGATCGGCCTCCGCCTCATACCCATGGAGCGCGACCTGCGCTTCGCCTGGGAAGAAACGCCGCAGCAGATCCTGGACGAGCGCGCGCAGAAGGTTCGCGAAAGCCTGCACGCGACGCTGATCGCTTGGGCGCGGCAGATGGGCGAGGGCAGCAGTTATCGCGACAACCTGCCCGTGCAGTGCCTGCATCCGGTGGGCCACTGGTACGAGACGCCGAACATGCTGCGCAACGGCGTGCTCGCGCGCCTGCTGGACGAGCGGCCCCGCCTGAAGTACCTGATGGTGCATAACATCGACACGGTGGGCGCCGATGCCGACCCCGCGCTGCTGGGGCTCCACATCGAAAGCGGAGCCGCGCTCACGACCGAGGTGATCCCGAAGCACATCGAAGACCACGGAGGCGGGCTTGCGCGCGTGGACGGGCGCGTCCGGCTGGTGGAGAGCCTCGCCCTGCCGAATGAAGAACTCGAACTGAAGCTGTCGTACTACAACACGAGCACAACGTGGCTCGATATCGACCAGTTGCTGAAGGTGTTCGGCCTCGAACGGTGCGACCTGGTGGACCAGGAGACGGTCACGCGAGCCGTGAACGCGCTCGCCGCGCGGATGCCCACCTACATCACGCTGAAAGACGTGAAGAAGCGATGGGGCAAAGGGCACGAAGACATCTTCCCGGTCGCGCAGTTCGAGAAGCTGTGGGGTGACATGACGGCGCTGCCTGAGCTGAGCTGCCGGACCGTGCTGGTGCCGCGCGCCCGAGGCCAGCAACTCAAAGAGCCGGCCCAACTGGATGGATGGGTTCGCGACGGCTCGGCCGCATATATCGAGTCGCTGTGCGCGTGGTAAACCGGCGGGCTACCATATTGGCATGCCCAGCACCTTAGTCAAGCGGCCCAAAACGGCGGCCGAGCGCAAAGCCAGAGTTGAGCGGATCATCGAGATCCTCGAGCGCACTTACGAAAACGCGACCACCGCGCTTCATTACAGAACGCCGTGGGAACTGCTGGTGGCGACAATTCTTTCCGCCCAGTGCACGGATAAGCGGGTCAACGAAGTCACCCCGGGGCTATTCCAGAAGTACCCGACGGTTGCCGATTTTGCAAACGCCAGCCAGGCGGAACTCGCGCAGGACGTCCGTTCCACCGGGTTCTTCAACAATAAGGCGAAGGCGCTGATCGGAGCGGCCAAGAAAGTACTGTCGGAGTTCGGCGGCAAGGTGCCGCGCACGATGGAGGAGATGCTCACGATTCCCGGCGCGGCACGCAAGACGGCGAACGTTGTGCTCGGCACGGCGTACGGCATCCCAAGTGGAATCGCCGTGGATACGCATGTGCAGCGCGTGGCGGCGCGGCTCGATCTGACGAAGGAAAGCGATCCCGGGAAGATCGAGCAGGATCTGCAGAAGATCATCCCGAAAGACAAGTGGATCGCATTCTCACACGAGATGATATTGCACGGGCGCGCGTTGTGCGTCGCGCGCAAGCCCCGCTGCGCCGAATGTCCCCTGGACCCGATCTGCTACGCGCCGGACAAGACTACTTGAGCGCCCGTTTCCGCAGGTCGTAAAGGTAAATCGAGTAGCCGATCTTGGCCATCGGCTTACGCCCGCGCAGCCAGCTATAGGCGTTCGCGCCGACGTAAACGTCCCGCAGTATTCCCCCCGCCGGCGCGCAGTTAAAAAAAAGATATGTGCATCTTCAGACCTGCTGGCGCATCAGATCACTTTAGGCTTGCACGCATCTCTGCCGACCTCTGATAATCCTAAGAAGGGGATTTTTAGGTATGGATTCCGTCCTGGCCCTCCACCGGCTACATTTTGCTTTTACCATCACGTTCCATTACATTTTTGCCCAGCTCACGATGGGGTTGGCGCTACTGATCCTCGTCCTGAAGACGATGGCGCTCAAAACAAGGAACGACCACTATAACCGCGCCGCGCGCTTCTGGATCAAGTTCTTCGCCATAACTTTCGCTGTCGGCGTGGTCACTGGAATTCCCATGGAATTTCAGTTCGGAACCAACTGGGCGAAGTTTTCGAAAGCGGCTGGCGGGGTGATCGGCCAGACGCTCGCCATGGAAGGTGTCTTTTCCTTCTTCCTGGAGTCAACGTTCCTCGGCCTGTTGCTCGCGGGCGAGAAGCGTCTGAGCGCCCGGGCGCACTGGGCCGTTTCGCTGCTGATGTTCATCGGGACGTGGCTTTCCGGCTACTTCATCCTGGCGACCAATGCCTGGATGCAGCATCCCGTGGGCTACAAGATTGGCCCGAACGGTGAAGCGGTGCTCGAAAGCTTCTGGGCGCTGCTGCTCAACCCGTGGCTTGGCTGGATGTACGCCCACAACATGACGGGAACGGTGGTCACAGGCAGCTTTGTCATGGCATCGGTCGGGGCGTTTTACCTGCTGAGCCGGAAGTTCGAGGAGTACGGCCGCACGTTCCTGCGGGTCGGAATCATTGCCGGGTGCGCGGCATCTGTGCTGATGCTGTTCCCCACCGGCGACGGCCAGGGCTACAATGTAGCGCACCATCAGCCGGCCACACTGGCCGCCATGGAAGGACTGTTTGAAACCCAGCAGGGCGCGCCGCTGGCGATCCTGGGGCAGCCGGACACAGAGAAGCGCCGGCTGGACAACCCGGCGGTGATCCCGCGCATGCTGAGCTTCCTGACCTACAAGCGCTGGGAGGCTGAGGTGAAGGGCATGGATGCGTTTCCGAAGGAAGACCTGCCGGATAACATCCCGCTGCTCTTCTACAGTTATCACATCATGGTCGGGCTGGGAACCATCTTCATCGCGGTGATGCTGGTCTCCGTTGTGCTTCTCTGGAAAAAGCTTCTTTACACAGCACGGCCGTGGCTCTGGGTCGTCATGCTTGCCCTGCCCTTCCCGTTCATCGCAAACACGGCGGGGTGGATTACCGCGGAGGTCGGGCGGCAACCGTGGCTCATCTACGGCGTCATGCGAACGGCGGATGGGCCCTCGACGAACGTCTCGGCCGGCAACACGCTGTTCACGCTCATCGGGTTCATGGGGATGTACGCGCTGCTCGGCATGCTGTTCCTGTTCATGACCTTCCGCGAGATCGAGCACGGGCCGGAACCGGTAGCCGCGAAGGCACTTTTGCATGGGCCGGAGCCCATCAAGCTATAAGGAGGCGCACATGGAAACCATCTGGTTCTGTCTGGTAGCACTCATGATCGCCGGCTACGTCGTTCTCGATGGCTTCGACATCGGCACCGGCATCGTCTACTACCTTGTCGGACGCACGGAGTCGCAGCGCCGCAAGCTGATGAAATCGGTCGGCCCGGTTTGGGACGGCAACGAAGTCTGGCTAGTGGCCGGAGGCGGAATCCTGTACTTGGCCTTCCCTGCGCTCTACGCATCGAGCTTCAGCGGCTTCTACCTGCCGCTGATGATCGTGCTGTGGCTGCTGATCGCGCGCGGCATATCAATCGAATTTCGCAACCACGTCGAAGCTCCTGTGTGGCGGCCGTTTTTCGACTTTCTGTTCGCCGCCGCGAGCATCCTGCTGGCGATCTTTTTCGGCGCGGCGCTCGGCAACGTGGTGCGGGGTGTCCCGCTGGATGCGTCCGGAACCTTCTTCCTCCCGCTGTGGACGCATTTCGTGACCACAGGTGAGGTGGGCATCCTCGACTGGTACACAGTGCTCGTAGGCCTGCTTGCTTTCGCCGCTCTGGCGCTCCACGGCGCGCTGTGGCTTGTCTACAAGACCGAGGACATCCTCCAGGAACGGGCGCGGCGTGTGGCTGGCCTGGCGTGGTACGGCGTTGCGGGCATGACGCTGGTGGTCACCGGCGCCACGTTTCGCGTGCAGCCGCAGGTCCTGGCCAACCTGAATGCTCACCCGTGGGGCTACGTGTTCCCCGCCCTGGCAATCGCCGGGCTGTTCGGCACGCAATGGCTCCTCCGGCGCGGAGAGGAACTGAAACCGTTCCTCGCCTCCTGCGTGTACATCGCCGGCATGCTGACCAGTGCGGCATTCGGCGTATTCCCCTACGTGCTTCCCTCGAACGCCGACCCGGCCCTCGGCCTCACCATCTGGAACAGCGCGACCGCATCGCACGGCTTGACCGTCGCCCTCGCCTGGTGGATTCCCGGCATGATCCTGGTAGCTGGGTATACCATCTTCGTTTACAGCCATTTCGCGGGCAAAGTGCGGATCGAAGAAGAAGGGTACTAGCCGTTGTGAAAGAATCCGGGGACACTCCGGAGGCGTGTCCCCAGGATTCTTTCACAGCCCCCTGAAGGAGCGGTGAGGTCAATCCGATGAACATCGGTGTGCTTCGGGAGCTTAATCCGGTTGACCGGCGTGTAGCGCTTACGCCGCCGGTCGTCCGCCGGCTTGTCGAATGCGGCAGCGCGGTGTGGGTGGAAACCGGCGCCGGGAACGGCAGCATGTTCCGCGACGACGAATACCTGCGCGCGGGCGCTCACATCGGCTACTCACCGGCGGAGGTGATTCACCGGTGCGAGTTGCTGGTCAAGATATCGACACCGGCGCTCGCCGAACTCGAACTGCTCTCGAGCGGCACCGCGCTGATAGCTTTCTATCACATGGCAGTGGCGGGGCCGGCGATGTTCGAGACTCTGCTCCGGCACAAGGTCACCGCGATCGGTTGCGAGGTCATCCGAACCGGCGAAGGCCGCCTGCCCGTGCTCGCTCCCGTGAGCGAGATTGCCGGACGGATGGCGGTGCCGCTGGCCGCGAACCTGCTGCGATCGAGTTGCGGCGGGCGCGGCATCCTGCTCGGCGGGAGTCCCGGAGTGCCGCCCGCGCACGTCGTAATTTTGGGCGCCGGGACTGTAGGCACATGGGCGGCGCGCACGGCAGTCGCGGCCGGGGCGCGCGTCACCGTGCTTGATATGGACGCCGACAAACTCCGGCGTTTGATCGAGCACGTGCCGAACGCGGCCACGGCTCTCGCCGATAGAGACGCCGTCTCCGCGTCGGTCGCATCGGCTGACGTTGTCATCGGTGCGGTTCTCGTCGCCGGCGCAAAGACGCCGCACGTGGTCACAAAGGGGATGGTGGAAGCGATGCGGCCCGGCGCGGCCATCATCGACGTCTCAATCGACCAGGGCGGATGCGTGGAAACGAGCCGCCCCACGACGATCCTAGACCCCACGTTCCAGTACAACGGCGTGGTGCATTACTGCGTGCCTAACCTGACGGCCGACATGGGCCGGTCAACCAGCGTCGCAGTGGCGCAGGGATTGATGCCCTATCTCTTGCTCATGGCTCGCGATGGCATCGACGGCGCGCTGAGCGCCTGCCCGGAACTCGCCGGGGGCGTGTACACCTATAACGGCGCCTGCGTTCAGCCGAGGCTTGCGGCGGCATTCCGGACGCAGCATCGGGAATTGGCCGCGGTGATGGCGGCACAGTGAACACTATGCGCTGGATGGAACAGTACCGGTCGAAAGTCAAGACGGCCGAAGAGGCATTGTCGGTCATCAAGTCCGGCGACCGCGTGCACGTGCATCAGGGATGCTCGGAGCCCGAGGAACTGGTGCGGGCGATGCTAAAGCGCGCTCCCGAGTTGCAGAATGTGGAAATCGTGCACATGGCGACCATGGGCATCGCGGATTACACGCGACCGGAGTACGAGGGGCATTTCCGCCACAACTCGCTGTTCATCGCACCCAATGTGCGCGAGTCGGTCCAACAGGGGCGAGCCGATTACGTCCCCATCTTCCTCAGCGAAATCGAAGGGCTGTTCCGCAGCGGCGCGATGCCGCTCGATGTGACGCTCATGCAATGCACGCCGCCCGACGACTACGGCTATATGAGCCTGGGCGCCGGGGTTGACGTCGCCCTCACTGCGGCACAATGCGCAAAGCACGTCATTGTGGAGGTAAACGATCGGGCGCCGCGCACACTCGGCGATTCGTTCCTTCACGTGAGCAAGGCCGACGCAATCGTCGAGGCGTCGCACCCGTTGCCGGAGTACCGCAAGGCAGAGGTGACCGATCTTCACCGCGCGATTGCCAGGCACGTCGCCGATCTGGTTCCCGACGGGGCCACTCTCCAGACCGGCATCGGAGGCATACCCGACGCCGTCCTCAGCGCGCTGCGCGACCACAAGGACCTCGGGGTCCATACCGAAATGTTTTCGGACGGAATTATCGAGTTGATCCAATCCGGGGTCATCAACAACGAGCGCAAGACGCTGCACCCGAACAAGGTGATCGCTGGATTCGTGCTCGGCACCAAGCCGCTGTTCGATTTCATTCACGACAACCCGATTTTCGAGTTCCACCCCACTTCATACGCCAACGATCCGTTCATCATCTCCCGGAACGAGCGCATGATCGCGATCAACTCCGCTATCGAGGTGGATCTCACCGGGCAGGTTTGCGCGGATTCCGTCGGCACCCTTCCGTTCAGCGGCATTGGAGGGCAGGTGGATTTCATGCGGGGCGCCGCGAGGTCCAAGGGCGGGGTTCCGATTATCGCTTTGCCCTCGACGGCCAAAGGCGGGACGGTGTCTCGGATCGTTCCGACGCTCAAGCCGGGAGCGGGCGTGGTGACTTCGCGCGGCGACGTGCACTATGTCATCACCGAGTTCGGCGTGGCATACCTCCACGGCAAGAACCTGCGGCAGCGCGCGGAGGCGTTGATCGAAATCGCGCATCCGGATTTCCGCGACTGGCTGCTCGATGCCGCGCGCGAATTCGGGTATCGCGAAGGACGGTTGTTGCACGGTCTTCTGTAGCGGCCGGGCATGCCCGGCCCGCGGCGCGACTGGATCTACTCCACTCCCAGCAGCCTCAGGGCCGCTTTGGCGAACCAGCGGCGGTTGTTGCTGGTGAGGAAGAGCCAGGAAAGAACCTTGACCGAAACGGGAACGCCGGCCGTGCCGCCCTCCGGAGGCGAAACCAGTTCGAGAATCGTCTCTCGAGGCTTCTCGCGCAGATTGTCGAGCACCGCCGTCTGGTGTACGCACGTTACGGTGCAGAACGGCGCGCATCCTTTCACCGTGTGGTACTCGCGGTCGAGATCCGCCGCCGTGTATCGTTCCAGCGGAATTCCGGGGCGGCCGCGCTGCTGTGAACACCAGTGTACGAGGCCGTCCTCGCAGATGTAGAGGTAACGGCTGCCCGCATGACACTGCCAGTGGTTCGGCAGCCCCTGAATCAGATTCCGCTGAAACCGGTTGTGCCCCACGAACGAGAACAGCGGCTTGCGTAGATTCCGGATCTCGTCCAGCACTTTTCTGTGGCGTTCGCCCAACGGCCTGACCTGGCCGGATTCGTCGTGAATTACCCCTGTTGTCACGGCGAGACCCAGCGCCAGAGCGCGCCGCGCGACAGTCAACGCGTCCTCGGGCACCCGTATGCCTGAACCGACCACGGCGTTGATGTTGACATCGAATTCGGCGTACCGGGCCAGCCATTCCAGCTTGCGGTCGAGCACCTTCAGACTCTTCTTCGAGACCTCGTCGGGAGTCACGTTATCAATGCTGATCTGAAGGTTGTGCAGACCGGCACGGTTGAGCCTGCGAATGCGGTCGGGCGTCAGGAGATAGCCGTTGGTGATGAGCGTCGGAATGATCCTGTGCTGCCGGATTCGGGCGACGATACGGTCCAGATCCGGGTGGAGCAGGGGTTCGCCACCGCTGATGGTGATCATGGTCGTGCCCAGGGCGGCAAGGTGGTCGACGCGCGCCAGCATTGCGTCAACCGGCACCGGGTTCGAGGTGCTGTCGAACTCGTTGCAGTACGCGCACGCGAGATTGCATCGCCGCACCGGGATAAGGTGGGCGACAATCGGATGGCGCGGCGACCTCATCGCCCGTGCAAACATCCGGGCTTCCCGGTAGCGGCGCGGGATGGCTCGTATCGTTCTGCGGAAGTTCATGCCCCAGTCGGATCGCGCTTTTCTAATTCTAGCGGCTCACAAACGTACCCTGGTTGCGGGTGTACGCGACCGGAATGTTAGAATCTCGGCATGCCCAGCGAAAACGGCCACAGCGGCGTCACAATCCTCGTGGTGGACGATGAACCCTCCGTACTCGCGCTTGCGCGCACGATATTGTGGCGGGCCGGTTTCAACGTCCTCGAAGCTTCGGATCCGGCTGAGGCCCTGGACACATCCGCGAATCACCCGACCCCCATTCGCGTGCTGCTGACCGATGTCCTGATGCCCGAGATGAACGGCTTCGACTTGGCGGAAAAAGTGCGAGAGCGGCAGCCGGCCATCAAAGTTCTGTATATGTCGGGATTTACGGATACAGTGCTGTTGGAGAGCACGGGCCGGCCTCTCTCCGGGATACCCCTGATCCGCAAACCTTTCACCGCGCACCGCCTCGTGACCACTATCTGCGAGATGCTCGAGAATTCACCGTCGGGCTGTGAAGCCGGGGCCGGCGACGCGGGCGCGACGGCGCAGATTCCCGAAGACCGGCATTGAAGTCTTCACATAGATTGGGAACAACACGGCGTCGATCCCATCCGTGCCCTGCGGGCGGACCCGATAAGAAATTTCAATCGCACTAATAGAAATGTTCCGCTTCTCAGGAGGCGATCCGCGGGTGCATGATGAGTCTGAGGTCACCTCAACGTGTACCCCTTAAAAAACACTGTCACTCTCGCGCTACTTTTGTCCGGAGCCGCACTCGGCGAGACAGCCGCGGCCCCCGATGCCCGCTGGGCAGCCATCGAGACGTCGGTCAAATCCGCACAGTCGGCCGGCGACAACGCATGGATGCTGGTGAGCGCCGCGCTGGTCCTGATGATGACCGGCCCCGGCCTGGCTCTGTTCTATGGCGGGCTCGTCCGCAAGAAGAACGTGCTCGGCACGATGATGCAGAGCTTCATCCTTATGGCAGTGGTCACACTGCTCTGGGTGGTAGCCGGCTACAGCCTGGCGTTCGGAGAAGGCAATGCATTCATCGGAGACCTGCGATACGCATTCCTGAACGGGGTGGGAGCGGCCCCGAACCCGGATTACGCCGCCACCATTCCGCAGCAGACCTTTATGATCTACCAGCTCATGTTCGCCATCATCACACCCGCCCTGATCAGCGGCGCGTTCGCCGAGCGCATGAAGTTCAGCGCGATGCTGCTCTTTATGATCCTGTGGTCGCTGTTCATCTACTTTCCGATGGCACACATGGTCTGGGGCAAGGGAGGGCTGCTGAACGCGTTCTCGGGAGGCAGGGTGCCCTCCTTCGATTTCGCGGGCGGCACGGTGGTGCACGTGACGTCCGGAGTCTCGGCGCTGGTTTGCGCGTTGTATCTCGGCAAGCGTAAGGGATACCCGAGCGAAGTAATGAAGCCTCACAGCCTGGTGCTCAGCTTCATCGGAGCGTGCCTGCTGTGGGTGGGTTGGTTCGGATTCAACGCCGGGAGCGCGCTGTCGTCCTCGGCGCTGGCCACAAGCGCCTTCGTGGCGACGCATCTCGGCGCGGCGGCCGCGACATTGGGATGGCTGGCGGCGGAGTGGATCCGCACGGGCAAGCCGAGCGTGCTCGGGGCCGTTTCGGGCGCCGTGGCCGGACTGGTGGCGATTACGCCGGCTTCGGGCTTCGTCACCCCTCTCGCTGCGCTGTTCATCGGCTTTGCGGCGGGCGTGGTCTGCTACTTCATGGTGACGGCCGTAAAGCGCGCGTTCGGCTACGACGACTCCCTGGATGCTTTCGGCGTACACGGCGCGGGCGGAACGCTGGGCGCCATTCTCACCGGAGTCTTCGCAACAGCAGCGGTGAACGACGCGCTGAAAGACGCCTCCGGCAGGCCTGCCGCCCTCGGTCTTGTGGACGGCAACCCGATGCAGATCGCCAATCAGGCAATCGGGGCCGCAATCGCCTGGGGCCTTGCCGTCGTTGGCACACTAATCATCCTGAAGATCTGCGACATGCTGATCGGCGTGCGCGTGGACCCGATGCACGAGACCGAGGGCCTCGATCTCAGCATGCACGGCGAAGAGGCCTACAACTTTGAGTCCTAATCGGAGCTGGGTTCCATGAAGAAATTAGAAGCGATCATTCAGCCGTTCAAACTGGAAGACGTCAAGGAAGCACTGAAGGGGATCGGTGTCGATGGAATGACAGTCTCCGAAGTGCGCGGGCACGGCCGCCAGAAAGGCCACAAAGAGGTCTATCGCGGGCAGGAGTACCAGGTGGATTTGCTGCCCAAGCTCAAGCTGGAAATGGTGGTTTCCGACACCAGGCTTCAGGAGGTCTTGCGAATACTCACGCACGCCGCGCGCACGGGGAAGATCGGGGACGGAAAGATTTTCGTCTACGACGTCGCCGAAGCCATTCGGATTCGCAATGACGACCGCGGGGAATCGGCCCTATAGCGACACCCCGCGGGACGCGGCACGCGAAGCCCTCTCCAGGCGAACCGCGCTGGTCGAAACCATGGTGGCGGAAGCGTTTGAGCGCTTTCTGCTGCCGGCTATGCCGGAGGGCCTCGCCCTCTTAGGCGTGGGTGGCTTCGGGCGGCGCGAGCTGTTTCCGCACTCGGACGTCGACCTCCTCCTGCTGGTCGAGCGGCAAGCCATGGCCGAGCGGGAGCGGCCGGCCGTTTCCGCATTCATCCAGGACCTTTGGGATCGCGGTTTGCGAGTCAGCCAATCGGTCCACACGCCGCCGGAATGCTGCGAGCGGCATGAAAACAACCTGGAGTTGAGTATCAGCCTGCTCGATCAGCGCTACCTGGCGGGTGACCGCGACCTCTACGCGCATTTCAATCTCGACCTGGCGCGGTTCATCCATGCCGAACGCCAGGGGCTCGCACGCGATCTCGCCCGGATGGCGCGCGAGAGGCACGTCAAGGCCGGCGGCTCGATTTACCAGCTCGAACCGAATATCAAGGAAGGCCCGGGCGGACTGCGGGATTATCATCTCGTCTGCTGGCTGGACCAACTCCGCGCCTGCCAGGCAGATCGAATCCCCGGGCCGGAACAGCCGCCCGAACTCGAGTCCGCGCACGCGTTCCTGACGGACATCCGTTTCCAACTGCACGTTCGCGCCGGTAGGGACTCGAACCTGCTCACGTTCGACCTGCAGGACGAGGCCGCGGAACGGGCCGGCCTGGAACCGGCTGCCTGGATGCGCCATTACTATGCACACGCGCGCGAGATCTACAGGGCGGCCGGATGTGAAATCGACATAGCCGAGGAGCACGCCAGCACGCTGCTGGTCCAGTTCCGCGAGTGGCGCTCGCGTGTCTCCAACTCAGACTTCTATGTCTCGCGCGAGCGTGTCTATCTCCGCGAGCCGAACAGGCTTCCGCACGAACCCGAACTGGCGTTTCGCCTTTTCCAGTTCGTTGCACGGCATGGAGTGCGGCTTGCGCCCGAAACCGAGCGGCGGATCGCTGAGCATCGACCGCCCCCGGGCTTGTGGGCCGAGCTCAGGAAGATTCTCACGGAGCGGCACTGCTCGCTTGCACTGAGGCTCATGCACGAGACCGGAGTCCTCGCTGCCGTGCTGCCGGGCTGGCAGGCCGTCGATTGCCTCGTCATCCGCGACTTCTATCATCGCTATACCGTGGACGAACACACCCTCGTCGCCATCGAGATTCTCGAAGATCTCCGCAGTGCAACGCCCAAGGACCCCACCAGGCGGCCCTTCGCCGAACTTCTTTCCGAGATCGGCGACCCGGCGCTGCTGTTCTTTGCCCTGCTGCTCCATGATCTGGGCAAAGCGAAGCGGGACGCGCCGCACGTCGCCGAATCGGTCCGGCTCGCGGATGCCGCGATGGAGCACCTCGGTGTGCCCGACGATCAACGCCGGGACGTCAGACTGCTCATCGATCGCCACCTGGACTTCTCCATGGTCATGCAATCGCGCGATCTCAACGATCCGGGCACCGCGCGGTTCCTCGCCGGCCGCGCCGGAACGCTCGAGCTCGCGAAGAAACTTACGCTCCTCACCTTCGCCGACATCGGCGCGGTGAATCCGGCCGCGCTCAGCCCGTGGCGCATGGAGCAACTGTGGCGTGTGTACGTCGTCGCGTACAACGAACTCACCAGCGAATTGGAAAAGGACCGCCTGACGCAAGCTCCGGACCGCGCCGGTTTCCTGGAGGGGTTCCCTGTACGCTATCTGCGCACCCACTCGGAGGCCGATATCGCCGCCCATCTGGAACTCGAGCGCCGCAGTCGCGCCCGGGGCGTGGCGGTCGATATACGCAAGGACAACGGATTCTACCGCCTCACGCTGGTGACAAGCGATCGCCCGTTCCTGCTCGCTTCCATGGCGGGGGCGCTATCGAGTTTCGGGATGAACATCCTCAAGGCGGAAGGTTTTACCAACCGGCAGGGAGCCGTTCTCGACACATTCATCTTCTCGGACCCGCATCGCACGCTCGAGCTAAACCCGACGGAAAGGGACAGGCTCGAAATCATGCTGGAGCGCGTCGCACTCGGCCGCCTCGATGTGAAGAAGATGTTACAGAACCGGCCCAAGCCTTCGCCCCCCAGCCGGCGTGCGCGGATTCGCACTGCCATGTCGTTCGATAACCACGCTTCGGACGCCGCGACGCTGATCCAGGTAGTGGCCGAGGATCGCCCCGGGTTGCTATACGATCTGGCTTCGGCGATCTCTTCGGCCGGCGCCAATATCGAATTAGTCCTGATCGACACGGAAGGGCACAAAGCGGTGGACGTGTTCTACGTTACGACAGCCGGGCGGAAACTAACGGAAAACGAGCAGATAGTATTGGGCGGCCGCTTGCACGCCGCTTTCTCGTGAGGTTGGGGTCAGCTCGGCGTGGCACAGGCCTCCCGGCCGGTGCGGGGTGGGGCAGGCGGTTTCGCCAGGCGGTTTCGCCTGCCTTGGCAGCGCTTCCCGCACTCACCGGGTTTCGCTCGCCCAGGCCCAGGATGCCATTGTGGCAGCCGTCTCCAATAGAACTCTTCTGCAGTGGCAGGCGGAACCGCCCAATGCCACTTAACTAAGCTCATCGTGGTTCCTTGCGCGCGGGGAATGTGCGACGACGATGCCAAGCGGCGCGAGGAAAGGATCTCCGTTTCGTTCGTTTCGGATGAGTGCCTTGCGCCG
>JAEZIJ010000171.1 GCA_023436715.1 Acidobacteriota bacterium
CGCATCCCAAGCCTCCGGCCCGACCCACTGCTGTCTGGATCAACCCGCCGCCCGCACGGGCAGCGAGCGAAGAGGAGCAACACTAATTTATGCGGGCAGGTGTCTCAAAGTCGTTGACAAGTTCCGAAGAGGCGCTACCCATCACCATCGCATCGGGGGCCACAATCCACATTGGGACGCTGCGCGCGAGAAAGGTGCCGTACTACCGCTTGCGCGTTCGTATCCCGATAGCCAATTGTGAGCCGGGAGATGTGATGCGGATCAGCGAGGTTGTTGTGGACCCGGAGGGCGGCTCGCTGTTTACACCCCCTCTCGCCAAAACGCGGTGCGGCAAAGATGTCCTGGTGACGGGGTACGCGCCAGGAACTTACCGCCTGCTTCTGGAGATCGAAGGTCGGACTCGCGAGAACCGCGGAACGGCGTCAATTCCTTTCGCTGTTACGGACCGGAGCACAGAGATCATAGCGCCGATCGGGCCGGGAGTAACAGTCGATGGTGTAATCGTCGCGGCCGAAGGTTCGAAGCGACCTGATTTCTCCAAGATCTCCATCCACCTCCGCCCCGTCGATCACACAGGCAGTCTGGACGCCGAAATACCAACTCCAGACAGCGACGCAAAGTTCCGAGTCTCCTATGTTCGTCCTATTGGCCACACGGTGGTCGTGGCTGGGTTGGGTACGACTCATTACGTGAAGGAGATCCGGTATAACGGCGGCCTGCTCTCAAAAGGGGTTGTCCCGCTGGATGGACCGGCGATGGCCCATGCGCTGACAATCGTCGTGGACGACAAAGTCGCCGCAATCACTGGCTCGGTGGCGACAGGGGATGGGCCTGTAACTCGTGCTGCTGTGATTGCGGTAAAGTGGCCGTGGGAGTCTTGGGAGTCCATATCGCGACCCGGTAGAGCGCAAACAGATTCTACGGGCAGGTTCCAGATAACCGGCCTCGCTCCTGGCGAATATCGCGTCATCGCCATCCGATCCATTGAAGACCTCAAGGGTATGACGTTCGCCACGATGCAACGGGTCATGGCGGCTGGCATGAAAGTGGAACTCAATCCGAGCGACTCCCAAAATGTTGCTCTGGAGCCTTCCGACCTGAAAGCACGGTGATTCCAGCAGTCTATTGCACGTGCGTGCCGCTCAGGGAGTGTAAACGCCGATTTCGGAAACTGTGCCGCGCCCTCGGAGGGCGGGGTCATTTTCCGGTATGGGGACTTTTCAGCCATTGACTGGAGGCCCGGTTTAGAAACCCGTAAAGCGAACTTCAGTTTTCCAAGTGCCACACCGAGTAAGGCACCACCTGGACCGAGTTCAGTTGATCTACCAGGTAGCCTGCATACCTAAAGCGGGCTGCGGCCAGAGACCCAAGTAGTCGGAGTTCGTTGTCATCCAGTTCCGCAATCGTCCTTGGCCCGGCAAGGTAATCAGACGAGGCACCGAGAGACTTCGCTCTGAACTCATCAGCCCAACCTTCCAGTTCCGGTCCGCCAGGGACAAGACTTCGTGCTTTCATCTCGGCAAGTACCCGTGCCGTGTACTCCATTGCGATGTCACGCTGAACCCGAACCTCCCAAGCCGTGAGAACTGCCCCGCCGAAATGACCTGCTCTCTCCAAAAGTTCGGATGCCAGTGAGAAGTCCAACCTCGGATAGTGCGCCAGTGGCACTATTTCGGAATCTACTTTCAGAATCCATCGAAGCAGCCGCACTTGTTCAGACCAATCAACCAAGCGCCCGTACTGCTCTTCTGTCCATTGTCCGTCGGCCAAGCTCGCGAGGCTAAACTCTATCCGCTCGAGTTTCTCCCAAAGGCGATGCTCGCGTAAGAAACAGTTTTGCGTCTGGCGCGTCACGATCTCCAGTCCGGCCCCGAGGTCGTTGCGATGAAGGTATGCCTCACTGCCCCCCCGAACGACGAGCGACGCTAGGATCAGCGCGCGTTCCTCTAAGTAGATTCGGATTTCCGACGAAACTATGGATGCGTCTTGAGGATGTGCGCGACTCTGGCCCGTGAGTGAAAAGTTCAGAACTTCGTCCTGCTTTCTATGCCATCGGCGCATGAGGAGCGCCGCCACGGTCCCACTTCCGAAGATGAAAGCGTAGAAAATGCCATTCCAGCTATCCGAGGCCATGTAGCCCACGAACAGCGCGTATGCGATGAGGTATATCAGAAAAAAACTGACTCTCGTGGCGTAAGACCTGGCGCGTTTGTCCTTACCGATTCGTTGCAGGGCGATCCAATACGACTTCCAGAACGTGCGCGCCAATATGGACATGGTGATCCCGACTATTGCACCACAGTGTCGCATCAGGACGGGTCGAACGGTCAGTGGACGAAAGACGCCGTTATCGCAGAAGTGAATTCCTGGCTTACTCCTGAGCGCAACCGCGCGGTTCGGGCTCTATCGGCCGCCCCCCAGCACGCCCGGCCCACCGCGCGCACGAATCACCAAGCTCCCAACAACCGCCGCACCAGCACCAGTTGGCCCAGATGGTACGCATTATGGTCCGCCACCAGCAGGGCCTCGCGCAGCACCGTCTGCCCCGTCCCGCCGCGAATCCTCGCGAACAGGTCCGTTCCCGGATCCTCGACCAGCGCCTGCATCGCCTCCATATCCGCCCGGAACTGCTTCACGCTCTTCTCCCACGCAGCCGTCGTCGGAGCGGCGTCCGTTTCTGGCCAGTAGCCCGCGGGCCACTCCGGCGACACATGCTCCGGGTTCCGGCTGAACTCCAGAATGTCCCATTGCGTGATCCGCATGTGCTCCAGAAGCTGCCACGCCGAGTACGGCGCGCCCTCCGGCTTCACGCCCCGCAGCTTCGTCGGCAGTCCCTGAATCGCTTTCTCGAAATCCACGTGCGCGCCGCCGCCCCGCAGCAAATACAGCAGATGGTCCCGCAAAGGTTTGCTATCCACGCCACCCCCCTTTAGTTCAATTATTGCGCCTACGATATAATGCGCACTTGCCACCGATGACTGCCCACGAACCCTTCAGCTTCCACTCGCTCGAAAGCCTGCGGAAGCGTATCGGCGAACTCGGACTCGACCTTCCGGTCGCAACCGGCATCGCGCCTCTGCTAGAGCCGCTGGACCTGAACGGTTTCCGCCTCCCGAACCGGATGGTCGTTCTCCCGATGGAGGGCTGCGACGGCCTTGCCGACGGCTCTCCCGATGAGCTGACCTTCCGCCGCTACCAGCGGTTCGCCGCCGGCGGCGCGGGAGTGCTTTGGTTCGAGGCGACCGCCGTCGTCGAGGAAGGCCGCGCCAACCCGCGCCAGCTCTGGATTCACAAGGAAACCCTCCCCGGTTTCGCCGCCCTGATCGAACAGACGCACAAAGCCGCGCCCCGTCGCCCATACTGCGTGCTTCAGCTCACGCACTCGGGCCGGTACAGCAAACCCGGGCGCGCGCCGCGTCCCATCATCGCCCATCGCTCGCCGTATCTCGATCCCATACACAAGCTGCCGCCGGATTACCCCGTCATCTCCGACGACGAACTCGAGCGCCTCGAAGACCGCTACGTCGAGGCCGCCCGCCTCGCCCGCGAAGCCGGCTTCGACGCCGTGGACGTCAAGGCCTGCCACCGCTACCTCGTCTCCGAACTGCACGCCTCGCACACCCGCGAGGGCCACTACGGCGGCTCGTTCGAGAACCGTTCCCGCTTCTTCCGCAACGTGGTGCGAAAGATTCGGGACGCCGTCCCTGGAATCGCCGTCACCTCGCGCATGAACGCGTATGACGCCATGGCCTACCCCTACGGCTTCGGCGTGGACCGCGAGGACGCCGCCCGCCCCGACCTCGCCGAACCCATCGAACTCGTACGCGTTCTGAAGGAAGCCGGAGCGCCGCTGGTCAACATCACCATCGGCAACCCATACTTCAACCCGCACGTGAACCGGCCGTTCGACCTGCCCGTTTCCGGCGGTGCGCTTCCCAAAGAACACCCGCTCTGCGGAGTCGCGCGCTTCCTCGCAATCGTGCGCCGTATTCAGGCCGAGTTCCCCGGCATGGCCGTCATTGGCGGCGGCTACTCCTGGCTGCGGCAGTATTTCCCGAACGTGGCCGCGGCGGCGATCGGCAGCGGCTGGGTGTCGCTGGTCGGCGCGGGCCGCATGTCGTTCGCCTATCCCGATTTTCCCCGCGCGCTGGCCGAAACCGGAACGCTCGACCCCGAGCGCGTCTGCGTCGCCTGCTCGGCATGCACGCAGATCATGCGCGATGGCGGCCGCGCCGGATGCGTCCCGCGCGATGCGGCCGTCTACGAGCCCATCTACAAGGCCGGACGTGCCGAAGCGCTCGACACCGTCCTCGCCGAAGCCCAAACCTGCCGGCAGTGCAGCGACCCAACCTGCGTAACCGGCTGCCCTGCCCGCGTGAACGTTCCCGAGTTCGTCGGCCACATCGCCGCCGGACGGTTCCGCCAGGCTTACGAAACGCTGCGCGAGCGGAACGTATTGGCCGCCGTGTGCGGCTACGTTTGCCCGTCGGAGACGCAGTGCGAGCACGCCTGCCTCAACCAGCATTACGCTAACGCCGTGCCGATCCGCCACCTCCAGCGCTGGGTCTCACGCAAGGCCGTCGAGGAAGGCTGGACGGCTGAACCGCGAGCGGCAGCCGAGCCCAGCGGCAAGCGCGTCGCCGTCCTCGGAGCCGGACCGGCGGGCATCTCAGCGGCCGCCGCCCTGGCGTCTCTCGGCCACCGCGTGAGCCTGTTCGATCGCGGCGCCGCGCTCGGAGGCCAGGCCCGCGATACCATTCCCGCCGAACGGCTGCCTTTCGACGTCATGCATCGTGAGATCCACGATGTCCTCGCATCCAGCGGCGTCGCCGAGCACCGCGAGTTCGTCCGCATCGACAGGGCCTACAACCTTGAGCACGTTCTGGGCGAAGGCTTCGACGCGGTGCTCATCGCACTCGGCCTCGGCAAGTCCGTGCCGCTGCCCGGTTCCTGCCGCCCCACGTCCGGTGTGGAAGGCGCACTCGAATTCCTGATGCGCGCGAAGGACGGCGCGAGCGTCGAAGGACCGGTGCTCGTCCTCGGCGGCGGAAACACGGCCATCGACGCCGCTCTTTCCGCCCAGCGCGCGGGCGCTTCGGACGTCTCCATCGTCTACCGCCGCTCGTTCGCGGAAATGCCCGCCTGGCCCGATGAGCGCGATTCCGCCATCCGCGCCGGCATCCATTTCCTGATCCTCACCGCCCCGGTTTCGTACGTTGCGGACTCGGGCGGCCGCCTCACCGGCCTCAAGGTAGTGCGCACGACGCTCGGCGCTCCCGACGCGAGCGGCCGCCGCCGGCCGGAGGAAGTCCCGGGCTCCGGGCACGTTCTCCCGGCCCGCCTCGTCATCGAAGCTATCGGCCAGCAGATCGGCCCCGAACTCGCCGAAGCGCTGCCCGGCATGCGCATCACTGCAAGCGGCCTTCTCTGGACTCGCGAGGGCACGTTCGAGACCAGCCGCCGCGGCGTCTTCGCAGCCGGCGATATCGTGAACGGCGGAACCACCGTGGTGCAGGCCGTCGCTGAAGGCGCCCGCGCCGCGCGCGAGATCGACCAATTCCTTCGCTCAAACTGAGACTCTTTCATGGAAGACTTCGTCGACTATTACGAGCTGATGCAGATCAGCCAGAACGCTGAGTGGCAAACGATCCAGCGTGTCTACCGGATGCTGGCCGCACGGTACCATCCGGACAACCCCGAGACCGGCGATACGGATAAGTTCGTGCTGCTCAAGCAGGCTTACGACGTGCTCTCCGATTCCGAAAAGCGCGCCGCCTACGATGAGCAGTGGAGCCAGGCAAGCGTCCAGCCGATGCCGATCTTCGAGATGAAGGAGTTCGTCGTCGGCATCGATGCGGAAGTGAACCGCCGCCTCGGCATCCTCTGCCTGCTCTACAATCGCCGCCGCGAGTCCCCCGACAATCCCAGCATGTCGCTGCTCGAAATGGAAGCAAAGATGTCGGTCCCGCGCGAACACCTCGAGTTCACGATCTGGTACCTGAGGGAAAGGCAACTTGCGCGCCGCGACGAAGCGACGAGCGAGGTGGCGATCACCGCCGAAGGCGTCGATTTCGTCGAAACGAACCGCCCCTCAAACCGCATCGTCCACAAGCTGCTCAGATCGGGGGAAGAGAAGGAGTAGCTTCAACAAATCCCAATTCCTGGACGACGGCCCCAAGCTCGCGGCGGTCGTCACCGGTGGCTGGTATCGACCGGCTCAGGTTGACTTCTATCCTGTTCGTGGGAGCGCTCAGGAGGCGATCCGGTACCGGCCGCACCAGCCGGTAGCCGCCGGGCTGGCTGTAAGTTTCCTCCGCGAACGGCTTGCCATCGATCAGCACCGAAACCGTAACCGGACCGCCGGCGCGCTGTTGGTAATCGGGCGGAAAGAAGAGCTGCATCTCGAATGTCAGCGGAGTGTTCTGCGGCACGCGCAACGCGGCCGTCGCGTGCTTCGCCATCCACCGCCATCCGCCGTCTTCAATCGAGTGCCATCCCGAGAGCAGTTGCGGCCTGCTCCGGATGTCTCCCATCTTCAGATACGGCCTGAGCGGCTCGGCTTCGGTTCGTGACGAACCTCCCCTGCCGGCGGACTCGTTGTACGCCAACAGCTCTCCCCAACCAGCCTGGAGATTGGGAGGGGCGTCCACGGCAAGAGTCACCTCTCTGACTCCCTCAATCGGAATGACCTGCGTTTCCCAAATCTCCCCATCTACGCGGAGAGATCTATCCAGGAGCGCCGCGCCGGATCCCGCCCGAATGTGGAAGCCCGCTTCTCCATTGCCCTTCCCGAACAGCGAGAACCGCAGCCGGTTATCGTCGGAGTTGATCGGAAGTCGAACCGCAACGCCGGGCCGGGCCAAAAACACGAGCCGGCCGGAAAACTGCGTTGGCGTCCACTCGGCAGGCTCATCAAGGAACGGTGAAGTGCGCGCGTACTGTATACGGTCGAGCGGGCGCCACGAAAACGAAAACGGCAGCAAGCCTGCGCCCGCGGACGAAAAACCCGTGTGCGCAAACCGGTCGATGATCCGCAGCGGAGTGCGCACTGTCAGGTCCTTGCTGTACAGAGGGACCGCGGCCTCCTCCGCCAGGCTGTCATACTTGCCTCCCAGCGAGAGGTCGGAGGAAACAATCCACTCGCCCGGTTTCGGAACACTCTGGCTTTCGAGCATCCGGCCGCCGCGCGCGAGCATGTAGTAGCGGAACCCCCACTCGCCGTTCACGAGAAACGTATTGCCCGGAGGAGGCTCGGCGGCTGCATACACCCGCGAGAACTCGAACGCCGCGAACGAAAGGTTCAGTCCGACAAAGACGCTCCACGCGAGCGCCGCACCCATCCACCGGGGCCGCCTTGCCGATTGCTGCACGAACAACACCACCATGGGCGCCACAAGCGGCAGCAGGTACCGCGAAGCTCCAGCGAAAAACGCAACGCAAGCGAAAGCGAAGTAAACCAGACACCAGCCTGCCAGGACCGGGTTCTTCCGCCGGTTCTCCCACAACCAGCACAGCGCATTCACGCCGAGCGCTACGAACACCACCACCAGCGCGCGTTCCCACCACGGGTAATCGCGAACCAGCGCGGCCACCAACAGCCCGGGCGCAACACCCCACATCCTGCGCACGGCCAGAGGCACGAAAATCACCAGCGCACCGAGATGCTGAAGCAGCGCGAGCGCGCTGGCGCCCTTGATCGTGAGCCGGCTGAGGTTAGGATCAGTCATGTTGCCCAGAAGCGTGGCTGCCGGCAGGCGATCGGTCAGAACCCACTGCAATCCCTGCCACCCGGCCAGCGCCACATACGGCGCCCCCAGCGCCAGCCACGCGGCCCGCGGGGGACGCTCTCGTTTCGATGCGTAAGCAAGAAGCAGGATCGGCGGCAGGACCAGCGCCTGCAACGACGTCAGGCTTGCCAGAGCAAGAGCGATACCGCACACCCAATAACGCCGCCAGAAGAATGCCGCCGCGCCGGTCAGCATGAAGGCGAGCCCCGGCGCCTCCGGACTGGCCAGGGTGTTCGTATTCACCTGAACCAGCGGCGACGCCGCAACCAGCAGTCCTACCCACAGGGGCTCTGTCGTGAAGTGAAGCGCCAGGGCGTAAGCGGCAAAACATATGCCGAGTGCAAACAGCAGGTAGAAGGCGTGGAACGAGATGATAGAAAAATGGCCGATCAGCAGCCACGGCAGCGTGACGATGTAAGCGTTCAAAGGCGGGTGCGGATGGCCGGATGCTTCGACTAACCTCCCTTGGAACACATAGCTGAAGTTAAGCGGAGTGAGCGGCTGCTTAAGAATGTTCACCGCTATGTCGAGGTAATTAACTTCATCGCCTTGCACCGGCTGCTTCAAGAAAGGCACGTGCAGAAGCAGAGTGAAGATCGCCAGGATGAGCAGGTCCCGGCTCATCCTGCGCCAGGGCAGGGTTGTGGGCATTTCTGCCATTATCCTCCAGCCTCTCTCACCGTAGCGAGAACCCTTCGCACCGGGAGCCTTTCCATCGCGTCCCCCGGCCGCTCCGTCGCGACCACACGCACGCGCTCGCCGCGCGGAGCCCACACAACCGGATCCGTGGGGCCGAACAGCGCCACCACCGGCGCGCCCGCCGCCGCTGCCAGATGCGTGATGCCCGAATCGTTCCCGATGTACAGCCGCGCGCCCGAAAGCCAGCACGCAAGCTCGTACAGATCGTCGAACCGCACGGCGTCGTCGAGAGCCTCTTCCGGCCCCGCGCACCACCGCACGAGCCCGCCAATCTCGCACGCCAACTCACGAAACCTAGCGAGCGGCCAGTTCTTCCGCGCACTGCCTGAAAACGGGTGAATCGCAACGTACTCGCCCGCCTCGGCGCTGCACGCAATCCGAGGAATCGCGGTTCCCTCCCCGCCCAACTGCCGCAAATAGAAATCCGCCGCGTGTACTCCCGCGCCCTCATCCGGCATCGCCTGCAGGAACGCGAACGGCAAACCCGCCACCGCCGCGCGGAATTCCGGCCGGTTCGTGCCGTACCAGGAAACAATAGAATCGAACGCAGCAAGCGATTCGAGCAGCACCGCGGGAGGCTCCACGCCGGGAATTCCCAACAGGTCAAGCCCTGTCCCGGCGATCGCCCGCACGCGGTCCCCGAACCGGATCAGTGGGACATTCCGCTTCGCGACCCAAACCTCGGTGTACTCCGCCCTCAGCCGCTCCATAGCCGGGAGCGCAAGGATGCAATCCCCGGTCGCGCCCGGGCGGATGATGAGTCTGCGCAAGGGAGATTATTGAATTTCGTAGGGCAGGCGGATCTCAATTGTCGCCGGCCGGTAGCAGGTGTTGTTCGAGCACGCCTGATACCGCAGCTTGCCCACGAGCACGCCCGGCCCCGGCGCGGCCTTCGGATCCACCTTGAATTTCGCCGCGATATGAAAATCGCCCGTGAACACCGAGAGCGGCTTCTCCGAGAATTCGTACTTCTGCATCTCCGCCTTCGGGAACATGATCGCATCGGCCGCGAGCGGTCCCGGCTCCCACTTCAGCCGCAGCGGAATCAGATAATCCTCCGCCGGCGTATCGCTGTTTACGTGATAGCCGTTCTGAACCCGGACCGCGAGCTTCGCTTCCGCCACGCCGCTGCGTTTTGCCGCGACCTTCCGCGGCGGGTCCACGCTCAGGAAATTACCTTGCCCGAGCAGCAAGCTCTGGCCGGCCAGAAGGCATATCACTGCGAGTGCGCGTGGAACCACCGAGAATTTCATTGATGTCTCTTTCATAGCTGCTCTTGCTGACCAGCCCGATGTGGACCGCCGCAATCCTGCCCTCCCGGTCGATCACGAACGTGGTCGGCAGCGAGTCCACGCCGCCATAGAGCTGCGCGATGGAGTCGCTGCCCAGCAGAACGCGGTAATTGATGCCGAGCCTCGAAACGAACGGTTTCACCGCCTTCCAGCCGTCCTCGTCCATCGAGATACCCACCACCGCGAATCCCTGGTCCTTGTGCTTGCGCTCGAACTCCACAAACCACGGGATCTCCATCTTGCACGGCCCGCACCACGTCGCCCAGAAGTTCAGCAGCACTACTTTGCCGCGATAGTCCGAAAGCTGCACGGTCCTGCCGTCCGCGTCCTGGAGCGAAAAGTTAGGGGCGGGTTTGCGGTCCCGTTCTCCCTTTACACCGGACCGTTCTTCCCGGGGCGCGGATGTGCACGCCGCCAGCAGTATCGCGACTGAAATGGGGACGATGATTTTCCGAAACACGATTTCTCCTGCACGCGACCATGCTGCGCAGCGTCTTTTCAATTATATCCGGCTTTCAGTTGTCCAATGCTAGAATGGTCGAACTTGCTCCTGCGTCTGCTCTCCGCCGCAACCACCCACCTGCTCGAAGCCACTGATCCCGATACGCTCGTCAGCGGCGTTTTCGACATCGCGAAAGACTCGCTCGGCATCGACACCTGTTTCAGCTACATGCTGAACGAACAGGGGGACGCGCTCGAACTCGCCTCCTGCGCCGGCGTTCCGGACGGCATCGACCGCAGCATCCCCCGCGTCGAATTCGGCCAGGCAATCAGCGGCATCGAGGCGCAACTTCGCAGTTTCGGGATACGGGCGCACGCCTGCAATCCCCTGATGGCCCACCACCGCCTGCTTGGCACTCTCTCCTTTGCTTCGCGCACCCGGGACACTTTCGACGAGCACGAACTCGAGTTCTTCCGAACCATTAGCCGTCTCGTCGAGCTGACCATCCAGCGCCTGCGCCTGCTCAACAGACTGCAGCGCCACGCCGGCCTCCTCGATCTCGCGCCCGACGCTATTCTTCCGCTCGGCCTCGACGGCACCATCCAATTCTGGAACCGCGGCGCGGAGCGAACATATGGCTGGACCGCCGCCGAGGCCGTCGGCAAGCAGTCGCACACCCTGCTCCAGACCAGGTTCCCGCTGCCCTTGTCGCAAGCGAATGCGCTGTTGCTGGAGCGCGGCACATGGGAAGGCGAACTCGTCCACACGTGCCGCGACGGCCGGCAGATTACCGTTTCCAGCCGCTGGGAACTCCAGACCGGCGCCTCCGGAGCGGCCCTCGGAATCCTCGATTCGAGCCGCGACATCACCGAGCGGAAATGTTTTGAAGAGAAGCTCAGGCAGGCGGAGAAGCTGGAAAGCCTCGGCATTCTGGCGGGCGGCATCGCCCACGACTTCAATAACATCCTCGCCGGCATCCTCGGTAATGCCAGCCTCGTTCAGGAGAATCTGCCGGAGGGTAGTCCCGATCGCGAGTTCATCGGGAAAATCGTCTCCGCCGCCGAACGCGCCGCAGTCCGTACGCGGCAACTCTTGGCGTACGCCGGCAAAGCCCGCTTCGAGACCCGGCCGGTGAACCTGTCCAACCTCGTCCGCGAAGCCGCCCCACTCGTCAAAGCAGCCATACCCAAGCACGTGGAGCTGCAATTTGAGCTGAGCCCGGACCTGCCTGAAGTCGAAGCGGACGCGGATCAGTTGCAGCAGGTTCTGATGAGCCTTGCGATCAATGGCGCGGAAGCGATAGGCAGCGACCCCGGCGCCGTGCGCATCAGCACCGCTGCGCACACCGTCAACGAAAACGGCACGCCACCTTACGAGATCTCGCCCGGTCGATACGTCCGGCTCGAAGTGCAAGACTCGGGCTGCGGCATGGACCAGGCTACGGTCGCGAAAATCTTCGACCCGTTCTTCACCACCAAAAAGCACGGCAGGGGACTCGGCCTGTCAGCCGTGCAAGGCATTGTACGCGGGCATAAAGGGGCGCTTGAAGTAGACAGCGTTCCCGGCAAGGGCACGACGTTCACACTGCTCTTCGCGGCCGCCGGTCACTAGCAAACCGCCTGCCCACTCTCTACGTTCCACGTTCCGCGATCATTTATATCGTGATACGATCTAAACAGCATTACATGGGTGCCGCCGCAATCGACTACCGTGCACTCGCTGAATTCCGCTATCAACTGCGGCGCTTTCTGCATTTCAGCGAGGAGGCCTCCCGCGCCGCCGGCATCGAGCCCCGCCAGCACCAGTTGCTGCTCGCCCTGAAGGGCCTTCCCTCAGGGGAGAAACCCACGGTCAGCGAACTCGCCGAACGGCTGCAGATCAAACATCACAGCGCCGTCGAACTGATTGACCGCCTGGCTGAGCGCGGCTTCGCGCACAGGCATAGGGACGATACCGACCGGCGCAAGGTGCTCATCGAGATCACGCCCGCGGGCGAGCGGGTGCTTCGGAACTTATCCGTGCAGCACCGCGCGGAGTTACAGACCGCGGGACCGGCGCTTCTGGCGGCGCTCGAATCGTTGCTCAAGTAGTTCAAGGGCAGAGGGGAAACATGAAGCTGGGCGACTTTTCTACCACTCCACGAGTACTCCCGATCACGCTGCTTGCGATCGTCATCGGCGGGTTGAGCGCGTTCGTTGCGCTCGCTCTGCTGTGGCTCATCGGCCTGTTCACGAACCTGTTCTTCTTCCAGCGCTGGAGCACCGCGCTGATCGCGCCCGCCGGGAATCACCTCGGGCCGCTGGTGATTCTCGTGCCGGTATCAGGCGCCGTAGTGATCGGCTTCATGGCCCGGTACGGCTCAGAGCGCATCCGGGGCCATGGCATCCCCGAGGCCATCGAATCGATTCTGATCGGCGGCAGTCGCATCCAGCCGCGCGTCGCATTCCTGAAGCCGATCTCTTCCGCGCTTTCCATCGGAACCGGCGGGCCGTTCGGAGCCGAGGGCCCCATCATCATGACGGGCGGCGCGTTCGGCTCGATGGTTGCCCAGTTCTTTCGCCTGACCGCCGCGGAGCGGAAAACGCTTCTCGTGGCCGGCGCTACGGGCGGTATGGCCGCGACCTTCGCCGCTCCCGTCGCCTCGACGCTGCTCGGCGTCGAACTTCTGCTCTTCGAATGGAAGCCGCGCAGCCTGATCCCGGTGGCCATGGCGAGCGCGACAGCCGCACTGCTGCGCCCGTACATCATCGGCCCCGGCCCGATGTTCCCGATGGCCGCCCAGGCCGCAGCGATCGGGCCCGTCGTTCTCCTCGGCTGCGCCTTGGCCGGCCTGCTTGCCGGCGCGCTCTCCTCGGTCGTGACGATGGCCGTCTATGCCGTCGAGGACGCCTTCCGGTTGCTGCCGCTCCACTGGATGTGGTGGCCCGCGATCGGCGGCGTTGTTGTCGGCCTCGGCGGCCTTGTGTTTCCCCAGGCCCTCGGCGTCGGCTATGACGTGATCGCGGCGCTGCTGCGCGGCGACGTCGTCCACAACTTCATCATCGGCATCCTGGTTGTGAAGTCCATCATCTGGGCCGTCTCCCTCGGCTCGGGAACGTCCGGCGGCGTACTTGCGCCGCTGTTGATGATGGGCGGTGCGCTCGGCGGCCTCGAAGCCGGGTTCCTGCCCGTCCAGGCCGCGGGCTTCTGGCCGCTCGTCAGCATGAGCGCGGTCCTCGGAGGCACGATGCGGATCCCCTTAACCGCCGTGATCTTTTCCGTCGAATTGACGCACAACCTGGATATGATGCTCCCGCTGCTGGTGAGCACGGTGGTGGCCCACGGCTTTACGGTGCTCGCGATGCGCCGCTCGATTCTGACCGAAAAAGTCGCCCGGCGCGGCTACCACCTCACCTGCGAGTACGCCATTGATCCGCTCGAGGTGCTGTTCGTCCGCGAGGTCATGCGCACGAATCTGGTTGTGCTGCCGCCGGAAATCGAAGCGGCCAAGGGCGCGGCCGCGGCGCTGGCCGACGGCGCGGGCTGGCAGCGGGTCTATCCCGTGGCCGATGCCGGCCGCCGTTTGCTCGGCGTCCTCAACCGCAGGGAACTGGAGAGGCTGGCCGGCGAACCCGGCTCCCGTCGCCTGGTCGAGGCAGCCCGACTGGCGCGGGCGGTTGCCTATCCAGACGAGCCGCTGAGCGTCGTGGTTTACCGCATGGCGAGCACCGGCGTGACCAGCTTGCCCGTCGTGGAACGTTCCGATGCTCACAAGCTGGCGGGAATGGTCGCGCTCGATGATCTACTGAAGGCCCGCGCGCGCCACCTCGAAGAGGAGCGCCGCCGCGAACGCGCCCTGCACCTCCGCTTCCGCCGGCCTCGCCGGCAGCCCGGTCCGGTTTCTATCCTGCGTTGACCGCGGCGGCATAATAGTCCGCAGGCGCCTATGCCTGCCAATCTCACGCCCGACTACCTGGCCGCCGAGCGCGAGTACAAGAGCGCCCAGTCCCAGGCGGAAAAAATCGCCGCGCTCGAACGCATGCTCGCCACGCTGCCCAAACACAAGGGCACGGAGAAGCTGCAAGCCGACCTCCGCCGCCGCCTCTCGCAGGCGCGCAAGGAATCGCAAAAGAAAGGCCCAGCGCACGCCGCGCCGTTCTACGCCGTGGAGAAGGAGGGCGCCGGCCAGGTCGTGCTCATCGGGCCGCCAAACTCCGGCAAATCGCAACTCGTCGCCGCGCTGACGCACGCCGAGCCCGAGGTCGCCGGCTATCCCTTCACAACCCGCTTCCCTACCCCGGGCATGATGCGGTTCGAGGACGTGCAGATACAGCTCGTGGACCTCCCGCCCATCTCGGCCGAATTCATGGAGCCCTGGACGCCCCAGGTGATCCGCAACGCCAATCTCGGTGTGCTCCTCGTGGATGTCAACGACGCCGCCGTCCTCGACCAGATCGAATTCATCGAGCGGATCATCGAGCGCAACCGCCTCGCCCGCCCGCCGCTCCTCGCGGGCAACAAGATCGACCTGCCCGGCGCGGAAGCGAACCTCGCCGCGCTTGAAGACCTGTACGGCCCCCGCTACCGCTACCTCGGCATCTCAGCCACGACCGGCCGCAATCTGAACGAATTCGCCCGAGCTGTTTTCGACGCGCTGGAGCTCGTCCGCGTCTACACGAAGATCCCCGGAAAGAAGGCCGACCTCAACGCGCCCTACATTCTCCACCGCGGCCAGACCGTGCAGGACGCCGCCCGCCAGGTCCACAAGGATTTCGCCGAACACCTCAAATTCGCCCGCCTCTTCCGCCCCAACGGCAGCCGCGACGGCCTGATGGTCGAGCGCACGCACGTCGTCGAGGATCGCGATATCCTCGAATTTCATATCTAGATTTCGTTTGATCATGACCGACAAGAGTATCTCCATCCGTCCACTCACCTGCGAGGAAGCTCAGGAGTGAATTTCCGCTCTCTGCGACGTCCTGATCGATTGTGTAGAAGGCGGCGCCTCTGTTAGTTTCATGTTGCCCCTCTCACGCGAGAAAGCCCAGACGTTTTGGCGCAGTGTTGCAGAAGGCGTCGCAGCCGGCGATCGTGCGCTGCTGGTTGCCGAGGACCGCACAACAGGCGGCGTAGTCGGGACCGTGCAAGTCGTACTCGGGCAACCTGAGAATCAGCCGCATCGCGCAGACCTCGTCAAGATGCTGGTGCATCGTTGTGCCCGAAGGCGAGGCATAGGCGCCATGCTCATGCGCGCCGCCGAGGACATGGCGCGCGCCGCCGGCAAAACTCTCATCGTACTCGACACTGCAGGCGGCAGCGACGCGGAGCGCCTGTACGAACGCTTGGGATGGACCAGGCTGGGCGTGATCCCCGGATACGCCTTGTGGCCCGACGGCCGGCTCTGTTCAACAACCTTCTTCTACAAGCCGCTCATCTGAGATCGCAGGAGCGTACCGGCGAGACGGAATCGAGCGCACTGCGCTCGTCACGAGGCCACCAGGATACCGAGCGCCACGCAGTTTCCGAAATCGGCGCGCTGAATTCTCCCAACTTCCCGATTGCCGACAATCTGCTCGGGGCCGAACTGGCTCAAACGATAGGGCGTCATACGGCCAACAAGCGAGGTGCGTCAGAGCGGTCGGCCGAACTCCACTCCGTAGATCGAGGTCCTGGCGGTCACAAAGAGCAGAGACCCGTCCTTGGCAAAAGCGCAGTTGCTCGGCTGCTCGGGGACTTTGATAGTGAGTATTTGATCGCCGCTAGGACTGAATACGATGACGCCTTCTTCCTCGCATACCCACACGTTTCCGTCGCGGTCAGTCTTGATGCCGTCTGGTGCACCCGCAGCCGAAGTCTCGGCGAAAACCCGCCCCGTTCTTATTCCGTCACCGTTAACTTGCCACATTCGAAGATTCCTACGGTCCGTGTCCGCTACATACAGGAGGTTTTCTTTGGGCGAGAAGGCTATGCCATTAGGGGCTTGGCACTCGGTAGAGAAAAGCGTCAACTTATTGTTGTTTGATAGGACGTAAACCGCGTTGAAGTTGGTTTTGGCGGGATTCGTCCACTCCTTCTTCTGTTTTAGATCTGTGAAGAATATTGATCCGTCAGAGCGAACGACCACGTCGTTCGGCCAGTGCAGGCCCTTGCCATCAAAACTCTCGGCGAGAATTGCGATTCGCCCATCGTGTTCGGTTCGAGTGAGACGCCCACGTTCGCACACGATCATCCTGCCCTGCTGGTCAAAAGCCAAGCCGTTTGCCAGGTTGCTACTGTTTCTGACAACACGGAGCGAATCCTTCGAAAGACAGTAAATCCGCTCTTCGCCAACATCACTGAAGTATAGATCTCCCCGTTGATCGCAGACAGGTCCTTCGGTGAACGTGAACCCGCCGCGAAGCTTTCGAACATATGGTTGATGAAGATGCGTCGATTTCGATGACGCATTCTGCGCTCGCGAAACAGAGGGAATCACTAGACCCGACATGAGGAGTTGGCGACGTGTCATCGGTCTTCAGTTTAGCGCCGAACACGCGGAACCGTTCCCTCAACGGGCGAAAAGCCTCAGCACTGCACCTCGACGAACACGAAGCGCAGCGCCGCCACCGCGACAGAGATGCTGGCCGGCTTCAGCTTGCGCACGCGGAAGAGATAGACCTGGTAATCGCGGACCTGTTCGAGGCCGAGTTACTCTGGGTGTACGACGCTCGAGTTCGTCGAGCATCGTCTGACGTAAGCGGGTCATGAGAATCCTCCTCGTGACCCGCAAGATACTGCACTTTAGAACTGGCTGCCAACTGAAAGGGGCGCGAAGCGTCTGCCGCGCGAGCGGCTTCGTTCAAGTCCCGCTATCCTAACTTGCCCCTCGGGGGCCGGGCGAGACGGCAAGACGATGGAAGCGGCATTCAGCGTCCCTTACGACTCGATCGCGTGCTCATCGACTTACACTGGCTCTACGTTTCTGCCGTAAACGCCAGAGTGCAATGAGGAGCAGCAAGATGCTGATGAAGATTGTTGTCGACATCCTTGCGACAACGCGAGTCACCCACTCACTGGATGTGTAGAGAGGATGAGCTGCCATCCAAAGGCAGAACAGCGTTTGATAGGCGCTGACTGCATCGGCCAGAACAAGAATGCAGATCGTCACGGTTACGAGTCTGGATCGAAAGCCGCTCATTTCTCTCCGATCCATCATGCGATGCGCTCAGGCGCGAAGTCTTCCAACCTCTGAGATCAATGCCATGCCTTTCACGGTCATCCCTACATGTCGCCGACGCGCCCACTCTGCTAGCCTGAGGGGAAGATGCCTGCTCGTCGTGGTGTGCGGCAAGTGTTGGCCCGCGTGTCGCGGATGAGCGCGCATGAGGCCGGCGTCCGCCTTGCGCAGGAGCTAAACAAGCACGTGGATGCGGCGCGCGCGCGACTCGGGTTCACGCCGCTCATGCAGGCGCTCGCGCGCAATCCGCAGCCCCCCGGCCGTTTTTTCTTCGATCCCGCCGACGTGCCCGCCCTTATCGAGTGCCTCCGCGCGCGTCTGCCCGAACAGGCCGGGCGCATCGTCGGCGAGGCCGAACAGATCTGCACGCGCCGGTTCGATCTGCTCGGCTACCAGGCCCTCGATTTCGGCCGCGAAATCGATTGGCGCCTTGACCCCGTCAACGGCGTCCGCGCGCCCGAAGCGCTCTGGTTCCGCATCCCCTTCCTCGATTTCAACGCGGTGGGCGACCACAAGGTCATCTGGGAACTCAACCGCCACCAGCACCTCGTCACGCTGGCGCGCGCCTTCCTGCTGACGAATGAAAACCGCTACCTCGACGAACTCGAAGCGCAGTGGTACGCCTGGCAGCCTCGAAACCGCTACCCGCACGGCATCAACTGGGCCAGCAGCCTCGAGGTCGCATTCCGCAGTCTCTCCTGGATCTGGATCGACCACCTCCTGGCCGGACGCGGCGTGGACAAGTTCCGCGCCGCCCTCGCGCCCGCCATCGCCCAGCACGCCCGCTACATTGAAAAGTACCTCTCCACTTACTTCGCGCCGAACACGCACCTGCTCGGGGAAGGGGTGGCGCTCTACTTCGCCGGCACGCTTTACCCGCGGTTCGCTGCGGCGCCGCGGTGGCGGCGGCGCGGATGGGAAATCGTCGAGAACGAGGCCGCCCGGCAAGTGCTGCCCGACGGCATGCACTTCGAGCAATCGACTTACTATCACGTCTATGCGCTCGACATGTTCCTGCACGCGCGCCTGCTCGCCGCGCGCAACGGCGAATCGATTCCCTCCGAAATGGACGCCGTGATCGAGCGCATGGCCGAGGCGCTTCGTGTGCAGTGCCAGGCGGGCGCGGCGCCGCGTTTCGGCGACGACGACGGCGGCCGCCTGTTCGATCCGCGCCGGAACCGCACCGAGCACATGCTCGACCCCCTTACTACAGCCGCCGCGCTCTTCCGCCGCGCCGATTTCAAGGCCGCCGCGGGCGGCACGCTGCGCGAGGAGTCGCTGTGGCTGCTCGGGCTCGAAGGCCTGGACGAATTCGACCGTTTACCCGACAAGCCGCACGCGCCCGCTTCCACGCGCTGCGCGGCCTCCGGCGCGTATTGCCTTGTAGCAACGGAACCGTTTGTGCGTGAGGTCATCATCGATGCCGGCCCGCACGGCTACGGCTCCGGCGGGCACGGGCACGCGGACGCTCTCAGCCTGCAATGGATCGCGCAGGGCCGGCACTTGTTAACAGATCCCGGCGCGTTCTGCTATCCGCTTCCGCTCGGCCGCAACCGCTTTCGAGGAACGGCGGCGCACAACACGCTCGAAGTCGATGGCGTCGATCAGGCCGAGCCCGCGGCAGCGTTCAACTGGAGCACCAGGCCGGAGGCCCGCATCGAGCGCTGGGTAACCTCGCCGCTCCTCGATGTATTCACCGCGAGCCACAACGGGTACGCGCGGCTGCCGGACTCCGTAATTCACCGCCGCTGGGTCTTCTCCTGGAAAACCGGCCTGCTGTTTGTGCGCGACGTCGCGCTCGGCCACGCGGCTCACGACCTCGCGATTCACTGGCATTTAGGCCCGGGCTTTCAACTGCTGCGCGAGCAGCCACGCGCGCGAACGTTCGCCGGGCCGGATGGAGCGGCGCTGGCATTCATCTCCTGCGACGAGCCCGGCTGGACCGGCGAAGTCATTGATGGCGAGTGGTCCCCCGCTTACGGCGCGAGCATGCCCGCTGCCGTTCTGCGCTATCGCGCGCACGCCGCACTGCCGGCCGAGTTCGCCGTCGCAATCGCGCCCCGCACGGCCGAAGCCACGCTCGAACGCCTCCCCGCCGGGTCTGTTTCGGTCTATAGGTATAACGACGCGACCAATGCGATGCTCATCCTGATGCGCGACGAAGCGGGAACCTGGGAGTGGGAAGGATGGCGGGGCGACGCGTCGTTCCTGTGTTTCGGAATGCGTGCCGGCGAGCCGTGGCTCTTCGCGCCCGAATCCGCGCGGCTCGGATTCCGCGGGCGGGAAGTCTCGGGGCCTATTCCTCCCGATGCGGCGCTGTCTGTGCTTTACTGACGTTCACGATAGTCGGCTGCCAGAGTGTCCGCCGCGGCAGGATCGGGAAGAACGCGGCGCAGAACGAAGCCGCGATCAGCACCAGTACCGTTCGCACGGGCGAAGTAAGCCGCTTCAGCGGGAAGCGGTCGGGCAGAACGGCATCGAGCAGCGCGAGCGCGAGCACGGAAGCCTGAGCGCATAGCGCCGCCGCCCGCCAAATGCCCGGAAGCCCGAAGCTCGATGCCAGCGCGACAAGCAGCGCCCACGGCAGCAGCAGGCGGCCGAGCTTGTGCGACATGAAGTGGACCCACACGCGGTTGCGCGGGCCGAGCAGCGCCGGGTACTCGCCGATGGTCTGGTAAACACCGGCGAGAGTGCGCACTTTGCGCCGGAACTCGGAACCGAGCGAAGTGGGGTAGTCATACGCCCGCGCGCTCTCGTCGAGAATCACCCGGTAGCCCTGGAAAAAAGCACGCAAAGGCAGGTTGACGTCGTCCAGAATCGCATCCGGGCGGAGCGGCCCGGCCAGCGCGGCGCGCATCGCGTAGATGCAACCAGTGGCCCCGACAACCGAATCCAGGCGGCTCTGGCACTTGCGAATCCATTTTTCGTAGCGCCAGTAGAGGCCGACGTTGGCCTCCTCCAGCGTGCCGCCTCGCAGGATGATGAGTTCCCCGCTCGCCACTCCGACCCGCGGATCGGCGAAGCACGCCACCAGATTGCGCAGCGCTTCAGAAGCGAGTTTCTGCCGCACGTCCGTGAAGAACAGGATTTCGCCGCGCGCGCGCCGCATGCCTTCGTTCAGCGCCGTGGCTTTGCCGCTTTGCGGCATCGAGATCAGCTCCACTCCCTGCGGAGCGAAAGCGCGCGCGGCCTGTTCCGTGCCGTCGGTTGAGCCATCGGAAACGACGATGATTTGAAGCAGTTCCTTTGGATAATCGAGCGCGAGAATCGATTCGAGTTTCTGCTTGATCCAGGCCTCGCCGTTGCGCACCGGAAGCAGGACGGTAACGGTCTTGAGCTGGGGCTGCTTCCGGATAGGGCGCGGCCTGAGACGCGCAAGCAGGCCCAGCAGAACGGGATAGCCGAACACCACGTAAGCGGCAAAGGCGGCACTCAGCAGAAACACCGTGGCACTCAGCACAGTTCCGATTGTATAACCCTACCACCCCAACGCCGGCGCCGCTTCGAGCGTGCGCTCGAAACAACTCGCTACGTGCTGCCATGAGAACTTCGAGCAGACCATCTCCCGCGCTGCCGAGGCGAGCCGCGAACGCTCGCCCGCGTTGGCCAGCAGATCGACGCACTGTCCGGCGAAGGCCTCCGGCGAATCCGCGATGCGTATGTCCTCGGGCGGATTGACGGAAAGCCCCTCCGCTCCGATCGTGGTCGAGACAACCGGGATGCCCGCTGCCATCGATTCGTAGATCTTCAGCCGCGTGCCCCCGCCAATGCGCAGCGGCACAATCGACACCGCCGAGCCCCAAAGGTACGGGCGCACGTCCGGCACCGTGCCGGTGACGACAATGTTGCGGTCCTGCTTCGCCAGAGCGGCGATTGTGGGTACGGGAGCGCGGCCGGCGATTCCTACAGTACAGTCAGGCCGGCGCCGGCGAATGATCGGCAGGACGTCGCGTACGAAGTAGCGCACGCCGTCCACATTCGGCAGCCAGTCCATCGAGCCCACGAACACGAGGTCCGCGAACCGCTCCACGCGGGGCGGCGCGGCGAAGTACTCGATGTCCACGCCCGTTGGGATCTCCGAGACGCGAGTGACGCCGAACAGCTTCCGCATGAGCGCGGCGTCCACCGCCGAAACAGCCACGATATGCCCGGCCGCAAGAGACACGCGACGCTCGTACTGAAACATGCGCCGCGCCTGTATGTTGAAGTAGGCTCTGCGCAGCAGATCGGGGGCGTGCGCCGCGTGACGGCGCCAGATCATCGTTTCGACGTTGTGCTGGAAGAACAGGCTGCGGTCGAGCGCCGGGAAATAGGAGGTCGGCGCGAGGTGGTCCACCACGGCGCGATCGAACCGCCCGTCGCGCATGAGTCCTTCGATGAACGTCCCCAGTTCCGGCGAATAGAAGCGGCTGACCGCGACAGGCATTTCGGAAAAGCAACCCCGTAAGGCCGCGGAAAGCTTCGATGGGATGCGGTGCTCGAACGGATAGGAGCGCGTGCAATATTCGCGGCTCGCCTCGACCGCCTCCGGGTGCGCGGGGTCCGCGATGGCGACGTAGTGAATCTCATGGCAATGGTGAAGCTGGCGCAGGATTTCGAGCGTGCGGATCTGTCCGCCTTTGGTCGTCGGGTGAAGAAAGTTGGTGTTGACCCAGAGTATCTTCATCACGCGGATTCGGCCGCCTGCGACGGTTTCAAGCGGCCGGTCATGAAAACCTCACCCCATAGCTGCAGGTTGAGCAGGCGCCAGATGCGGTCAGTGGCATCCTCTGTGCCTTCCTGGTGCCGCGTCAGCAGCCGGTCAAGTTCGGCCCGGTCCACGTATCCGGCGAGCAGGCCGTCCGGCGAGCGCAGGGTGGCAAGCAGAGGCGCGGCGGCCGGACGAAGGAGCCACTCGCGCAGCGGCGTGGGGAAACCCATCTTCTTCCGGTAGACGATTTCGCGCGGCAGCAGGTCCTCCACCGCGCGTTTGAAGATGTACTTCTGCGTGCGCCCGCAGATTTTGAGTCTCTCGGGAACACGCGCGGCAAACTCGACGAAGGTGTGATCGAGCAGCGGCACGCGGCTCTCGATGGAGCACGCCATACTCATCTGGTCCTGCTTCATCAGAAGCTCGACGAGATAGGTCTTGCGGTCGGCGTAGAGAATGCGTTCGAGCGCCGAAACACCGGGGCGCGAGTGCCAGTAGGCGAGGTAATTCGCGTATGGAGAAATGCCGGGTGACGACGAGATGAGCCGCACCTGCTCGCCCATGGAAAACGCAGAGTAGAAGTTGTCGAGGTAAAGGGACTCCAGATCGTCCCCGCGCCCGATGAAGGTGTGCCCGAGCTTGCGGCGCACGGAAGCGGAGATCAACTTCGAGGCGCCCACGTGCCTGCGAATCGAGTCGCGCAGCGATGCGGGCAGCATCCGGTACGCCGCCATCCACCTGGCGTTCATCAGGTAGAAACGATAGCGCGCGTAGCCCGCGAACAGTTCGTCGCTTCCCTCCCCCGTAAGCACAACCTTCACGCGGGAGGCCGCGAGGCGAGAGACGAAGTAGAGGGAAACACTCGAAGGCCACGTGATCGGCTCGTCCTCGTGCCAGATGAGCCGCGGCAGCGCGTCGAAGAAATCCTCCATGCCGACAACGACCTCGTGATGGCCGGCGCCGATGAAGTCTGCGACCTGCCTTGCGTAGCCGAGTTCGCTGAACCGACCTTCGGCGTAACCGACTGAGAAGGTCTCGACGGGGCCGGGCGCCATACGGCGCACGAGCGCCGCAATTGCGCTCGAATCGACGCCGCCGCTCAAAAAGACGCCGAGCGGAACGTCGCTCATCAGGCGCATGCGCACGGTCTCTTCGAGCCGCTCGCGGCACTCGGAAATCGAGGAAAGCACGTCCCTGCGCTCGGGGCGCTCCGGCTCGGGCAGGTCCCAGTAGCGCCGTATGTCGAGCCGCGCGTTGTCGCCGGTATCGTCGCCGGTATCAAGGGTCAGGCTGTGGCCCGGCATGAGCTTGCGAATGCCGGAAAACAGCGTCTGATCGCCGCTCAGATAGCCGAACGCGAGGTACTCCGGCAGCGTTTCCTCCTCGAACCGGCAGCGGATTTCGGGGTGTTCGAGCAACGCTTTGATTTCCGAGGCAAACGCGAACGTGCGGCCGTTCCAGAAGTAGTAGAACGGCTTGATGCCGAGGCGGTCGCGGGCGCAGAACAGCCGGCGCTTGTTGCGGTCCCAGATGGCGAAGGCGAACATGCCGCGGAACCGTTCGACGCAAGCGGGGCCGTACTGCTCGTAGGCGTGGAGAATGGTTTCCGTATCGCAGCGTGTGGTGTAGCGGTGGCCGGCGCGTTCCAGTTCGGGGCGCAGCGAAGCGTGATTGAAGATCTCGCCGTTGTAGACGATCCAGAGGCTGCCGTCTTCGTTCGACATCGGCTGGTGGCCGGCCGCAAGGTCGATAATGCTGAGGCGACGGTGGCCGAGCGCGGCCCAGGCGTCGTGATAGACGCCCGAGTCGTCGGGTCCGCGGTGGCGCAGGGCCGCGGTCATGCGATCCAGCACTCCCTCGGCCTGCGGCCCGGGGTTCACATTGATATAGCCAGCGATGCCACACATAAAAGCTCACGCGTTCGGCACAGCGCTCCCGGCTGCGCGCCTGGCGAGGACTGGTGAGAACCTCCGCACCGGCGACGACACAGGCGGGGGCGGGGGCGAAGCTCCGCCCGCGAGCGCGCGCCTGAATTCGAGCGCTCCGGTACGTGAAAAGACGACCGCCAGCCCGCCCAGTGTCAGGAATTGCGATTGGAATGCGATGCATCCGAACAGGGACGACACGACATAGGCCCAAAGCGACAGTCGCATGCAGAATGACGCGGCCGCGATCTCGGCCATTCGCGGCGTGAGCTGACGCCGGTCGACCTTCGGGAGCGCAACGGCCCGGAAAGCGAAAATGATTGCGGCGGTGTAGAACATCAGGGCGGGAATGCCGTTCTGGCTCGAGACCTCGGTGAAGCTGTTGTGCGTGACCTGCCAGTAGCCTTTATGCCCGCGGGTCTCGCGCGAATAAAGGTCCTGCGCCACTTCGAATTCGCCCGGACCCACGCCGAATATGGGATGCAGCAGCGTCAGAGTGATGCTGTCCTTCAGCAGGTCCCAGCGGCTCCAGGTGGAGCCGATCGCGCTGCCTTCGATTCGTTCCTGCAACTCCGTTTCGGGCTCCGTCCCGTCGTCGCCGAAGAAGGTGACATACCTTTTGACGAGGTAATCCGGCAGCAGCGATCCCGCGCCGAAGATCACGATGAGAAACGCGATGGTGAGCTGGAATTTGTGGACTACGGAAGAGCGCCAGAACAGCAGGAGCGCGACAGCGGCGGAGGCGATCATCGCGCCGCGCGAGCCGGTTTTCGCCATCGCCATGATGATCGGCACCATTGCGAGATAGGAGAGGACGCGATACGAGCGTTTGAGGTTCGGGTTGCCTGCGATATACCACCAGAACGGCAGGGCCATCAGCAGGATTTGCGCGAGGTCATTGGGGTTCGTGAAGCGCCCGACGTCGAGCAGGAGCCGTCCCTCCGACATGTCTCCAAATCTGAGGGCCAGCAGCGCGAGGGCGAGGATCGACCAGGCGATGGCGTGCACGGCACGGCGGAACTGGCCCCATGTGGTGGTGAGGCCGGCAAGAACAAAGTAGAGCAGAAACGTTTTGATCCACGTCTTCACCGCGTCGATGCTGCCTCCGACCCAGACACTGAACGGGACGGCCATGATCGCCCACGCGGTCAGCAAGAGCAGGCAGATACCGATGCGGTGGGTGAACGCGCGGAGAAGGCCGCCGCCGAGGAACGCGGCGAAGATCGAGGCGTACAGGGTGAGGATCGGGATGTGCAGGAACGGAAACGTCAGATCGAGCACTCGGCTGTGGAGGATGAACAGGTAGAAAACGAGGCAGAGGAACGCGACCTTGTGCAACGGACCGACAGCCGGTTCGTACTCCGCAGCTAGCATCCCATCCCCAGAGTGGATCTCTGCCTTCAATTTACCATGCAGCGCCGGTTTGCCGTTCACAAAGGAGCGCGGAATATTTCCGGTTTTCTTTTGAACGAGATCGGTGCAGACGCAGGTCGGCGCGCGGAAGGGGCGTGTGTAAATCGGTGCGTGAGGTGAGCGAGAAGGCCGACATGAAGAGAATCTTTTTGGCGATATGCGTGCTTGCGGCTGCGCTGGTATGCCCGGTCGACGCACAGACGCGGGTGGATCTGCGAACCCAAGGCAAGAACGTGGATTTTTCCGCGGCAACTTCGACGAAACCGCTCCCGACGGGAACGGCGTTGCCCGCGGTGTGCTCGGTTGGCGAGATGTATTTCAAGACGGACGGGCCGGCGGGGCAAAACCTGTACGCCTGCACCGCGCCGAACGTGTGGACGTTGCAGAGCGGCGCGAGCGGTGTGCCATCGGTCACCGGCAACGCGGGCCGGGTGCTTTCGACCGACGGCGCGACGGCGGCGTGGCGGAGTCTCGGCGGCGACGTCGCCGGAGCGCCGGACGCGGCGACGGTCACCGGGCTCCGGGGCCGGGCGGTGGGCACGACGCTGCCGGCCGACGGCCAGGTGCTGACGTGGAACGAGGCAACCGGGAGTTGGGAGCCGAGGGTGGCGGGGACGACGAGCGGGTCGAACTACTCGCAGGCGTTCAGCGGGCAGACGAGCGTGAGCATGCCGGGCGGGGCTCATGGCATGGGGACGGCGAACGTGATCGTCGAGTGCTACGACGGCGCGAGTCCGAGCCGGAAGATCGAGGCGGACTCGGTGGCGGTGGATGCGGCGACGTTCGACATCACGGTGACGTTTGCGAGCGCGCAGAGCGGGCGCTGCGTGGTGAACGGCTCGGGCGGGGCGTTCGCGGCGCAGACGACGAAGAGCAACGCGTTCGCGGTCGGGACGACGCAGACTTTCCAGGGGGCGCTGGTGGCTTCGGGTTCCGAGCGCACGGCGCCCGCGAAGGCAGGCACCGCGCTGCCGGCGACCTGCACACCGGGAGATCAGTTCTTCCGAACAAACGCGACAGCCGGGCAGAACCTGTACTTCTGCACGTCCGCAAACACGTGGACGCAGATGACGGCGGGAAGCGGCGGAGGAACCGGTGGAGCGGTATCCAGCGTGTTTGGGCGGACCGGCGACGTCGGCGCGCAGGTGGGCGATTACTCGTTTTCGCAGATTGCGGGAACGGTTGGCAACGCGCAGTTGGGTTCGGGAATCGACGCGGCGAAAATCGGCGCGGGGACGGTGAGCAACACGAAGTGGGGCTACCTGGGGAGCTTGAGTTCGGACGTTCAGGCACAGTTGAACGCGAAGGCGGCTTCCGGGCACTCGCACACGCTGGGGGGCGACCTGAGCGGGGACGCGGGGAACGCGACGGTGGCGCGATTGCAGTCACGCGCGGTTTCAAGCACAGCGCCGACCGATGGCCAGGCGCTGGTCTGGAGTGCGGCGGCGAACGCGTGGCAGCCGGGGTTGGGCGGCGGAGGCGGCGGTGGCGCGGCAATGGCTACGCAGCTTGGCGATTTCGCAGTGACGCGAAGCGGCGCGACGGTGCTGACCATCGGGCCGAACTGCTCGACCGCGACGCCGTGCAACGTGCGATTCGGGAACGTGGTTTACTCGTTCACGCGCAGTTGTACCGCGACGATCAGCGGCGGGGCGGGAACGGCGTACATCTATGTGACGAGCGGGGGCACGTTGGCGATCGGCCACAACGCGACGGTGGCCGCTTCGACGGGGTGTGTGGCGCAACCGGGCGTGACGGCGTTCCCGGGCGATTCGATCCCGCTCTATAGCTGGACGGCGACGGCCGGGATGTGGGACGCGACGGGCGGCAGGGACCAGCGGGGCTGGCTCAGCAACAAGAGCATCTCGGCGGGCACGGGTGTCGCGACTGTCGAAGCGGGCGGGCGTACGACGGTGAGCGTCGATACAGCGGTGGTGCCGACGTACCTGACGGGGACATCGGCCATGAATTTCCCGATGATTGCGCAAGGGGCGTGTGCCACGGACCAGACGTTCACGCTGCTGGGGGCAGCGGTGAGCGATGCGGTCACGGCGGGCTGGCCGGCGGCGTTCGAACCCGGGCTGATCGGGATCATGCGGGTGAGCGCGGCAAATACGGTCTCCGTGCGGGTTTGTAACCTTTCGGGGGCGGCCGTAGACCCGATTAACGCGACGTTTCGGGCGACAATCGTGAGGAACTTCTAGTTCAGGCGACGCGGCGGACGCGCACTCCGGCCTCGGCGAATAACACCTCGACGAGGCCGAAGTGCTCGTTATAGTATTCGCTGGAGTAGCGGCTCATGCGCTCCTCGGAGACGGCGACTTCCGTGATGCCGGCCTGGACGATCGCCCGGGCGCAATCCATACAGGGCATGATTTCGACGTAGAGAGTGCAGGCTTCCGTGGCGGTACCGGCGCGCGCGGCGTTGCAGATGGCGTTTCGTTCGGCGTGCTCGATCCAGAGATACTTGGCGGGGCGCTCGAGGCGTTCGGGGACATCGTCGCGGATACCGCGGGGGAAGGAGTTATAGCCCGTGGAGCGGATTTCGTGGTGCGGCCCGACGATGACGCAACCGATCTGGGTGTTGGGATCCTTGCTGCGACAGGCGACGACGCGGCAGATTTCGAGGTAATACTGGTCCCAACCGGGCACGGGGCTCATCGTCAAATGCTAGCACGGGTGCGTAGGGCGAGGCGGGGATGGGGAGGGCAGAAAACGTATTTGAGTGTACTCTCTCTTGAAAATACTCCCTGTCAGGCAACGGGCTGAAGTATAACCTTGTGGCCGAGTTTCTCCAGTCTTCGGATAAGCGAACGTTCCAATTGCCCCCGATTCAGGCGCTCA
>JAEZIJ010000194.1 GCA_023436715.1 Acidobacteriota bacterium
AACCCCCCCCGGCCGGGGGCGGCCCCCGCCCCCCCCCCCCCCGCTCCGGGTCGCCGCAACTGTGCGCCGACTTTCATCGCTATCGGCGGCCCGCAGGGCCATGGGAACTCCGTTGAAAACCACCGGGCGCGCCCCCGCGAATCCGCCAAACCGCTCCCTCGCGGTCGCGGCTCGGAAGCCCGGTACTGAGCCGCGAGCGTAAGCGGGCGGTGCCGCCCCGTTCAGAGATCGCGCACCCCGGCCGATATGGACAGCAGGGAGACCGTATTGGTGGAGGACTGCCAGGCTGTTCTGAGCCGCTTCAACCGGCTCATGCGCGACATCGAGGACGGCGAGATCACGCGCACGTGCTTCCGCGCATGGGAAGTCGAACTGCTAGTGGATATTCAGACATGCGATCTGCCGGCGGCGAACAGAGGCCGGATTCTTCAGCGCTATCGAAGAGCGGTCGAGCGGCGGCTCGTGCAGGGTTCGCCCGTCCCGCTAAAGCTTTCCGAGTATCTCGCCCGCCTGCCCTCGCGTGCGGGTTCCGCTGCGCTATCCTGAAATTCCTGGAGGAAAAATGGGTTCCGAGAGCAAGCTGGGCCAGCGCACGGTCCTGTGCGTAAAGTTTCAGAAAGAGATGCCCGGTCTGGATGAAGTGCCTTTCGAGGGGCATCCGCTGGGCCAGCGCATTTACGAGAACGTCTCGAAAGAAGCGTGGAAAATCTGGGTCGAGCGGATGAAGATGATCATGAACGAATACCGCCTCAACCTGGGCACGCCGGAAGCGCAGCAGTTCCTGCTTCAGCAAATGGAGGAGTTCTTCTTCGGCGAAGGCGCGGCGTTTCCACCGGATTACGTTCCGCCGCGGCACTAGACCCGGCGCGTTACGTGCGCTTTGGCAGCGGCTCGATCCATTCCATTTGCCTGTCGATGGCTTTGTGGAGCTGGTAGGTCTTCCTGACGGCGTCAGGCGCCACGCCGCCGCGCAGGTGGATTTTCGCGAGGTCGTAACAGCCTAGTCCCGCGCGCCCGCAGTAATTCAGGTATCCGGGCCACCCCGGGTTTATGCCCATCACCTCGACGCCGACGCGATCCGCGGCCACGAAATCCGTCGACGCAATCGCGAGGCGTGAGGCGACCGGCGTCCCATTGAGCGGCCCGTTGCCTTCCATGCCTTCATAGCCGTCGATCACGGTGGCGCCCCAGAACGGCCGCAGCCGCTTGGCCGTCATGAAAATGCTCATGTGCATCTGGCGGAAGCCGGCGTGATAGCGGCTCTTGTCGTGCCACTTCTCGGCCGATTTCCGCGCACTGTGCAGCGGAGCGGCCATCGCCATGTTCTTCACCGATAGCGTGGTCACAACCGCGTCGTGGCTCTTGAGGATGGCCGATCCCAGCAGGAACGCATCGGGGTCCATCAGCCGCGCGGCGAGCCGCACCTGCCTCATGTGGACGTTCTGGTCCAGGATCTCGAACGGTTCGTACCGCTCCTCTTCGTTCAGGTCAATCAGCTTCACTTTGTGCGAACGATACTCGGAGACCACCTGGCTGTAATGGAAGTTGTCATATGCGTCCCAGGTGTAGTCCCGCGAGGATTCGGCGATCACGACCGGGCCTTTGAACCGGGGCGCGATGTAATCGAGAATGCCCCGCAAAGCGTGGGCGTGCGTCGAGCCGAGCTGGAAATTCACCGCCACGCAGTTTGGCTTTATCAGGACGTACTTCTTCCGCTTCAGCGCGGGCCGGATCTGGTCGTCGATCGCAACGAGCGCGTTGTAAACGTTCTTGCGGCGCTCATCTCCCGTGACGAGCGAGACCACCGGTTGGCCCCCGCCCGCTGTTCTCAGCGGAGCGGCGGCAAAAGCGGCAAGAGAGAGAAACCCACGACGCGACACGGCTTCCTGCATAGAGACAGATGATATCAGGCGAGACGGCCGGCCGCCCGAAGTACACTGATAAGCAAAGCCATTCGGAGGAGCGCCCCAGATGCCGACGCGATATACATGACATTGTTGATAGACATTAGGATATTTTCTCTTGACTCCGCTCCCGAGCACCCTTAAACTGGAGGCAACCGAGTCAGGAACAATGCATCGCGAACCCACCAGATCACGCGACGGACAACAGCACCATGCGACTCAGAGCCATACCCTCTACGGCGGCTGTTGTCGCTGACAACAAGAGCGAACGACCGGACCGTCTTCAATAAGTCAGGGAGGAACACCATGGTTTTAGGGAGAGTGTGCCTGTGGTTTGCCTTCGCGCTCGTCGCCGCTTCCGCATGGGGGCAACCCGCAGATATCGCGACGGCGGGGAGTCTCGAAGAAAGAGTGAAGAAGCTGGAAGAAAGGATCAACCAGTTGGAACAGGCGCTGGCCTCGGCTCAGAAAAATGCGGTGCCGGCAATGGCAATCGCGACGCCGCGGAACGGCGCCTCTGAGGATAAGGGAGAGTTTGAAAAAGCCGTTCTTCTGAAACTCACGAAGTTCGACGCGCTGGATCAGCAGGTTCGGGTGCTGACGCGGCTTCGGGAATTGGATGTGGAGACCGCGGCGGTAAGAGAGAAGGAAACGCCGAAGACTTTGACTGGAGGGGACGGCTTCGGGTTCAAATCGGCGGAAGGCGATTTTCAGCTTAATACCGGCGGCTATCTCCAGGCGGACGGACGGGCGTATACCGCGGGAGAGGCGGGCCAGGTGAACACGTTTCTGCTGCGCCGCGTTCGCCCGGTACTTCAGGGCACCCTCTACAAATTCGTTAACTTCCGGGTGATGCCCGACTTCGGCCAAGGAAAGGCAGTCCTGCAGGACGCCTATCTCGAGCTGAACTATTTCCCGAACGTGGCCATTCGGGCGGGGAAATTCAAACCTCCATTGGGATTGGAGCGGCTCCAATCGGCCACCGATCTCAGATTCATTGAGCGCGGACTGCCCACCGGCCTCGTTCCAAACCGGGACGTCGGAGTCCAGGTCGGCGGAGACCTGACAAAGAGCCGGCTTTCCTACGCCTTGGGCATTTTCAACGGCACGCCTGACGGCGCCAGCGTGGACGCGGCCAGCAGCAACGGAAAGGACTTCGTAGCGCGGCTGTTCGGCACGCCCTTCCCGGCGGTGGGACGATTTGGGTTCCTCAACGGTTTGGGCGCCGGCTTCGCAGTTTCAGCGGGCACACAGCAAGGCGCGCTGCCAACATTCGCGACTTCCGCTCAATCGACATTCTTCACCTACGCAAACGGTGCAACCGCCTCGGGCGGGCGCAGGCGTTATTCGCCGCAGGCTTTTTACTACCGCGGTCCGTTCGGCCTCCTGGCCGAGTTCGTGCGGTCGAGCCAGATGGTAGCGAAGAGCGGGGCCAAGCACTATGTCTCGAACTACAGTTGGCAGATGGCCGGGTCTTACCTTCTGACGCGAGAGAAAGAATCGTTCAAGCGACTCTCGCCGATGCGGGACTTTGATGTCGGAAGGCATACGTGGGGAGCGTGGGAGCTCGTCGCGCGGATCGGGCAGTTGAACGTCGATCCAAGCGCCTTCGCGCTGAGCCTGGCGGACCCCACGAAGTCTGCGCGGCGCGCCCGTGCCTGGGCGGCCGGGGTGAACTGGTACCTGAACAGGAACGTGAAGATCGGATTGGATTACGAACGCACCAGCTTTGCCGGCGGGGCGGCCGGCGGCGGCGATCGGGATAGCGAAGGAGCGGTGCTCAGCCGCTTCCAATTGGGGTTCTAGCGAAGGAGGAGAAAGACGATGGAACTACGTAGAGCGGGTGTGATCGCAGGAATTGCGTTAGCGTTCGGTGTCGCTTACGCTGCCGGCGGGAAAGGGCAGGTGAAGCTGCTGAATGCTTCATACGATCCCACGCGGGAGCTTTACCGCGAGTTCAATGCGGCGTTCAGCCGGTACTGGAAGGCGAAGACGGGGGTGGAAGTCACGGTGGAACAGTCTCACGGAGGGTCCGGAAAGCAGGCCCGCGCGGTGATTGACGGGCTGCCGGCGGACGTCGTGACGCTTGCGTTGAGCTACGACATTGACGCGATCGGCGAGAAGGCGGGCTTGCTTCCGCGCAACTGGCAGAGCCGCTTGCCGAATAACAGCAGCCCGTACACGTCCACGATCGTCTTTATGGTTCGCAAGGGAAACCCGAAGCGCATCAAGGACTGGGACGACCTCATCCGGCCGGGCATCTCCGTGATCACACCGAATCCGAAAACCTCCGGAGGCGCGCGGTGGAACTACCTCGCGGCGTGGGGCTACGCTTTGCGGAAGAACGGAAACAACGAGGCTAAGGCGAAGGACTTCGTTTCCCGTCTGTACAAGAACGTGCCAGTGTTGGATTCGGGAGCGCGCGGCGCGACCACCACCTTCCTCGAGCGCGGGATCGGCGATGTTCTGATCACATGGGAGAGCGAGGCGTTCCTGGCCAACGACGACGCGGGGAAAGACAAGCTCGACTTGGTGACGCCTTCGGTCAGCATTCTGACCGAACCGCCGGTCGCCGTGGTGGACAAAGCGGCCGGCCGCCACGGCACTGCGGCGGTGGCGCGCGCCTATCTGGAGTACCTTTACACCCGTGAGGGCCAGGAGATCGCGGCAAAGCACTACTACCGGCCGCGGCTCCCGGACATTGCGGAGAAGTACAAGAGCCAGTTTGCACCAATCAAGCTCTTCACCGTGGATGAGGTATTCGGCGGCTGGCAGAAGGCGCAGAAGAAGCACTTCGACGACGGCGGCACCTTCGATCAGATCTACATGCCGGGACGGTGAGATTTTACGTGGACGGCGGGGCGCGTTGTGGTACTCTCCGGGCATGTACAGACGCGAGTTTCTCACCCGCGGAGCCGCCGTCACCGCCGCGGCAACACTCGGCCGGTTTACCGATCACCTGTGTGCCGCCCCGGCTAAGAAGTTCGCCAGCGATCGCGTGAAGCTCGGGCCGATGAAAGTCGAACTGAGCCGCCTCGCGATGGGCACGGGCACGAACGGCTATGGGGGCAGCTCGAATCAGACGCGCAAGTTGGGGCTCGGCGGCCTGGCGGACCTGTTGAAGGCCGGCTTCGATCAGGGCGTCACGTTTTGGGATTCAGCCGATCAGTACGGCTCGCATCCGCACGTCCGCGAGGCGCTGAAGCGAGTGCCGCGCGAGAAGGTCACGATCCTGAGCAAAACCCACGCGTCTACGGAAAAGGAGATGCGCGCCGACCTCGACCGCTTCCGCCGCGAGTTGAACACCGACTACCTGGACATCCTGCTGCTCCATTGCATGACGGACCGGGGCTGGCCGGAGCGAAGGAAAGGGGCGATGGCCGTGATCTCCGAAGCGCGCGAGAAGGGGATCGTGAAGACTCACGGGGTATCGTGCCACGCGCTCGAAGCGCTGAAGGCGGCGGCGGACGGCCCGTGGGCGCAGGTAATCCTCGCGCGCATCAACCCGGCCAATGTTGCGATGGACGCCGACCGGCAGGCGGTCACCGCCGTCCTGCGGCAGGCGAAGACGGCGGGAAAGGGCGTAATCGGGATGAAGATCCTCGGCGCGGGCCAGCTTCGCAATCGTGTAGACGAGTGCCTGGAATTCGCGCTTTCGCTCGATTGCGTGGATTGCTTTACGATCGGCAGCGAGAGCCGCGAGCAATTGGCTGACCTCGTGAAGCGAATTCCCGCCGCGAGCGCGCGCGGATAGTCAGTGGGCCAGACCACTCCCATTTTCATCACCTTTGGTGGGCCGCAGGCCCATGAGGCACTCCGTTGAAAATCACCGGGCGCGCCCCCGCAAATCCGCCAAACCACTCCCTCAAGGTCGCGGCTCTGAAACGGCACGAATTCGAGCCGCGACCGCAAAGGAGTCCCAATGGCCCTGCAGGCCGCGAATAACGTTGAAAGTCGGTGCGTCGCTGCGAGTTATTATAGGGGCCACGCATGCGTGGCCCGTGATCGGTCCGACAGTGGGGCAGGGCCTCGCCCTGCGGCGGGCTCCCAGCCCGCCTGCGCGGCCGGCCTGAGAGGCCGGCGCAGCCCGAGGGGCTGCCCCACTTCCCAATAAGAAGCAGTCCAACGGTGTCGACCGATTTTCAACGGAGCGGCCTGGCAATCATTGCGGCGCACCGCCTGTGCTGTGCAGGAATTCCAGGTGCCGGTACACACGAGCGATCGGCAAGCCTACCACGTTGAAATAGCAGCCTTCCACGCGATCGATGAACTTTGAGGCGAGGCCTTGAATGGCATACGCGCCGGCTTTGTCCAGGGGTTCCCCGCTCGCGACGTATTCGCTGATTTCCTCGTCGCTGAGCGACACGAAGCGGACACGCGTCTGCTCCACATCCTCCACGGCGCCCTTTCGATTGACCAGGCATATGCCCGTCATGACAATGTGCTCGCGGCCGCTCAGCATTCGGAGCATCCGGGCGGCGTCGGCCGAATCGGCGGGTTTGCCCAGGATTTCGCTCTCCACGACGACCACGGTGTCGGCTCCGAGCACGAGGTCTTCCGGCGCGGCTGCGACCGCTTCCGCCTTCTCCCTGGCGAGCCGTTTGACGTACACGCACGCATCCTCGCCGTCGCGCAGAGTCTCGTCAACCTCAGCGGGGCGGGTCAGGAACGAAATCCCCGCGCGCTCGAGGATCTCCTGACGCCTTGGAGAGCGGGAGGCCAGAATCAGCATAATTCGATGGTAATTTAGCTGCCCGCGGCCGGCAATGTTAGAATGGCGATTCACCCAAATGGATCGCGCGGGAAAGCTCATTCGCGGGCTCAAACTCGGTGCGGGAACTCTCGGTGCGGAGGACCTCGTGCGCGCGGCGTGGCCGCACGCCGTCGGAGCACGGATTGCCGCGCACACCCGGCCTGTTTCGCTTCGCCAGCTTGAGAATGGACATCAGCTCGTGGTCGAGGTGGAAGACGAAGTCTGGCGCCGCCAGCTCGAGACCATGATGAAGCAGATCCTTTCACGCCTGTGGGAGGTTGCGGGCCGGGACAGCGTGCATTCGATCGAGTTCCGGCTTGGCGTACCGCGCCGGATGCCGCAACGCGCCGGGACATCCCGGATCACGGACGAAGCCGAGGGCATCGAAGATCCGATTATGCGGCGGCTATACAGGGCATCGCGGAAACGGGCGGTTGCGGGCTGATCGACACAGACCAGTATGAAACTCAGCGAAGAAGAAGTCCGGTACGTGGCCGATCTGGCCAATTTGAATCTGAGTCAAGACGAAATCCGGAAGATGTCGGCCGAACTCGGAGAGGTGCTCACGCATATCGAAAAGCTCAACGAACTCGACACGGCCGGGGTCGAGCCGATGGCGCAAGTCCTGTATGAGGCCGGTGAGACATCTACGCTTCGGGAGGACTGCGAGCGTCCCGGACTGGGCAGCGCGGCCGCGCTGGCTAACGCGCCGCTGGCGGCGGGCGGTTTCTTCAAGGTCCCCAAGGTGATTGAGCGGTGAAGAGTCCCGTGGACATTCCGAAACTGACGATTTCCGGCATCCGGGAGGCGCTGGAGGAAAAGCGGTTCAGCGCGGTGGAACTGGCCCGCGAGGCGCTGCGCTTTGCCGAGGCCGAGAACCCGAAGACGAACGCGTACCTGCACTTTTCGGGGGACCGTGCGCTCCGGGCCGCGGCGGCGGTGGATGAGAAGCTGGCGCGCGGCGAGGATCCCGGTCCGCTGGCCGGTGTTCCGGTGGCGGTCAAGGACGTGATCCTCACGAAAGACGTGCGGACAACCGCGGGCTCGAGGATGCTGGAGAACTACATCCCGCCCTACGACGCCACGGCCATCGAACGGCTGGAGGCCGCGGGCGGCGTAATTCTCGGCAAGGCGAATTGCGACGAGTTCGCCATGGGGTCGTCGAACGAGAACTCGGCATTCGGTCCGGTGCGGAATCCGGTGGACCCGGAGCGCGTGCCCGGCGGTTCGAGCGGCGGCTCGGGCGCGGCAGTGGCGCAGGGGACGGCGGTGGTTGCGCTCGGGTCGGATACCGGCGGATCGGTTCGCCAACCGGCATCGTTCTGCGGCGTGGTGGGCGTGACCCCGACGTACGGGCGCGTCTCGCGGTATGGCCTGATCGCGTTCGCCAGTTCGCTCGACCACATAGGCCCTTTTGCCCGAAACGTCCGCGATGCCGCGACACTGCTCAACGTGATTGCCGGACGCGACGAGGCCGACTCAACATCCGCCTTCGCCCCGGTCCCCGATTACATTGCGGGGCTCGGCGCCCCGGTGCGCGGGATGAGGATCGGGCTGCCCCGGGAGTACTTCAAGGGACTGGCGAGCGAAACCGGCGACCTTGTGATGGGCGGCGTGGAAGCGCTGAAGCGCCTCGGATGCGAAGTGCGCGAGATCAGCTTGCCCCATACCGAATACGCCATCGGCGCGTATTACATCATCTGCACCGCCGAAGCCAGCTCAAACCTGGCGCGGTACGACGGTGTGCGGTATACGTTCCGCTCGAAACACTCCGAGACGCTCAGCGACATGTACCGCAACACCCGCGGCGAAGGGTTCGGCGCGGAGTGCAAACGCCGCATCATGCTGGGCACTTACGTGCTGTCGGCCGGCTACTATGACGCGTACTATCTCAAGGCGCAGAAGGTGCGCACGCTGATAGCCAGGGATTTCGCCGAGGCGTTCCGGGAGGTGGACGCGATCGTCACGCCTGTATCCCCATCCCCGGCTTTCAAACTCGGCGAGAAAACAGACGACCCGCTGGAGATGTATCTTTCCGACATTTATACGATAACGGGGTCGCTGGCGGGAATTCCCTGTATGAGCGTGCCCTGCGGCAAGACCGCGGCGGGACTGCCGGTCGGAATGCAGATCCTGACCCGTCACTTCGACGAAGCCGGCATGTTCCGGCTGGCCTACGCATTTGAGAACGCGCGTTAACCTCTCGTAGCGAATCTGCGCGGGCCGGCCTTGCGGAGCGCATCCTTCCGCCGCTTCGTGTCATCTCATAGGGGATGACACACAAACTCGAAGCGAAGAAATTCGACTCCATCATGCGCGATCTGGACGGCATCTCCGCCCGGACCATGACCGAGCACTACAAGCTATACCAGGGCTATGTAAACAAGTACAACGAGATCATGGGCAAGATCGCAGGCGCGGATCGCGGCTCCGCCAACCAGACGTTCAGCGATATTCGCTCCCTCAAAGTCGATCTGACCTTCGCCATCGGCGGCGTCAAGAACCACGAGTTGTACTTCGGGCATCTGGGCGGGAAGGGCGGCGACCCTCCGGCCGAGATCAAGCGGCAATTGGAGAAGGATTTCGGCTCCGTGGACGCGTGGCGCAGCGATTTGAAGGCGACCGGGATGGCGTCGCGCGGTTGGGCGTGGCTGGCCTGGGATCTCGATTGGAATTACCTGTTCAACTATGCCGGCGATGCACAGAACTCCTATCCGGTATGGAACGCCATTCCGGTGCTCGCCCTCGATGTGTACGAGCACGCTTACTACATCGATCACGGCACCGCGCGCGCGAACTACATCGATGCGTTCTTCAAGAATGTGAACTGGGAAGCGGTGGGCGCGAATTTAGAGCGCGCGCGGGTGAAGGTACTCGGCGGACACGCTTAAGGTGCCATGATGTAAAAGGTGAACGTATTCGAATTTTCTCTGCTCATGTGGGCCATCGCCGCCCTGGCCGGTTTGGTAGGCGCCCTGACCGGCCTCGGCGGCGGCCTGATTATTACCCCCGCACTCACTCTCCTGTTCGGCGTTGACATCCGTTACGCAATCGGAGCGTCGCTCATCGCGATCATCGCGACGTCTTCCGGTGCGGCCGCCGCCTACGTAAAAGAGGGCTACTCCAACATCCGGGCCGGCATGTTCCTGGAGATCGCGACCACGCTGGGCGCGATCGGGGGAGCATTCCTGGCATCGATTGTCCCGACTTCCGCTCTTGGCATCATTTTTGGCGTTGTGCTGTTGTATTCGGCCTGGAATTCCAGCCGGAGCCGCACCGAATCCGCCCGGACGGCAAAGCCGGATCCCCTTGCCGTGCGGCTCCGGCTGAACTCGACCTACCCGACCCCGGAGGGACCGGCCCCCTATATCGTCGAGCGCGTCAGAACCGGGTTCGGAATAATGACGGGCGCGGGCGTGCTGTCCGGGATGCTCGGAATCGGTTCGGGCGCATTCAAAGTGCTGGCGATGGACCAGGCGATGAAGATGCCGTTCAAGGTCTCCACCACCACCAGTAATTTCATGATCGGGGTGACTGGCGCGGCGAGCGCGGGCGTCTACCTCAACCGCGGATACATCGATCCGGGCCTGGCGATGCCGGTCACGCTTGGCGTGCTTACGGGGTCGGTGCTGGGCGCACGAGTGCTGCCCAAGGCAAAGACGCGGACGCTGCGACGATTGTTCGGGACCGCGGTGATCGTTATAGCCCTGCAAATGATCTACAAGGGCATAAAGGCGGCGCTATGACCGGCCGGAGTTGGACGGACGAGCGCACCGAGGTTCTGATTTCACGCCTGCTGCGGGCGGGAGTGCTGATTTCGGCGCTGACTATCCTCGCGGCCGGCATCTGGTTCCTGTCGCTATTCGGCGGCAGTACGCCGGACTACACATCGTTCCGCGGCGAATCCGCGACCCTGAGCAGCGTTGCCGGCATCTTGAAGGGAATCGGCGAGCTGGACTGCCGCGCTTTCATCCAGTTCGGCGTACTTCTTCTGATTGCGACGCCGGTGGCGCGTGTCGCTCTGGCGGCGATCGGCTTTTGGGCCGAAGGCGACCGCACGTATGTGGTTATCTCGCTGATCGTGCTCGCGATTCTGCTGTTCAGTCTGAGCGGCTTAGGCGTTCCGTAAAGTCCCAACCCCTGTCAAGCCAAATAACGAGGTGACCGAAACGGGGGTTGTTGAGCTACGTAAAAACATGACCGAACGCGCCGGCGTTTTCTCCTCTCGGTAAAGTGAAATCGATTCCCTGGGGAGTCGCGCTCCTGGGGAAGATACAAAGGCCGATGCGACGGGGCTGGCTCCGAAGCAGACG
>JAEZIJ010000247.1 GCA_023436715.1 Acidobacteriota bacterium
TACCCGGTCACCGGGGGGGGGGCGCTAAAGGGGGCGGCGGGGGCCGGCGCCGGCGCTGCCGCCGCGGCGGGTTGCGAGGAACTCGCCTGGGCTGGGACGTGATGCACCTGGCGGGAGTTGGCCTCCGCGGGAACGACGTGTTCCTGTAAGGAGCCTCGCGCCGAGCGGCGGATCCGTACCCGGTTCTCGCCGCGTTGCACTTCCAGTTCGGCTATGCCCGTCTCGGTAACGACTTTTATCAGCTCGCGAATCTCGTCCAATGTCATGTCAGTTAGAACGGCAACAACAACAACTCTTTCGAGGTGGGCGTCAGGATACGGCACCCCGACGCGGTCACCACTACGGTGTCTTCGATCCGAACTCCTCCGAACCCTTCCAGGTATGCGCCGGGCTCAACCGTGATCACCATCCCCGCGGCGAGCACCGTCCGGTCCCGCCTGCCGATACGGGGAGGCTCGTGGATCTCCAACCCCACCCCGTGGCCTGTGGAATGGACGAACGCCTTGTCCAGCCCAGCGGCACGCAGCACCCGGCGTGCGGCCCGGTCCACCTGCTCCGCCCGGACGCCCGGCCTCACCGCATCCAGCGCGGCCAACTGGGCTTCCAAAACGGCCTGATACAGCCGCTTTACCTTTGCGCCGGGCCTGCCCAGGAAGGCCATACGCGTCATGTCGCTCGCGTAGCCGTCCTGGCTCGCACCCACGTCTACTAATAGTAGCTGATTATTCTCTAACCGATTGGCGGTCGGCTGGGCGTGTGGGAGGGCGGACCGGGGACCGGCCGCAACAAGGGTGTCAAAAGCGGGTTTTTGAGCGCCTAAACGGCGCATTTGGTACTCGATTTCGGTCGCTAAATCGGCTTCGGTGACGCCCGGCTTGACCCGACGCATGGCTTTTTCGTACGCCGCGGAGTTGGTCAGGACTGACCGCTCGATCAGCGCGATCTCGGCCTCCGACTTCACCATCCGGACGGTCTCAACCACGCCCGCGACGGGCGCAAGCGTTCCGTTCAGACCCAGGCCGATGCGTAGCTGCTCGTAGGCGTCATACGTGATGCGGCCAGCCTCGAATCCTAAGCTCCTTAGCTTCTTGGAGTTGGCGGCCTTCATCAGGGCGGCGTAGAGCGGCCCCCGGGCCACCTTCACCCGGCAGTCCGTCTCCTGTGCGGCCTGGATTTCGTACCGTGGGTCGGTGAAGAGGATGGCGCCGCCGGGCCAGACCAACAGCATGCCGTTGCTGCCCGTGAACCCCGAAAGGTATCGCACGTTCGGGGCGGCGGAGATGATGAGGGCGTCGAGTTTTTTGGGAGCGAGTGAGGCGGTGACGCGGTCGCGGCGCGCTTGTAACTCGCTGATTATGGGAGGCATTACGCCTGTTCGGGAATGAGGAGCACCTTCCCCGTCGTTTTCCGGCTCTCGAGGTCGCGGTGGGCCTGAGCGGCTTCCGAAAGGGGATAGGTACGGTCGATCCGGACCTTCAGTTTGCCTGAGTCCACCCATCCGAGCACGTCGTCGGCGCGCCACAGCAATTCGAGCCGCGTTGCGCAGTAATCGCCGAGTTTGGGGCGGGTCAGGAAGAGCGAGCCTTTCTGGTTGAGCAGGAGCGGTTCAATCGCTGGGACGGCGCCGCTCGACTGCCCGAAGGAGACCATCATACCCCGGGGGCGGAGCGAATTGAGGCTCTTCATGAATGTGGAGGCGCCCACGGAATCATAGACCACATCCGCACCGCGGCCGCCGGTGAGGCGCTTTACCTCGGGTTCGAAGTCCTGGCGTGTGTAAAAGATGATGGCATCGGCGCCCGCCTCAAGGGCGAGTTCGGCCTTGGCCTGCGTGGAGACGGTGCCGATCACACGCGCGCCGAGACTCTTGACGATCTGCGTCAGCAGCAGCCCGACGCCTCCGGCGGCGGCGTGGATGAGCGCGGTCTCCCGCTCCTTGATCGGATAGGTGGAGAGCGCGAGGTAGTGGGCGGTCATGCCCTGGAGCATGACGGCCGCGGCCGTGCGGAAATCAATCTGGTCCGGAAGCTTCACCAGCGAAGAAACCGGCAGCACGGTGTACTCGGCATAGGAGCCGCTACCGCTCGCCCAGGCGACCCGGTCGCCCGGCGCGATCTCGCGGACATCGGGGCCGACCGCTTCCACCGTTCCCGCGCCTTCCATGCCAAGCGCGACGGGGGGGGGAAGCTTGTAAAGCCCTGTGCGCTGATAGACATCGATGAAGTTCACGCCGACGGCGGCAACCTTGACGAGTGCCTGCCCGGGGCCCGGTACCGGGGCCGGAACCTCTTCGTACACCATCTGCTCCGGACCGCCGCAGGTGTGGACAAGAATAGCTTTCATGGCGCTGAATTACTTGTGTACCACAGAAGTAGACCTGACGGCGGCACGATTGGAGGTTTTTCATTCGTTGCGGAGTGCGGTCATCGGATCCAAACGGGCTGCCCGGCGTGCGGGTAGCCAACTGGCGCACAGGACGGCAAGCGAGAGAATCGCCGCGGCGGTTGCGATTGACGCAAGGTCCAGGCCAGGAATCTCAAATAGTTTCGTTGTGAGCAATCGTGAAGCCGCGATGGAGGCGGGAATGCCGACTGCCAGGGCGGAGCCGACAAGCGAGAGCGCATCGCCGAGCACCAGTCGCATCACCTGATCCCGGCTCGCGCCGAGCGCGACGCGGACGCCGATCTCCGCCGTGCGGCGCGTTACCGTATAGGCCATGACGCCGTAAAGTCCGATCGATGCCAGCAATAACGCCATCGCACCAAGGAAGGTCGCAAGCTGCGCCACGATTCGCTCAGTGCGCAGGGATGAATCAAACCGCCGCTCGAGCGTGTGGGTGCGCAGGGCATAGTGGTGGCCGAGTGAGATGAGTGTCCGACGAGCGGCGGCGGCCACGGCCAGGGGGTCGCCGGCGGTTCGCAAATAGACTCCAGGCTGGTTGTGCCTCGGCGATTGCATTAAAGGCATATAGACCGCAAGCGGCTCTCGACTTTTAGGTGTCCAGAGACTGGCGCTGTTAACGACCCCGACGATTTCCAGGCCCTTGGAGTCAGTATCAATCCGAGCGCCGATTGGATTGCGGTCCGGAAAGAGTTGGCGCGCCAGGCTTTCGCTGATGATGGCGACCGGCGGTGCTTTCTGGTCATCGCGCCATGTGAACTCGCGACCGGCCAGGAGCCGCATCCCTATCATTTCGAAGAAGCCCGGTCCGACCAACTCCTGGGCAGCCTCGACCGGGCGCTGCCCGGAGCCCGGAACCGAGGCAGGTTTTCGGTATTCGTGCGTTATGGCCGGACCGAGGTTGCAGTATCCTATCGACTCCACGCCGGGCAAGCGTTGCATCTCCTCGGCGAGCCGCCGGTAGTACGACACGCGGTCCGGAATCGGAGCCCGGCCGGGCTGCGGAAATAGCTGAAGAGCGAGGACGCGATCGGACCGGTACCCAGGATCGACCGCGTAGAGACTCAGAATGCTGCGCGTGAACAGCGTGGCGCCTAACACGAGCACGAGCGAGAGCGCCATCTGCCCCACCAGCAACAGGCGTGTGGAACGGTCGCGCGAGCCGCATACCGTGCGCCCGCTGCTTTGGAAGAGTTCCACGGGATCCGCGCTGCGGGCCTTCCACGCGGGTCCGAGCGCAACAAGCACGCCGGTCGCGACGGCAAGGAGCGCGGTGTACACCAGCACCCGCAGATCGGGCGACGTGTCGAGCGCGGAGGGAACGTACCCGGTCCACATGGAGTTGAGCAAAACGCGGGGCGCCCAGCACGCAAACAACAGCCCGGCCGCGGCGCCGGCGCCTGACAGGAGCAGGCTCTCGGTCAATAGCTGAGACAGGAGCCGCGCAGGCCTCGCACCGAGAGCCACGCGAATGCCGAGTTCACGGCGGCGGACGGCGGCGCGCGCGAGCATGAGATTAGCCATGTTCGCGCAGGCGATCAGAAGCACCATGCCAGCCAAGGCCGTCACGATCTGAATCGGGCGCAGGTACAGGGGGCGCAAGTACGAGGTGCCGGTTGTCGCCGGTTTCACTTCGAAGCGAAGCGCCAGGAAGCGCTCGCGTGCGGCGGCGCTCAATCCGGCCGGCAGCGATGCCGCGAGCACATCTTTCCGCAGCACCTCGAGTTGGGATCGGGCCTGGTCTATTGTGGAGTTCGGTTTCAGTCGCGCGATGACGTCCCAGGGGTTCGTCGCGTCGAGCCAGGCGCGGCTTCCTGAGTAGCCAATCGGGACGATGGCCTCGGGCGCGACATCGATCTCCAGTCCGCCAAAACGCTCCGAAGTGACTCCGACAATCACCAGGGGGCGCCCGTTCACCTTGATGGTTCTGCCGAGAATGTTGGGATCGCCGTTGTACCGCACACGCCAGCAGCGGTAATCGAGCACGGCCACCGGTGTGCCAACGTCGCTCGCAGTGAGCAGACGCCCGAGAAGCGGGCGTACTCCGAGTGTCTGGAAATAGCCTCCGTCTACCGCCGTGACGTCACCGGGATAGAGTACGCCGTTTACCTCAAAGTTTGCCAGCCCCGATCCCCAGGCTGCGATACCCGAGAAGACGCGCTGTGAGCGGCCGAGTTCGGCCAGCATGGGCAGTGGCAGGCCCTCGCCGCGCGGGTCGCGCACGTTCGGACCGATTCGCGCCACCGATACGAGACTTCCGGGGTCGGCGACCGGCAGGGGACGCAACATCAGCGCATTGATGAGGCTGAAAATAGCGCTGTTAGCGCCAATACAAAGGCCGAGTAAGAGGACGGCGGTCAAGGTGGTTACAGGCGTTTTGAGAAGGAGTCGGACAGAGTAACGCATGTGGGTTCGCCGGGTGACAAGTGTAGGTTTACCACAGAATTACGCCGGCGGGTTTTTGTGGGGGCGCGAGCATTGCTGCCCGCGCCCCAGGTGACAAAACTAGAAACCCAGGCGTAAGCCGAAGCGGAACTCCCGGGACCGGCCGAGGGCGTCCGCGGACTGCGTGGCGAGGATCTTCCCGAAGTTCGAGCTGTTGCGATTGCCGTTCGGGTTTCCGAAGTGCGGCGTATTGCTCAAATTGAACGCCTCGCCCCGGAATTGCAGATTGAACCTTTCCTTCAGTTTGAAGGTGCGGAACAAGCTCAAGTCGGTATTGACCACGCCCGGTCCACGCATGGTGTTCCGGCCCACATTGCCGAACCGAACCCCCGTGGGTCGTGCAAATGCGCTGGTGTCGAACCAGGTGCCATCATCGCCGACCAGGCCCAACTTGGCGACCGTGGGATTGATCAGGTCCGCGGTCTGAAGGTTGCCGGGCATGTTCAATGCGGCCCCGGAGGCGGTAACTGTGTACGGCCGTCCCTGGTAGGCGCTGAAGATGCCGTTAATCTGCCAGCCGCCCAGCACCGCCTTGGGCATGCCGCTCGTAGCCCATTTCTTGCCGCCGCCGAACGGGATGTCATAAACGTAGGCAAGCTGGAAAATGTGCGGGACGTCATGCGATGCAGTGGCGCGGTTACGATAGAACACGCTCGTCGCGTTCCAACTGAATTCCGTCCAGTCGCTGTAGCTTGCCATGTCGATGGCATGGGAGTAGGTGTAAGCAGCCTTGAGGAACAGGCCGCCTGAGACGCGCCGGTTGAGGGTGGCTTGCAGCGAATGGTAGTTACTATGCGTGCGGCCGTCCCACTCCCTGGTTGTCGCGGTGCGTCCGAATTTGGCGAAGAGCGGGCGCCCCTCATCACCGGAACCGGGTATTTGCGAAGCGTTGATATCGAGGAAGGCGAAGCCGTTCACGGATGCTGTCCCGACGTATCCAACGGATGTTACCAACTGGCCCGGCAGCTTGTGCTCGATGATGAAGTTCCACGATGGGATGTAGCCCCGGCGCAACTCCCTGTTTGCGACGGGGTAACCCATCTCGTCCGACGACGGCAGCGGAATCCTTCCCTTCTCGATATCGGGACAGCAGATCGCCAGAATGCCGACGTCGGGACCCAGCGGCTTGTTCGGGACACCCGCCGCCACGTAGTCGGGGCCAGTGGTGACCGGCTGGTAACCGTTGATGCCGGCGAAGCTCGAAGCAATTGTCAGCGGAAACCAGCCACGCAAGGCTTGAGCACCCCAGGGATGCGAGTGGTAGGTGATGCCAAACCCGCTTCGGATCACAGTGGAACTCGACAGTTGATAGGCGAAGCCGACACGCGGCGCGAAGAGTTTCTTGCTGTACTTCACTCCGTTGTCTCTCGGGATGCCACCCTTCCCACCGATCAGGACCTCGTTGGTTGTGGGGTCATACGATTCGATGCCCAGACCGGCGGAGCGCCTCCGGTTGGGGTAAAGCTCCCATCGCAACCCCAGGCTAAGTGTCAGCTTCGAAGTGGCGCGCCAGCGGTCGCGAATGTAGAGAGCGTACTGGTTTTCCAGACTGTCCATTTTGATGAACTGGCTGCTCTTTGCCGTGCCGTCGGCCGCGCCAAGCAAAAACGCCGCCAGGGCGTTCCAGCCGTTCTCAAACGAGGGAGTGCCTGCCTTGAATCCCACGGCGCCTTCGAGAGCGGCGGGGTTCAGGGCCGTAACGCCGGGATCGAAATAGAACGAGCCGCGCGGGCCGTCGCCCAGTTCCGGCTGCCAGTGGTTCATGAGATGGTGGACAAAGTCAAAACCAAACCGGATCTCGTGAGTCCCCTTCATCCAGCTTGCGTTGGTGTTGAACGTGTAGGACTGGTCGTTGCGGAACAGGGGGCTCCATCCTTCCGTATTGCCGAGGGTGGAATAGTCGGAGATGTTGAAGGCAGGCATGCCGCTTTCCCGCAGATCGGGGCCGTTAGTCCCTGGAATCCCCAGCACGTCCTTTCCGAAGTTAGTTCCGAGGTCAGGAGGCTTCACGTTCTGACCAAACCGGGTCCAGCCGAGCGTCCCATCGATGAGGAACGTGGGCGAAATGGTATACGTTTGTCCGATGCCCGCTATCTGAACGAGCGTATGCCCGTCACCGACGCCGCCGTCGCATAAACAGTCGCTGCCTGCCTTGCCCAGTCCGAAATCGCCGTGGACCAGCGCATTCATGACGCTGTACTTGACCCATACCTGGTGCCTCTCGTTCCGGTTCCAATTGACCTTGGCGTCAAGATTGTTACGGTTCAGGCGCTGCGTGCCCGAGTTGAAGTAGTTGGAGAGATCCCCGGGCAGGTTGGGGCGCGGAACCAGTTCCAGCAGCTTCATCATGGGGCCGTTCATCCGGGCAGCGGGAATGACGTTGAGCCGTCCGTTTGTAGAAAACACTGAGCGGCCTGTGCCATCCAGGCTCCCGGTGAACGGATCGAAAACCATCCCTTCCCGAAGTTGTGCGGAGCCGCCTTCCGTGGTGGGCACCAGAATGGGGTTGCCCTTGGCATCGAGGATTGGGTCCCCCAGGCTCCTGCTGAAATCCCCCGTACGGAAATCGTCCGTCGGGACGGAATAGAGCCCGGAGCGGCCCACCCGCTCGAAAGTGCCTTCCCAGTCGGTGAAGAAGAACAGCTTGCCTTTCTTGATGGGTCCGCCAATGCTGCCCCCGTCGATGTTACGTATACCTTTGGGTTTTTTCGTTGCGCCGGCGCGATTCTCATCCCACAGCATCGATCGCAAGGCGTTATTCGCGTGCATGGCGAAAGCGCTGCCGTGGAATTGATTCGTGCCGGACTTCGTTGCCACGGTGATGGCGGAGCCGCCGGTCATTCCCTGTTCCGCATCGAAGCCATCAGTGGAGATGTTTACCTCTTGAATGCTTTCCACCGGCGGGACGTAGACCGTGTGGTGGGGCATTGTGACCAGAGTATTAGCCGAACCGTCCACGCGGGTGTTGTTGGCGCCGCGATCCTGGCCGTTGACGTTTGTAGTCAGGGAGCGCTGCGGCGTGTCGATGACGGCATTCTGAAACCGTACGGGCGTGGCGCCTGGAACCAGGTTGATCAGGCTTTGATAGTTGCGGTAATTCGAGAGCGGCAGGTTCCCGACCGCCCGCGCTTCCAGGTTCACATTGACATCCGCCTTAGTCGTCTGGAGAAGAGCCGCGCTGGCCTCCACGGTGACGGAGTCGGTTACTGCACCGACCTGCAAGCCGATGTCCGCGCGCGTGGTGCTATTGATCAGGACGTTCACGCCCTTCTGGGTAAGAGATCTGAAGCCGGACGCGGTGACCGAGAGATCATAATTACCCTCGGGCAGGTTCCGAATAGAATAGTAACCGGCTTCGTCCGCAGTAGCCTGAAGGGACAGACCGGTAGATGCGTTCCTGGCTGTCACTACGGCCTTGGGTACTACGGCGTTCGTCTGGTCTGTAACAGTTCCGACGATCGAGCCGTAAAGGACCTGGGCTGAAGCCATAGGTGCTTCAAATCCCATGAATATGAGGCTGGCGGCCAAAAGCGAAATAATGACCACAGCCCGAGCAGTGATATCTCCTCGTTTCACGGTTCCCCCTCTTCCCCGCTACTGTTGCAGTTATTGTACTGTGTGGAAAACTAACTCATTCTCTACCGTGTGTCAAGCCCTTTGTTCGACATAATTCGACTGGGCGGGACAACCAGTTAACACATTGGTTACTGCTCGATGATAGGTCCGTCCCTTCACTTGCCCCGCATATTGCGATCGCGCTGCCCCGGCCGGGAGCGGGCCGGGCATGCCCGGCCCCTACAGGACCGCGTGCGTTTTCGTAGGTTTACGCGCTCGGGATAACGGCGGAGGTGAGTTGTTGATCTGACTCTCTTTTGCCGGTACACTAAATCGCGCGGGAGAACTAGAGTGATTCCTCGATCCTGGCCTTGGCGGTATGCGTGGGCGGCGGTTGGCACGGCGATCGCAGTTACCTGTCGCGTGCTTATGGACCCCGTGCTCGGGAATACCGTATTCTACGGGACTCTGTACGTTGCGGTCGCAGTGTCGGCGGTGTTCGGTGGTCTGGGGCCGGCCATCCTGGCTACCGTCCTGGGCGCGTTCGCGGCCGATTACTTTTTGATCCCACCTCGCTTTTCGCTTGGACTCGGAAATGCTCAAGACCATATTGGATTAGCACTTTACATCGCTATCTCGGCCACTCTGATCGGCCTCGCCGAGAAGCAACGCAGAGAGCGCCAGCGGCAGGCCGAGACACTTCAACGGGAGCAAGCCGACGCGGTTCGCGCCAGTGAAGAACGGTTCCGGCGTCTGGTGGAAGTGAGCGCGCAAACCGTGTGGGTGGCGGACTCGCAAGGCGGGCTTAGGGTGGAATCGCCGACATGGTCTCCGCTCGCGTGCCGGTCGCCCGAACAGTCGCTCGGAGTCCCGAACTGGCTCGAAGCCGTCCATCCCGACGATCGCGAACGTGTCGTGGATGCGTGGCTCAAAGCGGTGAAAGCGGCGAAGCCTTACGAGGTCGAACTCCGTTTGAGAAACGCGAGTGGGGAATACCGATACATGATCTCCCACGCCGCTCCCGTGTTCCACCCGGATGGCACGGTTCGCGAATGGATCGGGATGAGCACCGATATAACGGAACGGAAACGGGCTGAAGAGGCGCTCGCAGAGGCCATTCAACGCCTCGACGCTCACATGGACAACTCTCCGCTGGCTGTGGTTGAGTTTGACCGGGAGTTTCGGGTGACACGCTGGTCAAAGGAGGCCGAGCGGCTGTTTGGCTGGAGCGCGCAGGAGATTCTGGGACGCACGATGTCTGAAGTGCATTGGGTTTACGAGGATGATTCAGATGCCGTCAATCGGATCGCCCAGGAGATGCTTGAATGCAGGCGTCCCTGGAGCCTGAGCGTCAATCGAAACTATCGCAAGGACGGCGCGGTGCTGGAATGCGAGTGGTACAACTCCGCTATTTACGACGCCGAAGGCAAGATGGCGTCAGTACTGTCTCAGGTCCTCGATATCACGGAAAAGAAGCGCACCGAGGACAAGTTGAGGCAGGCGCAGAAGATGGAGAGCATCGGCCTGCTCGCCGGCGGACTGGCGCATGACTTCAACAACATTCTTGCCGCCATCATGGGAAATGCCAGCCTTGCACTTGACCTGGCGCCGAAGGAAAGCCCGGAAGAGGATTTATTGGAGCGAATCATCAGGTCGGGAGAGAAGGCGGCACACCTGACGAAGCAGATGCTTGCCTACTCCGGCAAGGGGCGGTTTCTCGTGGAGCCCCTGAATATCTCGAAGGCAGTTCGGGAGGTGACGGATCTGATAAGGGCTTCAGTACCCATGAAGGTCGAATTCCAATTGGATCTTGACCCGGACCTTCCCGCGATCATTGCGGACCGAAGCCAAATCGATCAGGTTCTCATGAACTTAGTAATCAACGGCACCGAGGCTATCGGAGGCGAGGCCGGGGTGATTACGGTGCGAACGCGCGTGCAGGACGTAGACGAGAACGTCGTCCGAACGATCGACGCGCAGGATTTTTCGCCAGGGCGCTACGTGGTTCTGGAAGTGATGGACACGGGCGCCGGAATGGATGAGACAACGAGACAGAAGATCTTCGACCCGTTCTTCTCGACAAAATTCACGGGACGCGGATTGGGCCTTCCAGCCGTTTTGGGAATCGTGCGCGGGCACAAGGGCGCGCTCGGGGTCTCCACGGAACCCGGAAAGGGCACATGCTTCACGGTCTTTTTGCCGGTGGCGCCGTCGATGGGTGCCGCTACGCAGGAACCGGAGCATGCCGGAGATGGAAAAGAGGAGCTTCGCGGGGCAGGGACAGTTCTGTTCGTAGACGATGAGGAAGCCTTGCGGCAAATGGCGAAGCGAGGGCTGGAGCACCACGGGTTTCAGGTCCTGCTTGCCGCTGACGGCGGGGAAGCCATCGAGGTGCTCAAGACGGCTGCCAACCGGGTGGGCGTAATCGTGCTCGATTTGAGCATGCCCTTAATGAGCGGGCATGAGACGTTGCCGGAACTTCAAAAGATCAAGCCTGGTGTTCAAGTTCTGGTTTCGAGCGGCTACGCCAGGGATGAAGTACTTGGGAAATTCGCCGGGTTCGGCGTGGCGGGCTTCGTCCATAAACCTTACACTGTCCAGCAACTCGTCCGCCAGGTCAATGCAGCGGTCAACCCGAAGTCCTTGTAACGACTGGCCGGGAGCGGGCCGGGCATGCCAGGCCCCTACAGGAACAGTTCGAGTTGCTCGCCCTCGGCAATTTCGAGCGGCTGGGGAAAGACGAAAGTGATTCCCGATTTGCCGTGGCGCAGTTCGTGGGCGACGGGTTTGCCGGCCAGTTTCGTCGAAGTTTTCGCCCCGGCCGCGACGTTGCGCGCCAGTTCCACGGTGCGGCAGGGCAGTTTCCCGTATGCCACTGAGAGGCGGAAACGGGAGTTCTCCTGTGAGAACGTGCCCCAGCCTGTGCCGGTGGACCAGAACGAGGAAAAGCTGGATGCGCGAATCCTGGGAGCGGCCACGACGCTTTGTTCCGCGCCGTGATAACGGAATCCGCTCAGCGCCAGGATGCCCGACCACGAGGACATCGCCCGGACGTAATGGTGGCCGCACTCGAGCTCGTCCCACGGATTGCGCCGTTCGCCGTCATAGCGCAGCCGGGTGTTGGTGAAGATTTCGATTCCCTCTTTCTGCATGCCGTAGTACATCATGAGCGCGGCGACTTCGTACTCGAAGCCGGTCCACACCTCCGAGAAATACGGAAAAGGAATTTTGGGCCGCTTCGTGGGACCGTAATCGCAGAGCAGGAGGCCGGCTTCGTCGTTTAGGGCGTAGATGCGCTCGACCGAATCGTGCTCCTCGAGACTGTGGCGGTAGTTGTACTTGTAGATCGATTCGAGCGTCTTGCGGATTTTGGCCGAATCGACGAGTGAGCCGAGCCCCGCGACGGCGGCCACGTACTGGCCTACAAGCTGATCCGCGAGGCATCCCTCGGCAGCCTGGAAATCCGGGTGCTCGGGATCTTCCGCGCCGCCGCGGGATTGCAGCGGCCTGGCGATTTTGTCCGCAGGTATGCCTTGAACTTTCTGGATGTAGAACTGGCCGTTGAACAGATTTTCGTCGATCCACTTACTGCCGCGAGCGAACAGGCCGCGGCAGGTCTGTGAGAATCCGTCCTCACCGATGGCGCGAGCCATCTCCTCGCAGGCGCGCAGACCGCCGAGGTAATAGATCCCGCACATCGGGTTGGGACCGTAGAATTCGACGTCGAAGGTATTGTGCTGCACGCCTTCGGAGACGCCGTCGCGGTCGCCGTCCCAGCCGCCCTGGATCCAGGTGAATTCCATCGCCTTCTTCACGTTCGGCCACATGGTGCGGAGCCAGGCGTCATCGCCCGAGAGCCGCCAGTCGAGGTAGGTACGGATGATCTGGCCCATGGTGCCGTCGATGGCGGTGGTTCCGCCGGGCGCTTGTTTGCCCTCAGGCAACTGAACGCGGATCGGCAGCACACCGTCCAACCTCGCGGCGGTCTCAAAGCCCGCCTCCCGCTGCGAGCGCGCGAGCGAGGGGAAGAGGTGCTGGCTTACGGCCTCGTAATTCCAGACGTGGGAGCAGTTGCCGAAACAGCAGCCGCCGTTGTCGTTGGCGCCTTCGAAGCCACGGAACCTGCCGTCGCCAGTCCGGAAGCAGACCTGGGTGGCGAGCGTCGAGACGTTTGCCATTGCGGCTTCCTTGACCGGCGCGGGCAGGGTGGTTTCCCGCATCGCCGTGAGGAACTGGCGCATGCGCTTTTCGAGCGAAGGCAGGTTGGCGGCGGCGTGCCCGGCGGCTGCCCAGGCGTCCTGAAAGCGCTGGCAGTAGTGATTGCCGATGATCGTGTTCGCCTCGCCCTCCGGCGCGGACCAGCCGCACCATTCCGGCGTGCGGTTGGGGAAGTGCCAGGCGAGCACAAAGGTGTAATCGGCCTCGGCGCCGGGTGCGATTTCGCGCTGGAGGCAAATGGAGCCCACGGAGTTGCGCCGCTCGACTTCCGGCCCGAGTTCTCCGTCTTCGGAGAAATCATCCCAGAAGAGCAACGGGCTCGCCCACCACTTGGCCTGCGGCCAGCCGCGAAGGTAGCTGACCTTGCCGTCCCCGGGGCCGAGAACGCATAGCGCGAATGAACCGGCGAGGGGTGAATCCTTGGCGACGGCGCTGTTCGTCATGAGCAGGCCCTGGAGGCCGGCGCCCGTGCGGAATTCGTTCTCACGGCTGCCCGCGGGGCGGTTTCCCCGATTCCGGGGATCGACACCTACGGGGTTATCGAGCGACCAGGCGATGGACACCTTGGCGGCCTGTTTGCCGGGGTTTCTGACCTTGTAGCGCAAGACGGCGAGGGGAAGGCCGGAGTCGTCGGCGGCGAGCGGGAAGATCGGAGTAAACGCTTCGAGTGTTACCTTGACCGGCAGTTTGCGATCGCGGAAGGCGACTGTGGCGAGCGGATACTCGCCCGTGAACGTGGCTCCATCGAGCCGCGCGAGTCCGGAGACGTTGTTCGGGCTGAGACCGGATGCGGCGTGGTAGGGCGGCATGAGCCGGGCTTCGAGAACGCGCACGACGGGTTTGGAGGCGCCCGCCTGGACCCAGATGCTCGGGAAGGCGTAGTTGAGCGATCTGCCCTTGTCGGGGCGATTGAAGATTTCCCAGTCGCGTAACTGGCCGCGCCCGCCGAGGCTTACGGAACCCGCGCCGACGCCACCCAACGGGAACGCCAGCATGGCGAGATTGCGGCCGGTGAAGGTCCTCGGATACTGGACGCTGCGGCGCGGGGACGTGGTTGGGTTGGGATTCGGGGCCTGAGGCGCGGCGGCTGGGGGCGGGGTCTGGCCCTGCGCTACACCGGCGGCGAGCGCGGCGGTCTTCAGGAAATCGCGGCGTTTGGTATTCATTTTGGCCTCGTGCGCGTAGACGAACCCTAGTATCATTCCACAGGAGGAACCGCAATGGAGCGACGCTCCGTGCCGAGATCGGCGTATAGCCCGTTTACGACACCGGACTAGTATACTTACAGCTTCATGGAGTCCCGACTACGGCTCCGGGCGCGAACGGAAGGCGTACGACCATGAATCCCCAGCTCATCCTGACGTTCGTGGCATTGCGGTATAGGCTGCTCTGGGCTGCGGTGCGGAGCCGAAACGGGAAGATTGCGCTGCTGGCGCTTGGATGGGTACTTCTCTCTATTCTTCTGCTCTCCTTCCTCCTTGGAGGATTTAATGCTGCGCGGATTGCAGTAGAGTCCCGTCAATCTCGGTTGATCGCTCGCACCGTTTTAGGAGGGCTGTTTCTGAGCGCCACCTTCGTTGGTGTGTTCACCGGGTGGGGCATTCAAGATGCCTTCTCGGATGCCGTGTTGCGTCGTTACCCCTTAAACGCGAGAGGGCGGCTTGCGGTCAGGCACCTTACAGGTATTCTCGACCCCCTCTGGCTTCTGATTTTCACGCTCGAATCAGGGCTGGCCGTGGGGATGTCCGTTTTCGGAGGCAGCAGCTTCCGGGTGGGCCTCACGGCGGTAGTGATTCTGGTTCTTGCGAATTACTTGCTGGCACGTGAACTTGTGTGCACGGCAGCAGGCTTGATCAGGTTCCGCATCGGCAAACTCGTGCTTGTGATCGCTCTGTTCGGCGCCGCGCTCCCGGCCTTGTTAATAGGAGCCGGCTGGATGCAAGATCCGAGGTTCCTTGGAGCGTGTTCTCGCGTTCTGCGCTTTTGCCCCCCGTTCTTAGCGGCCGACCTGATTGTCCCCGGAACAGGCTCGGCCCCGTTGACGAATATCAGCATTCTGCTCCTGTGGCTCGCTGGTCTGATGTGGTTGTTACCGGCCCTTGAGCGCTGGTCATCTGCGCCAGCGACAACGCGCGCGACCGGTACGCGATGGCGCGGCAGATATGATCGCGTCGCATCGTTGTTCGGGCCGCAAATGGCTCCGTGGATTTCAAAGTCGCTGCGGTACTATTTTCGATACAAAAAAATCGGTTTCATGTGCTTGGCAGTGTTCGTCATCTTCGCCAGCCAGTTGGCCGCGACCCCGGTACAGAGAGACCCGCGCGAGAGGTTCCTGCTCGCTCTCTGCCTCTTTACGCTTGCGGGAACTGTCGGGCCCCTGCCACTGAGCACCAACCAGTTCGGGTATGAAGCACTGAGCTTCCGCCGTTACCGGCTGTCCCCCATCTCACTGGCAATGATCATGCGCGCCAACAGCTGCGTGTCGTTGCTCTTGGGCGGAGCGCAGACGCTTCTCCTGGTCCTGCTCTGGATCGCGTTCGCGCCTATGGTATTCGATGTGCGGATGCCGATTATGCTGTTGGCCAGCGGCACTATCAGCATGTTCTTGTTCAATGCAATCGCGGTCTGGACGTCCTTACTGGCGCCACGGGCCGCAGACTACGAACTCCTCGTAGATTTCAACGTCTCGGTCGCAGGGGCGGTGTTGCTTCACGGCTTTCTCTGGCCGGCGGCAATCGGCGGCCAGATGCTCAGGGCCTTCGCATCGCCGGATGCCGTACTCACGTATTGGTGGGTCTCCATTCCGGCTATCCCCATCAGCGTCGCGGTCTACATCCATTCGGTGGGGAGAGCGGCGACCGTCTTGCCCCGAATCGGCGAGCGGCTGATGAATCGCCTGGAGGGGCGGGACTGAACATGACCGCTGCAATCGAAGTCGTTAACCTCAAGAAGAAGTATGGCGAGAACATCGCCGTCCAGGATCTCTCGTTCAGCGTACCGCCCGGAACGCTTTTCGGATTTCTCGGGCCGAACGGCTCCGGCAAGAGCACAACTATCGGATGTCTCACTGGCCTCTTGGATCCCACAGCAGGCCAGATCAAGATCCTCGGCGAGCCCTTCGATGACAAGAACTTAGCGGTCAAACGCCGCATCGGTGTCATGCCGGAGACGCTCGGATTATTTGACTCGCTGTATGCCCACGAGTTCCTTGCTTTCCAGGCGAGGATCTTCGGATTGGATGAGGAGACGACACAACGGCGAGTCGAAGAGTTGCTCGAAGCGATTGAACTCGCCGACGCCGGGAAGAAGAGGATTTCGCAGTTCAGCGCCGGAATGCGAAAACGCCTCGCTTTCGCGGCTGCGATGATTCACGGTCCAGATCTTTTGTTTTTGGACGAGCCGTTCGAGAGCATTGATCCGGCCGGAGTCGCAGTCATGAAAGAATGGCTGCGCCGGTTTGCCGCGCAGGGCCATACGGTGTTTCTGACAACTCATGTACTCGAGACGGCGGAACGCTTGTGCAGTCAGGCGGCGATCATCACTCGCCCCGGCAAGCTGGTCTGGCAAGGGAGCCTTGGCCAACTCGCCGCCGAGGGCGTGATTTCTCACGAAGGTCATTGGTTTCGCAGTCTGGAACAGCTCTTCCTGTATCTATCGGGTGAACGCCACGCCCGTCTCACATGGCTATGACATAGCGGAAGTCAGTCGCGGCTCGTTTCCGTACTGCAAGGGAGCGGTTTCGGCCGTTTATGCTCTTCCCTTCTCCGATTGGACCGCTTTCAAGAGCGCGTTCATGTAGGCGATGCAGTATGCCAGGCCGGCATTGGGGCGATACCCGCCGCCGGGCGCGGACCCGAAGGCCGGGATGTGGTCCGGGATGGCGATGCCGTCGAAGTTCACTTCCACCATGGCCTTCATGACTTTGTACATGTCGTAGTAGCCGTCGTCCAGAAGGGTCTCGGTGAAGTGCGGCAGGGGAGCGGTCACGTTGCGGAAGTGTACTTTGAAAAGCTTCTTCCGGCTGCCGAAGTACTTGATGGTTTCCACCACGTCCTTGCCCATCAACTGTCCGCCCTCGAGCCAGCAGCCCACGCACAGGCACATTCCGATATTGGGGCTGTTGGCGATTTCCAGGGCCTTGCGGTAGCCCTCGAAATTTCCGAAGATGCAGCGCGGAACGCCGGCGAGGACGGGCTGCGGCGGGTCGTCCGGGTGAATGCCGATGCGCACGCCGGCTTCTTCCGCCACCGGGACAACCTTCTTGATGAAGTAGATGTAGTTGTCCCAGATCTCTTCCTGCGAGTACACACGGCCGTGGGAGAGAGGCTCTGCGTACACTTTCCCGGCCCAGTGGCCGCGGCGGTCGGGACTGGCCATGTCCAGATCCCTGGCCGAGTAACCGCGGGGCGTCGTGACGCGCCCGCTCGACCATATGCCGTTGCCCATGTGGGCGTAGGTCGTATAGGGAATGCCGGCTTTGCCCAGGTAGCGGATATAGTTCAGGTATTCATCTATCTTCTGATCGCGTCCGGGGAGGTTAAGGGTCACCTCCGGCATGTTGTGGAGGCTGCCGCTCGGGCCCACGCCGCTTCCGATGTTATAGACCTTGAACCCGCCCGCTTCCCACTGCTCCCGCATTTTGATGAAGCCCTCGGCGGTGGCGGTTTCGGGCGTTGCGCCGAGGCTCACCCACGTCACGCCAAGCTGCCTGAGGTACCGCATGTTGTCCTCTGAGGGTTGCCCTCCGCCCGTGCCTATCTTGACGCCCGGGGGAATGGGACGCATTGAGGCAAAGCCCTTTCCGGCCGAGGCAAGAAGCGCCGCCCCGCCCAGGGCCAGTTTCGAGAACTCTCTTCTACCGGTAGTCATGATTGCATGCTCCTATTTGCATCGGCTCTGCAGGGGCTAAAGCCCCTGGGTTTGCGAGCGTTTTGCGGCACGGCTAAAGCCGTGCCCTGATACAAGGCCCTATTTTGTCGGCCGGTACGCGGCGTAGCCGACGTAATCGGGATCGGGGGGGGGTCCCACGATCACTCGCCGCGATTCGCCGCAATTCGTGAACGTAGTCGGCCCTATTTTGTCCGCCAGTACGCGGCGTGGCCGACGTAATCGGCATCAGGGAGGTTCCCCATGATGACTCGGCGCAATTCGAGAACGTCGACCTCTCCCTGCTTCTGATAGAGCACCTTTCCGTCCGGTGCGAGCAGGACGGTGTAGGGCACCCCGGACTCCCACTTCGCGTCAAACGCCGCCTGCATGGCGTAGGTGTCGGTGGATGCGAACTGGAGGTTTCGCCCCGAAGAATGCAACTTTTCCAGAGCCTTCCGCACGCCGGGCTGCTCGTCGGGCAGATTCGTCGAGACGGTGACGAAGTCGAAGTCGCGGCCGCGGTACATGCGGTGTGTCGTTATCAGGCCGGGCAGCTCGGAGATGCACGGGCCGCACCAGGTTGCCCAGAAGTTCACCAGGAGGACCTTGCCGGTGGGATTCGTACGCAGCTTCTTCAGTTCCGCCGCGCCTACCATTTCGAGGTTCACCGGTTCCGCCTGGATCTTCTTCATCTCCTGTGCGCCGCCGGCCTGCTTCGATTTCCACTTGGTGGAGCAGCCGAATACGCCTGTGTGCGGCACGGGCACCGGCTTTCCGGCCAGGAGCGCATCGATGGCATTGCGTGCGTCGCGGACGTTTACGAGTGATTCGCGCTGGCTGTTGTCCACGCGGCCCTCATACCGCAGCTTGCGTTCGCGGTCGAAGATGAAGATGTGCGGGGTCGCTTTCGGACCGTAGGCTCTTGAGACCGCCTGCGTTTCGCCGTCGTACAGGTAAGGGAAATTGAATTTACGGTGGGCCGCGCGGATCTTCATGTCCTCGAAGCTGTCGTTTACGTCGGTGTATCCCAACTCGCTCAGCCGGACGGCTTCCGGGTCGTTCGGCTCGATGGCAACGAGTGCGACGCCCTTGCCGCGGTAGTCGGCGGCGAGCTGTTTGATGCGGTTTTCATAGAGTTGCGCGGTCGGACAGTGGTTGCACGTGAAAGCGATGACTAGAACCGGGTTGGAAGAATAGTCCTTGAGGCTGTGCGTCTTGCCATCGATGCCCGGGAGCGAGAAATCGGGAGCGGGCGAACCGATGGCCAGGGTCGGGTACTCGTCGGCGGCGGCCAGCGTGAAGGCAGCGGCCAAAATAAGTGCGAAAAGGGAAATGTGTCGGCGCATAATGAAGTCTCTCCGTAGAGAAGTGTATATCTTACCCCGGAACGGAACTAACGAAAGGGCGACATCGTCGTCTATCGCATATGGTCAGCCTGCTGCCCGAGCTCCGGTTCGCGCTGCGCGCCATCCGGCGCAGCCCGCTGTTCGCCTCCGTTGCGGTCCTTTCCCTAGCGCTGGGGATCGGCGCCAATACCGCAATCTTCACACTCATGGACCAGCTCATGCTGCGGCAGTTGCCGGTGAAAGCACCGGATGAGCTGGTCATGCTGTATCAAAAGGGCGCTCATAACGGAAGCAATATGGGTTCCCGGATGCACTCGTATCCCATTTACCAGGATTTCCAGAAAAAAGCGGCGCCTTTGGCCGAGGTGATTTGCCGGCGGCTGGTGTCCAGTGCGGTGTCCATCGACAACCGGACCGAGCGCGTCGATGCCGAACTGGTCTCCGGGAATTACTTTACGATGCTGGGCGTTAAGAGCGCTGCCGGCCGTCTGTTCAACTCGCGGGAGGACGATCAGGTGTTCGAAGGGCATCCCATGGTGGTGCTCAGCTACGACTACTGGGTCAACCGCTTTGCCCGGAATCCGAATGTCGTCGGCAAGAAAATCCTGGTGAACAACTACCCGATGACGATCGTCGGGGTGTCCGGGCCGGGTTTCTCGGGGCTCGATCCCGCCAGTTCGCCGCAGATCCGGATACCGGTGCTCATGGAACCTGCCACGATGCCCGAATGGTCGTGGTTTCACCTGGCTAGCCGCCGGACACGCTGGGTACAGGTGTTCGCCCGCTTGAAGCCGGGCTACACGGTGGAGTCCGCGCGAGCATCGCTCCAGGTGCTATTCCGGCAGGTCCGGGAATACGAAGCGACGCTTCCGGAAGCTAAGGACTGGTCGAAATATGACCGTGACGAATTTTTGCGCGGGACCATTCATGTGGAGAAGGCTGGCACCGGGTATTCGGACCTGCGCAACAGCTTCTCCACCGCACTGATCGTACTGATGTCGATGGTCGGGTTGGTGCTGCTGATAGCGTGCGCGAACGTGGCGAATCTCCTGATCGCACGCGCGTTCTCACGGCAGAAGGAGATTGCGGTGCGATTGTCCATCGGTGCGTCGCGCGGCCAACTCGTGCGCCAATTGCTGATCGAAAGCTTTGCGTTGTCACTGGCTGGAGGCGCGGCTGGGGTCGGCCTGGCGGTGGCAATGACGCGGGGCCTGCTGGCCCTTGTGCCCTCCGAGGGGAATCCACTGCTCATCAGTGCGGAACCCGACTTGCGGATCCTGCTGTTCACGCTTGGCCTGACTCTGGTGACCAGTCTGGTTTTCGGGCTCCTGCCCGCGCTCAGAGCGAGCCGCCCTGATTTATGGAACACGTTGAAGGACGGCGCCGGTTCGATCGCGGGCGGCGGCAGTTCCCTGCTCCTGCGAAAGGGGCTCGTAACCGCGCAAGTGGCGCTGAGTTTCCTGCTGCTGTTTGGCGCGGGGCTGTTCGTCAAGAGCCTGCAGAACCTCAAAGCAACCGATACAGGATTCCGTGATCCCGATAACCTGGTCACGTTCCAGTTGTCGCCCGGACTGAATGGGTACAACGAGCCGCGAGCGGTCCACTTCTACCAGGAACTCCTGGACCGTCTCCGCGCGACTCCCGGTGTGAGGTCGGCCTCATACGCCGCCATGCCCGTGCTGCACGGCTGGGGCTGGGACAGCACCGTATCAGTGGAGGGCCACCAGGCAAAGGACGGGGAAGACATGCAGGCCCATATGAATGCGTTGTCTCCGGGATACTTCCAGACAATGGGCAGCCCCATCCTGCAGGGGCGGGACTTTGATCGCCGGGACATCAAGGAGGACCCCAAAGTCGCCATCGTGAACGAGCGGTTTGCCCGGCACTTTTTTGGAAACAAGAGCGCGGTCGGGAGGCACATCGGGAGCGGAAGCGGACCGGGAACGAAACTCGACGTCGAGATTATTGGAGTGGCTGCGGACTCGCTCTATGGAAGCCCGCGCGACGGCGTGCGGCGGCAGGCGTTCATCCCGAACTGGGGCAACGGCAGCGCGGCATTCTATGTGCGTGCCGGGATCGGCTCGGCGCCGGCATACGCTGCCGTGAGGAATGAGGTCAGGAAACTGGACGCGTCAATGCCGGTCTATGAGATGAAGACTCTGTCCTCACAGTTGGACGAGACGCTGATGACGGAGCGGCTGATCGCGCTGCTTTCGGCGGGTTTCGGCATGCTGGCGACAGTGCTGGCGACAATCGGACTGTACGGCGTGATGGCGTTCGCCGTCGCGCGGCGAACCAGGGAGTTGGGCCTCCGAATGGCGCTGGGCGCGCAACGAGGCACGGTCGTCTGGCTGGTCATGAGAGAGGTGTTGGCTCTGCTCGGCATCGGACTGGCAATCGGCATTCCGGCGGCTGCGGGCTTGGGACGCTTCGTCGCCGCACAGCTCTACGGAATCAAGCCGGGCGACCCCTGGATTGCGGGGATCAGTATGGTGTTGCTGATGGCCGCCGCGAGCGCAGCCGGTTTGATCCCCGCGCTCCGTGCGAGCCGTATCGATCCAATTCTGGCGTTACGGTACGAGTGAGCGGGAGCGGGCATCCCACTGGAACCTTATGATTCCCTGACCAGTACACGATTCGGACGTTGAACAATGGCGCACGGCGGCTCCGGAGACTTGCTTCCTGATGTTCTCGTCCAGTTCAGAGCGAAAGAACAAAACCCCGTTGGGGTCCTCCGGGACTCCAACCAGTTGAATTTCCGGAGATTGGGTTCGCCCCGACGACAGCACGGCATCCCGGACCTGACGTGAGCAGAGATCCGCCCGGGTGAACATGTCCCGGTACATCCAAAGGTTGTAACTCAATCCAGCGGCTTGCACCAAGAGTAGCGCGAACGTGACGAGGGCGCGCCGTGAGGTCCACTGCAATGCGAGAGCGAGAAGCATGGCCGTCCAGACAGACGGCCAGTACAGGTATCTGGCGTGCTGCAGCGACGGGTGGATCCATCCGATTACGCTAATGGCCGGAACGGCGCTCATGACCGCGAAAACGGCAAGTGCCCTGCCGGCCGTGCTGCGCGGGCCGGCGTAAGACACTGCCCACACGATGAGGACACACAACCAGGCCAGAACGATCAATCCGGCAATCACCGGCGTATGCGTTGTATTGATCGCGAACACCGGCAGCGAGAGCGAGTTCACAATCAGCGAGTAAAACGACTTGACGGAAACCGCCGAACTTCCCGATTGCGGCCCGGCGTAGCCGTATCCGCCCAGGTTCCCAAAGACCAACAACCGGACAGCAATTAGCGCGACCGTGCAGCAGAGAAGCGCGATCAGGAAGGGCACGGCCCTGCGCCTGGGCGCGGAGCTCGGGTTTATCCGCGGGAAGAAAACGACCAGCGCGGGAAGCAACAGGACAAGAGAGTATACAGTCTCTTTATTCAGTACGCCCAGGACGTAAGCCAGCAGTGAGAAGATGCCGAAATAGCGCGCTCGCGCATTGTGGGATTGCCAATGCGCCAGGAACAACAACGAGGAAAGCAATGCAAAAGCTGCCGCAAGCAGATCGAAACGAGCAGCGGGCCAGAGAACCGCCTCGAAATTGATCGCCGAGACGCCGAAGATCAGAGCGGCGGCGCGACTGGCGGGAGCGGAGAAGCCAACTCGCGTTGCAAGCGTTCCTACAAGAAACGAGTTGATGATATGCAGGCCTATGCTCTGCAGGTGATATCCCCACAGCTTGTCGCCAAAGATCCGGTAATCCGCCCAGAAAGACAAAAACGCCAGAGGCCGGTACATGCCGTCAGCCTGGGGAACAGTGAACAAACGGCAGAAGGCGGGCCACGAATCGAGTCCCGCACCTATGTGGCGATGTGTCCAATCGTGATGATAGAAATTGACGCCAACAGCTGGAGAGTATGCTCCTGCAATGATGCAGGCAAGGAGGAGCGCAAATGGAACTCCCAAGCCGGTGCCGGGCCGCGGCCGATCTTTCAGTTCGGCTCCCGGCGCCGCCGTGCGCGAAAGCACGAGATATAGCAGGAAAGCACCATTGAGCAGCAGCAAAGGCTTGTATGGAGTACGCGCCGGGAAATGAACCCCCAGAAACGTTGCCGAGAGCCCATAAGGCGAGATTACAGAGGCAGTGAGGTTAGCAGCTAGAATGAACAGCAACAACAACCAGGACCGGTGAGCCCAAGCAGGCGATATCTTCACGTGAACCCGATGCCAAGAAGTGAACTAGATGGTGCGCAAGGAGATCGTACCACACAAGCAGACGCGGGTCTGGAGACCGAATTGCGCCACGTAAAATATGACTGAAGTGGCACCTGTTGCGCCAACTAAGAATGTGACCGAAACGTGTGAGCTGCACAGAGCTGCCGTGAACTGCCGAACACTCCGGCAGAATGGACATGCA
>JAEZIJ010000251.1 GCA_023436715.1 Acidobacteriota bacterium
TGCATGTCCATTCTGCCGGAGTGTTCGGCAGTTCACGGCAGCTCTGTGCAGCTCACACGTTTCGGTCACATTCTTAGTTGGCGCAACAGGTGCCACTTCAGTCATATTTTACGTGGCGCAATTCGCCCAGAGCCGCACGTCCCAGGGGAACGAGTACAATCGCCACCAAGCACGCCCGAGGAAGAACCCGTGCAGAATTGAGTGCGCCCCGAACAGAACGCTTTTCGTGCCAACGCGCATGGCGCCCTCCTTATTGTTCTCGCCTGTCCATCCTCTCCATTCGCAGGACGATGACTTGTTCCGCGGGCTGGCGCGCAACCGCAGCACAGGTTGACTCCGGATCTTTCCGCCGAGGGACGAGCCGGTTGAACGCATGCACGAGCACGGGCGTGCCCGCCAGGGCTCCGAAGAAAGCGGCGGCCGGCGTTGCTCGGAAGCAGCCACCAAAAACAATCAGCAAGAAGATGAATAGACACAAAACCAACGTGACGTCTTTGACCCGCTTCATGCCGACCTCGTTTCCCTCAGGCTTGTGTCGCTTGGCGACATCAGGTAGTGCTGGTGTGAACAAGAAAGACAATTAGCGCCGCGGACCGCTGCTTTGAGCGCATTAGCGAAATCGCCCGGGGCGTCAATCCGCTCTCCCGCCCTATCGAAGAACTCCGGCAGGATTTGTCCGGCCATTGCCTTGTCGCTCCCGGTTAGGTCCAGCGGCAGGTGCCCTTCGTGTCCACGGAAGAATACTTCCGCCTCCACGCGCGCGTGCTCGCCCACGCGGTACCTCGCGATCAGAACCTCGTAAGTGGTTCGAACCCGCAGCACCTCCACGCTCACGAAACTCTGCGCGATGACAACGGCGTGCCGGCCGTTTGACGACATCGAATCGATTGGCTGAAGCCAGCCGAGTTGCTCGCCGCTTTCGCCACAGAAAGTGACGTAGCGGCCGATCTCTTTCGTCGCGCCGCCGGATTCCACACCGCGCAGCACTGCTCGCTGCGCGAGCCTTTGGAACTGCACCGAGACTTCCGGTTGACACCAGATCCCTAGTTCGTGGAGTCGCCGCTCAATATGCCGCCGCCGCGCGCCCGCCGCCAGGCTCGGTTGCTGTCGCATCACCGTCCCCATACCAACTGTCGCTCGCGGACGGGCCGTCCCAATGCCTCGCGTATCATCTCTTTTGTGCAGCCCGCCCAGCAGATGTACTTCCGCGGCTCTTCCACCGCGATCGCCAAGTTGTCGCGGCTTCGGTCACGACCTTGGGCGGCGCACGAAGGACAGCGCGCGATCCAGTTGCGCCCCACCTGCCGCCGCACCTCGACATACTCCAGAATGCGGAATTCGCCCGGCCGCGAGTCCAGGTACTTCGGCATTTCCGGCCGGCGCGCTACACGTTGCAACTCCGCGGGCACAGCCTTCCCGGCGATCATCCGCTTCAGGTGATCCTCCTCGACTTTGCCCAACCTGCGCAGATACGCCAGTTGTTCATCGAGCTGGTAGTTGGCGCCGTAGAACCAATACCGCCAGCCGCGGCTTTCCCGCGCGCCCCAATGGACGCCCAGCGGACAGCGGATGGCGTTGCCGAATTCGCGTGGCGCTACCGTGTCCTGTTTCGGGAAGATCTCCAAACCCTCGGCCAGCCCGGCGCCCTTGACCTGAACCGACAGCCGTCCAGCAACGTGATACACGTAAGTCCGCGCGTCGCGCGCCAGAGCCGGCGTCCGGAAGAAGATCCACAGGTGGCCGCCGCGGTTGGATTGTTCGAGCGCCGCCTCAACCCCGTCCTCCTGCAACTGCCGTTGCACCTTAATCAGGTCTTCGAGTGCAGTCTTGTAGTCGGCGTCGATAGCCACCCACTTGCACCGCTGGGTCGCGGGGTTGATGGCGTAGATCCCGATGGTCAGTTCGCCCGCCAGGTGTCTCCGCACGATTTCGAGAGTCAGTTCCGCCGGCGCATCGCCGTTCGCCTTGGGCCGGTAGTAGTAATGACGGCCCGTCTCGGGGTGCGGCCGCGTGGATTGCACAGTGTATGCCCGGCGGTTCACAAACAAGCCGGTGAACTCACGGGCCATTTCGATCGTCGCCGACAGCCGGTGGTCCATCGCTGACACCTCCCTGATCGTCTATACAATGACCCGGCGGACCTTTTCAAAAGTCTCACTGCCGGAGCCCTCGCGGATTCCTGGCCAGTGACTTCAGACCACACGCCTCGGCCATCTCGTCGAACTCGCCCAGCCTGTACCCACCGATCCGCGGTGCCTCGGCCTGATCCACCAGGAAGAACGCCTGGCGGGCGCGGTCATAGATGTAGAACGCCCCCGACTCCGGATCGCCCGGCACCATCAGGAACAGCAACGCGCCCTTGGCGTAGTCCACCCACTTTTTCAGATGGGCCTCTGCCCAGCGGGCAAACGCCAGGATCACTTTGTCCTCGTCCAGCCGGTCCAGGCCCAGGCGCTTCGCGTCCGGGTCCTGAAGACGCAGCACTTCGTTCACAACCACGCCTTTCGCGTTCATCGTCAACGCTCCTTTCCTTCGTGTTCGAGTTGGCTCAGCGCTGCGCGCACCGCGGCCACGTCAGCCTCCCCAAGTGACTTCAGCGTTGCGAGGCTGAACGCGCCCTTCGATGCGCGCCGGATCACTTCCGCGAGCGTCTCGTGCGTTGCGCTGGACACTCGCGCTGCCTCTCGCAACAGCCGTCCCTTGACGGTCGCGATGTCTTCGGAAGCGCTTGCTTCGGCCTCAAGTGCCTCCATAAGCCGCCGGAGCGTGCGACGGTCCGGGATGTCGTCGATTGATTCGCTCGCCAGATTGAGTTCGCGGCACAGCGCCGAATACCGCGCGTCCCCGGCCTTGGACACCGTAATCCGGAGTCGCTCGACACCGCGCGCCAAGTCCTGCAGCCGCGCCAACACATCGCTGAGCTTCGCCATGTCGCGGATCTTGTCGGGGTCTTCGGTGTTGGCAACCGTTTGCAGGACGCTTCTGGAGAGACTGAAGCCAACCGTTGTGGCGAGGTTCTTCACCTGCTCCAGCACTTCGTTCCGGTACAGGCCGCCCTGGCCGTTGCCGTTCGGTCCGGATTTCGGCCGGCCATTTACGGGACAGTGGGCGCTCTTCGGCACCGCCCACTCAGGCAACCGAGGCGTGTGTAGTGGCCGCTTGTGCTCATCCAAGTCGATCCACTGCCCTTCCAAGTCGTACAGGTACCGGCCAAGACCAAAGCAGGAACACGCCCGCTTGAAGGCTTGGGCCTCCGCGGCTGTGCCGGCGTTCTCGTTGTCTGCCCACTCCTCGCCGAGACCGGTGTGCACACCAAGACCGTGGATCGTCAGCTTACACGTCACCACGATCTTCGCCGTGATCGTCCGTTCCGACGCGCCGCGCTCCCTGCGCTCGAAGTTCTGAGCCACCTGAACGTTGTAGTCGCGTGTCCATCCTCCCGGCCCGAAGACGTCGTTCAGGCGATCCGTGTACGCGCGCGGATCCGCGTACGCCAGCACCTGGCCCCGCAGGACGGGACCGTTCCGGCTGCCAACACTCGCCGTGTTGGTCACACGCCACTTGATGTCCGCTGGATTGAATGGCGCTTCCAGCGCCGCTACTGCCGCCAGCAACCGATCCTGCGGCAACGAAGACACCGTGTTTGCGACCGTCGCTTGCCCGTTGACGGGCGCAGCGGCCGCGCCATTGACAGACGTAGCTTTCCCCATCTCGACTCCTTTCGTTGGGATTCCTCGACCCGATCTGCCGGCGACTGGCTGCTAGACTGTTCCAGTGGTGCGCATCCTGAGCGGTACTGGACACGAGATCGCGTCGGTCGACGACTGGTTTGCCAAGGCTCCGCCGAAGCAGGGCACCCGGCAGTGGAAGGACTACAGAAGTGCGAAGGAACTTGCGAAATCGTGGTTTAGGACGCCGACGCCTTCGCCGCCCGAAGAACTCCTATCGTTCCTGAGGCTGTCATTTCCACTCGCTGGCGTCGTTCTGTGCGAAGCCTACCCCGAGTTCGTTATTCCGCTTGACCACTTCAGGGGCGAGCACAGGAATGCCGACCTCGTTGTCCTCGGAACACTCGGCTCCCGTGAACTTCTGATCACCATTGAAGGCAAGGCGGACGAACCTTTCGGCGATTGCCTTGTCGGCGAATACTACGACCGTGGCCGCTCCAACCCTCGGTCCAATGTGCCTGCCAGAATCGCAACTCTCACGGGCGCTCTCTTCGGCGAAGAGCCGAATAGTCGAAGCCGACCGCTCCGCTATCAACTCCTCCACGCAACGGCAGCAACCCTCATCCAAGCCAAGCGCCGCCACGCGCAAGTCGCCGTCTTCGCCGTGCACGAGTTCATCTCCCAGCACTTGAACTCCGACAAGCTCACCACCAACCACAGGGACTGGCAGGCCTTCCTTGCTGCGATCACCGGTGATCCCGCCATGGACACTGCTCCTACAGCCGCAATCGGACCCATCAAAGTCCCCGGCGGAGAACACGTGCCATCCGACATCCCGCTCTACCTCGGCAAGATCCAGACTGTTCTCGCATAGAACACGGGCAACCGGAACTCCGTTTTCCTCTTCACCATCCCAAAACCAGCTCAAACACGGCGTAGTCAATCAATAACCCGTCTTTTTGCAGTTACTTGGAATAAGGGTGAGGAAGCCGTCGGGAAGGCGTGGGGAAGCCGTCAGGAAGTCGTGGCACGCGGCTTAGTGGTTGTTCGCTGCCAATACGCTGTGCAAGGGAACGGAAGTTGTGCGCCGATGGTCGAGGACTTTCATGCGGAGTCCGCTCTCGTGGAACTCACTCAGGAGGCCGAAGTAAACCGCCTTGGCGCACCGGTCGTAGAAGCCGGCCACGTAACTCAGCAACTCGTATGACGGCGTCAGGTACAAGAAGCACGCCACGTGCTGTTCCTTTTCGAGCGCTTGGCGCACCTGGCGGTAACGGTTGGGCGCCTTCGGCTGCCTCTCGTATTCGAGTGCGAAGGTCGCATCTCGCCCGCCGCAGTCCACGGTTACGACTGCATCATAGTCTTTCGCGTACCCGAAGCCGGTCAACTCGTTCAAGCACAGTATTTCGAGTTCCGACTTCCACCGGCGCAGTTCGCCGTCTCGCATCAGTTTGAGTTGAATGTCATTCAAGTCGAGCGAGTGGAGAACGGCTTGATCGTCTCGCTGCGGCGCGGCTTTTCCTGCCACCAGTGCGGCGCCGTCGCCCTGACCAGCCAGATGAGCCGCTCCGCTTTCGCTAATGGAGTACACCCAAGTCCGGCTCTGAAACGCCGCCATCGCGCGCACAACCAGACCGTGGCGGACCAATCGTGACATCCGCCAGTTGAAAATCCGGCGGCGCTTTTCTTGGGTGTGGAACTGGAGAAATTGCCAAAGCTGCTCGTGGGTCACATATCTCGACCGGAGCACCTGCTGTAAGAGAACTGCGTCCTGGCGAGATCTGAGGTCGATGACGCCCTTAACGTATCCCATCGCTCAACACGAGCCGCGCCGTCCATGGCTTCCGAAGCTGCGGTTCCAAGAAGAAGGTGCCGAGCGTGCCCCTGATCCAGGCGTATGCAGGCATCACCAGCATGAGTTCCTGGCGCTCACCACACTCGCTGAACGAGATCACTTGCACGTCGGAGTGCGCCCATGGGCTCGCGCTGTGCATGTCTACGCCGCCTGTTTGATCGGCGGTCAACGTCAACAGATACGCGTCCGGCCGCACGGGCCGTTCCAGAAGTCGCTTGAACAGCGCTTTGTTGTGCCCGTTCCAAACGCACGGTGGCTCGCAATCAAACACCTTCGAGATCATCCACGCCGTCCAATCCGGACGGAATCCGCCGCGTCCGTTGAATCGCGCCACGCCATAAACGCCAGGGCGATTGCGAATCTTCCCGTGCGCGACAACGCCGGTGGTGTTGTAGTACGCTGCGGTCCGCCACGACCATAAGCTGCCGAAACCCAGAACCGAGATCAGCATGGACACGACTCAGGCTCCCTTCAGCATCTCGTTCTCGCGCCGGGCCACTTTCAGCGCTTCTTCGAGACGGTTGATTCGCTCCACAAGTGCAGCGGCCTGGCTCGACTGCGGCTCGCCTTTGCCGTTTCCCTTCCTCCGAGCGACCTCGTCAACCCGTTGGGACAGGTCCTGAATCATCCCGGTCTTCTGGTCAAGTTCGGCTTGAAGGCGCCGGTTTGTCGTCGTGAGGTTGAGAACTTCGGTCCGAGTCCCCTCCAATTCGCGCCGCAACTGGATAACTTCGGCCGCATCGCCGAGCGGCACACCGTTTTCGCCGGCCTCGATCACGCGGTTGCAGCGCTCAATGTGGTCGTTTTGTCGGCGGATCGCCTCGCTGGCGGCCTGCTTCCAGTACTCCGAGTAGTTGAGAACATCAGCCGTGCTCTGCGCCAGCGCTTTGAGCCGCTCGGCGTGGTCCCATCGCTGCCAGACGATGACCACCGTCAGATAGATAAGCAGAAGCGACAGCGCTGCCGTGTACAAGAAGTACTTGTTGCCGACGGAATTCTCCAGGAAGACGCGCCGGCGCTGCTCCCAACGCTCGCCCCAGTCGATGTTCTTGGAATTCAGTGACCGGTACAGAGCCTCGTACCACGTCACCTTCTGGCCCTTGTAACCACCCCGAGCAGCCAGCGGCGAATACTGCGATGCCGGCACAGCCTGGCGCCTTGCCGCATCACGCTGCTGACATTCGACCGGAGCGAGGCTCGCAATACCGATGAACACAATCCGAACCCAGATCCCGCGCGCCACGTCTACCTCCTTCCTTGCATGCGCCGACCGATCGACGCCGCCAGTTCCGGGTTCTTGAACCGCAGATTCGCGCCCCGCACCTCGGCCCGTGACGGCCGTAACCGCGGCGCCAGTTGCATCTCGAAGCCGGGCAGACCGAGATCCGGCGGCCGCCGCACGTGCAAGTGGCGGTGCAGGGTGCCCTCGGTATCGTCCGTCATGAGGATCTGCATTTGTCCCTTCGGGAGATTCTTGATGCGCTCATCTTCGGCGCGATACTCTCGCTCCTCGCGCTCCGATCCGCTCTCGCCTCGTTCGAATCGCTCCCAGCCGAACAACTGCTGGCGCACAAGCGACACCGTCCGCTTCATCACCCGCTGTTCGGCCGACGCGCGGATGAAGAACTTCGACGTCTCCTCGTCCTGCGTGCGCAGTGCGATCTTCGTATTCGGCGCCGAAGTCACGTCATCCTTGAAGCCCCGCCCGACCTGCAACAACTGCGGCAGGCTCTGCATCGAGAACAGGAAAGCCGTGTTCGTTCCCCGCGCTGTCTGTAGGATCTGGGCGAAGTTCCGGTACCCAAACGGCGCGAACTCATCCAGAACCACGCTCAGAATCGGCCGGCTGGGACGCTTGCGGTCCTCCTCGCTCTCGTACCGTTTGCCGACCACGAGCTGAAGATTCTGGAGCAGCATCTTGCCGAGCGCGCGCACGGGCTCGGTATTCTTGTTGATGTTCAGCGTCACGAACAGGATCAACTCGCGGTCGATCACGTCGTCGATAGACAACAGATCCTCGTACGGGCCGGTAATCACGGACAGCTCGTCGTCCAGAAACGTCATGCACTCGTTCAGCAGACCCTGGATCTTGGGCACTCGTTCGCGGTCGTTGAACGACTCGACCAGGTTCCGTACCGACATCTCGAAGTTCAAACCGCGCTGCAACGAGACCGCGGAATCGGCCTGGATTTGCCGCCGGGCCTTGTCGATCTGCTCCTGAAGGACGTCCTTGTCCAGCGCCATCACGATCACGTCGTAGAAATTGAACGGCAGCCCGGTGTAGTGCAGCACGCGCACGATGTCAGCCAGGTAGTTCAACTGGTGCTTGGCGAAGAACTCGTCGTGCAGGTTGAAACTACCGAAGACCATGTTCACCTGCGCCATGTAGTTCTCGTCGGTCGTGTGGAAGGGGTTGTAGAGGCACGACAGATCCGGCCTCGCAGGATTGATGAGCCGCAGATCGCCGAGGCGGCCGGCGCGGTTGATATACGGTAGAAGTATCTGAAATGCCAAGACCCGTCACACTTACACCGGACATTCTCCAGGCTGCCCTGAGCGGACTCGAAACACAGCGCGAGCGGATCGACAGGCAGATCAGTGAAATCCGCCGCTTGCTTGGCACGACTCAACCTGCCGCTGCGAAGCCCGCAAAGCGTCCGATGAGCGCCGCGGGGCGAGAACGGATTGCAGCCGCACAGCGCAAACGCTGGGCCGCTTCGAAAGAAACGGCTTCCGCCGCCAAGCCCGAAAAGCGGAAGCGGAAACTCAGCGCCGCTGGAAGGAAGGCAATCGCCGAGGCGGCGAAGCGCCGTTGGGCGGCGCAGCGGGCATCCAAAGCGGCTGCCAAGTAACCAGAGCATCGAGCATTTCAGTAAAGAGCCTGCCGGGCCGTACCGTAGTCCCGCGATAACGGAATCACTGTGCTCGCGCGACGGGCCAATCCTTCGCGCGACACGCCCCAGATTCGCTCCCCGCCTGTACCTATTTCCATGCGGTCATCAAATGCACAACATCGACTCGATCGGTAGTTACCTGCGTCAGTTCGCCAACGTGCTCGAGGACCGAATACTCGAGCAGTTTCCGCCTCTGCACCAAGCCGGCTAGCCATTGCCGGATGCGCTGCGGCATCTGCGCCGGACTCCGTATCCCGCCCAGGCGTTGGCCATCGCCGGCATCGCAAAGCGATGGGCGTCCGACAGCGCGGCCGCGGCGATCGCAGAGTGCGGCACGGGCAAGACCCTGATCTCACTCGGCGCCATGCACGTTCACGCCAACGGGAAGCCCGTTACCGCGCTCGTCATGGTGCCGCCGCAGTTGACCATGAAGTGGTGTCGGGAATGCCTGTTGACGCTACCGAGGGTGCGCGTTTTCCTGATCGACGGGATTCGCAATGGCGTCGGATCGAATGGGCATGCCGGTGTGAACGAGGTCCGGTATCGCAACGGGCGCATCGTGCGCGAAGGGCTGCGGACCACGCTGAGCGAGATACGTCTGTGCGGCAACTGGCGCTCCGCGCGGGAGCGGTGGGCGGAGTTGTGCGACTGCCCGGCCGTGTTCGTACTTTCCCGCGAAACCGGAAAGCTCTCGTACTTCTGGCGCCATGCGTATGGAGTGCCGCGGAGCGGGCCGTTCAATGGGTCGATCGTCAATCCCGACACCGGCCGGCCGGTCTTAACTGAAGACGACCAGTTGCGGAGAGCGGACTTCCGCAAGACAAAGCACAGCGAACCTGTGCTGCCCGATGAGCAATCGAAGGCCGGGAAAGCCCGCCGCGCGATGTTCAGCGCGCTGTGGCAGGCGGATGGACGCAAGGTTCGCCGATGCGCGCCGATCGACTTTATCGGTCGTTACCTGAAAGGCTTCTTCGACTACGGAATCGCTGACGAAGTCCACGAACTCAAAGGCGACACGGCACAAGGGGCGGCGCTCGGCACGGTCGCCACGTGCGCCAGGCGAACGGTGATCCTCACCGGCACCCTGAATGGCGGCTACGCGGACGAGCTCTACAACATTCTTTTCCGGCTCAATCCGGGGAAGATGCTGGCGGAGGGATTCGCCCACGGCGATGCGGGCGTTCGGGCGTTCTCGGAGACGTACGGCGTGCTGGAGAAGGTGACCACGGTCACTCCGGCCGATAATGCCTGCTCGGACAAGGCGAGGGTAACCACGCGGGTCCGGCGTCGGCCCGGCGCGTCGCCGCTCCTATTCGGACGTTTCCTGATGGAGCTAGGTGCGTTTGTTTCGCTCGAAGACATCTCCGACGCGTTGCCGCCGTATGAAGAAGAGGTCGCAACAGTCGAGATGGACGCGTCGCTCGCCCAGGCGTACAAGGGGCTGGAAGAGGATATCAAGGCTGCGCTCGAAGAGCACCGCGGCAACCAGTCGGTGATGAGCACCGGGTTGAGCGCTCTCATGCTGTATCCGGATCGACCGTTCCACCTCGGGACGCTGTACGGTTATGCAACGAATCCAGAGACCGGCGAACGCGGGCGCTTCGTGATCTCGGATCCGCCGGACCTTGACGGGCACGCGGTCTACGCAAAGGAGCACCGGTTGCTGGAGGAGGTCAAGGCCGAGCTCAGGCAGGGTCGCCGCTGCCAGGTCTATGCTGTCTACACGCAGAAACGGGATGTGACCCAGCGGCTAAAGGACCTGCTCGGCCGCGAGGGCATCCGAGTCGAGGTGTTGACGACGGCCGTCCCGCCGGAGGCGCGCGAGGCCTGCGGCAACTCAAAGCGGGCCTGCAGGTGTGCATCGCTCACCCACGCCTGGTAGCCACCGGGCTCGACCTGCTCCACTTCCCGACCATCCTCTTCTACGAATCCGGCTATTCGATCTTCGTGTTGCGCCAGGCCAGCCGGCGTAGTTGGCGCATCGGGCAAAAGCAGCCGGTGCGTGAAGTACTTGGCTTACTCCGGGACTATGCAGGAGAACTGCCTGCGCCTGATGGGGAAGAAGTTGCTGGTCTCGCTCGCGATGGAAGGCAAGTTCGCCACTCACGGCTTGCAGGCACTGGACGATGACGGAGACATGCTGACGGCGATGGCGCGCGAACTTGTGATGCAGAAGGGTGTCGGCGAGAAAGCCGATGCGTGCTGGCGCGAGTTGCAGAAGCAGCACGCTCGGCTACTGGAGAGCCAGCGGACTCGCCCGGCCGAAGTCGCGGCTGTTACAGAAGGCGCCTCGCCGAATCCCGAGCCATCGCAGAAACCCGAAGCACTCGTTGAGCTGGCCTTGGTGCGCCGCGACCCGGCGCACCGGCCGCGCTACAGAGACGACGCACAACTCTCTCTCGGTTTCTGACTCGAAAGGAGGTGAAAGCATGAGTACAGCTGTGGCTGCGCCCAGCGCCCGCGAAGTGGCGAAAGGGCTCAGCATGTTCGAAATCGACGAATCGCTCGCCGCACTGGTTGAAGCAGCGGAAGAGTGCGCCCAGGCCAACAACGGCGAGGTATCGGACGAACTCAAGACCGCGCTGGCCACCTATGCCGAGGCTTTCGGCTACAAGGTGGACCGGATCGCCGAGTATCTGAAGGCGCAGAAAGCGGAGGCTGAGTTGGCGCGAGGAGAAGCCGAGCGTCTGCAAGCACGCTACAAGGCGGCCGAGAACCGTGAGAAGCGGCTGAAGCAGATGCTGGCGTGGTTCATGATCACACGCAGCGTGCGCCAGTTGCGCGGCGCGCTGAACACCATCACGCTGCAATCCAACAGTGCCCCGTCACTTGTGATTGACGAGGGTACTCACATTTCCGACACCTTCTACCGAGCGAGGATCGATCTCACTTGGCCGGAGTGGACCGAGATCCTCGATGCACTGCCGCCCGGCCTGCGGCATCGCCTTTGGAGTGCGGAAGGCAAGATGGTCCAGAAGGAACTCCAACGAGGAATCCTGTCCGACGCCGTTGCTCGCGGCGAACCGATCCCTGGCGTCACACTCGTCAAAGGAAGCCACATCAGGCTGCGTTGACGATTCCTATTGCCCCCAGTTGTCTCGCCAGCGGCGCGGGTCCCTGATAAGGCCAGTTCAGTACGTTAACCACACCGTCTGGGCAAGGTCTATCATCGGCGGAGGGCGCGAGCGGGCAGTGCGCGCTATACTTCCCGCGGACAGCATTTCTATGAAATAGTCTATGGGCCCGTACTGGGCGGCCATGTGGAAACCGGCCGGAATGCGACGGAGCAGTAGTAGCCGAGCGTTCCTTTGGCTTGCAGTCCCGCTCTTTGCACCTGTGTTCGGCCGGTCGAGCGATTCCGATCCCAAAGCCCTTCTCGAAGAAGCAGAAAAGCTGGTGCTGCAGGCGGGTGCGCCGCTCTGTACTGTTGAAAGGCTGAGGCAGGAGTGGTCGACTAGGTGGCACTCCAATTCCGCCACTCGCGAAGGCCCGGCCGACGGTGGCTCTGGCGTCTCGGCGCGCGAAACGAGCTTCGAGATGCGCAGAAGGCGCTCAGCTAACGGCGTTCGTAGCCATAGCAGGCCCTGGATCATGTTTCTCGTACCCGCTCGCGTCAAACTCCGTTCGCAACATCGCGCTTGCCACCCCGGTGAGCCAGATCAGGCCCATGTCGTGGTTGACACCCACGACAAGGCATACCTCGTTGCGCCGCGTGTCCAGCAGCCACATTCCTGGCATAGTGTCGCTTAGCTTCACCGGCACATTGCTCTCCTCTGGGGCGCTCTGCCGGTTGATCCAGGTGATACCTGTTCCGTTTGATAGTCCCGAGAGGAGCGCACCCTACGTTTCGGCGCCAGTTGGGCTTGCGGTAGCCGGACAGCGAGAAGACGGACAAAACAGTTGCCGCTGCCGGCAACTGTGCCGCTCTTGCAGCCCCGAAGAAAGGTGCAGAGCCTTCCGTTTTGTTCACTCCCCATGTAGGCGGCCGCCACTTCCTACGGAAGGTAGAGCCCCAGCGCCTTGGTGTCCAGTATGCCTCGTCGGAGCCTCGGGTTGAGTCCGTAGGCCGACGGTGGTATCGGCCTAGCCAAGCTCCTCAAGTCGGCGCCAGGATGGTACGGAACGAAGTTCGCATGAGCCTTGGAACGGTCGGCGCCAGCCAAAGACGAGTCCTGCAGAAAGCTCTGGAAGACATCGTTCTTCGGTGAGGATTGCAGAATGAACGGCATTGACGCGGTCGCCTGGGCATTCGACGCGACGCCAATATAGTCGCCTGCGGTGAAGCAGGGCCCGGTACACCGGTCGTTCCGAGAGAGCCAGGTCGTAGGGTCGATTCCGGAGTTGGCCACGGCTGTCACGCCAGCGGCACCCTGCTGGAAATAGGCCGCGCGGGTGAGAAGCGGCAAAGTACGACCCGTTGGGCCGCCGAAGGTGAAATACGAGAACCAGTAATCGGGAAGTCCGGTTAAGCTTCGCGTTGCCACGGACACGCCAGCTAGGAACTGGTCGTCTGCCTCGGCGTTGAGTAAGCCACAGGACGCGTCCGACCGGCACACGTATACGTTGTTGTAGCCACCATTATTGACCAGGAACGCGACAGCCCACTGTCCGTTTCGGGAGCCCCTGGCATCCAGGTGAGAAGGAGCGTAATAGACGGTGGCGCACCCGAGAGTTCCGCAGTAGGTTTCCGGAGAGTTGTTCAGAGGTTCCCCGAACGTCGCGATGACGGAAGGCGCAGTCCACGGAACTTGTCAACGACTTTGAGACACCTGCCCGCATAAATTAGTGTTGCTCCTCTTCGCTGGCCGCCCGGGCGGGCGGCGGGTTGATCCAGACAGCAGTGGGTCGGGCCGGAGGCTTGGGATGCGC
>JAEZIJ010000110.1 GCA_023436715.1 Acidobacteriota bacterium
AGCCTCCTGTTCAAGAACCGTTCTCCGTTCGGGCAAATGCCCGAATCAGAGTACCCGGCTCCCGGTCTGGAGGTGGGCCAAATCAGATGAGCGAAGTGGGCCAGATTAGATTAGCGAAATCACGCGCACGGTGCGACATGTGAGGGTATGCTTGAGCCATCAGGTTTCGACCATTGAGGTAATAAGGAGAACCCACGTATGGCCGAACTCGAGATTCATCACGAAGGTGAGCACGCAATCGATCCGATGGGGCAACGGGTCGGCGTCCTGGCGGCCCTGCTAGCGATGGCTTTGGCCATCGTTACCATAGCGTCGCACCGCACCCACACGGAAGCCATTATGCGGAAATCTGCGGCGAATGACGAGTGGGCGCACTACCAATCCACCCGTGTGAAGTATCACAACCTGGAACTCGGGCAGAACCTCATCGGCGCCCTCGGCGCCAAGGGCGATGCCGCCGAAAAGTTGGTCGCCGACTACACCGCACAGGAGAAGGACTATGAATTGCGGGGCCGAAAGATCGAACAAGATGCGGAGCGGGACGACCGTTCGGCCGAAACCGCCGAACGCCGCGCCCTACGGTACGACTTGGGCGAAGGGCTGCTCGAAATCGCCTTGGTCCTCAGCTCGTTGTTTTTCATCTCGCGCAAGCGCATGTTCCCCGTAATCGGAATCGTGGCCGGAATCGCGGGGGCGACAATCGCCCTCACCGGTCTGGTAGTGTGACCCCTCCGCCAGACGCCGGGGCACAGAAACGCGCGGTCAAGAACTCGCGTAGATCGAAGGTAACCTCCGCTGTTCTGCGCGAGATGCGCGGGCACCACAGTGGTTTGGTGCACAGCTTGCTCTCGCGCACGCGCGCGATCGCTCCGCATTTTGAAATTCTCCGTGGCACGGGGTTTTTCCAAATCCCTTACAGGCGTGGCTGGATGGCGGCGATGTAAGGATATGCTGACCGCTGAGTCGTCCAACTCTGCAGCTGGCTGCCGCACTGCCGATAGTTCGAGCGGGAAAATGGAATGAGCCAATCCCATAGCAAAAGGTCCCATGGTCGAGGTACGTGGCTATCGACCTAACCCATTGCAGGGCAAGGCTGTTGATGATCACGGATGAGCGCGTAAAGAACATCGCAGCTCAGGCGCAACTTATTATCGTCGAAGCACTTCCGCTCCTCGATGGGGACAGCCAAGAACATCCCTTTGGCGATTCCTAAGATCCCGGCGTATAAGGGGAATGGCCTGGCAGGCATCGACCCTGATCCAACGCCGTCGGCTGGAGTCCAGATCCGGGATTTTCGGGTCCAGGACCGTGCGCGAGGGCAATCCAGCCGCCCGAACTGACGTGTGCGACTGATCTCGTCTCAGAGGAACTGTACGCCTTCAGGAGCGCAGTCTCATTTCGGAGGATAATTTTTAGTATGGGTTTGGTTACGGTGACGGAGCAGGACGCCATCAACACTCTGACGCTCAATGACCCCGCAAAACGGAACGCACTCAGCTCGAACCTCATCAATGAGCTGGTCGCGGGGTTCGACATGCTGCGGGAAAAGGGAGCCCGCGTGGTCATTCTTCGCGCGACGCCGGGGGCGAGGACGTTCTCCGCCGGACACGATGTCCGCGAATTGCCGACCAACGGCCGCGATCCGCTGACCTACAACGACCCGCTGCGCCAGGTGATCCGCGTCATCCAGCGCTTCCCTTCGCCGGTGATCGCCCTGGTCGAGGGAGGAGTGTGGGGAGGAGCCTGCGAGGTGGTGATGTCATGCGATATCGTGGTGGCAGCCGAAACTGCCACCTTCGCGGTCACGCCGGCCAAAGTGGGCGTGCCCTATAACATCGGGGGGACGCTCAATCTCATGCAGTCCGTCAGCCTGCCGGTGATCAAGGAATTGCTTTTCCGAGCAAAGCCGATCACGGCCGCGCGTGCCTGCGAAATTGGGATCGTGAACCACGTGGTCCCCTTCGCCGAACTCGATACGAGGGTGGCAGAAATGTGCGAGGACATCCTGCGCAACTCGCCCCTGGTCATTGCACTCATGAAAGAGCAGTTGCAGGTGCTGGCGGCGGCCAGCCCGCTCAGCCCCGCGACGTTCGAGCGAATTCAGGGAATGCGCCGCGAAATCTACGACAGCGAGGATTACCAGGAGGGCATCCGGGCCTTTTTCGAGAAACGCCCTCCCAAATTCACCGGCCGCTGATCGCGCCCGCTGGGAATCCGGCGTGGAGTTTCTCAACAGCTTCCATGTTGCTGGAGCCCGCCTGGAGTCCAAATCCAGGTCTTTTGGCGTCCAGAACTGTTACTTGCTGCGATCCGCTCAGGCACGTTAGGGAGCCCCTACAGCCGAGCTTCAGTCGCCTGGCAGAATGTGGAGTCCATCGTGGCGGTCGGACGCAGGAGTCACAAGCGGCAGCCTGTCCGTATCCGATGGCTCGGGGCCATGCACGACCGACGTGTTTTGTATGGCTTATGGGTGGTGGCCAGGGACGGAATCGAACCGCCGACGCCAGCCTTTTCAGGGCTGCGCTCTACCAGCTGAGCTACCTGGCCGGAAATCGTATTGTATCAGACGCGGGGGCTAGACTGCTTGCAGGCCCGCCAGGGCTTCGGCCGTCTTCTTTTCGACGTCCGCGTGCAGGCTGTTGCCGTGCGCGTCCATCGTCACGATCGCCAGAAAATCCTTCGTTTCCAGGCGCCACATCGCTTCCGGGATGCCGAATTCCATGAGCTCGACGCCGGTCACTTTGGGAATCGCCCGGACGTAAAACTGCGCCGCGCCGCCCACTGCGTGCAGGTACACGGCGCCGGCTTCCTTCATCGCCGCCAGCGTCTTCGGCCCCATTCCGCCCTTGCCGACCACCGCTCGCAACCCGTAGCGCCGGATCACCTCTCCCTGGTACGGCTCTTCGCGGATGCTCGTGGTCGGTCCGGCCGCCTTCACCTTCCACTCGTCGCCCTGCTTCAGCATCACCGGGCCGCAGTGGTACAGCACCGCGCCGTTCAGGTCGAAAGGCGGAGGGTTCTTCATCAGGTGCGCATGCACCGCATCGCGGCCAGTGTACATTTCGCCGTTCACGAGCACGACGTCACCCACCTTGAGCGCCCGCACCTGTTGCTCCGTCAGCGGAGTCCGCAGCACGATTTCGCGTCCCGTGAGCGGGAACCCCGCCCCCTTCGCCAGCTTTTCCACCGGCCTCGAGGCGTCGCGGTACAGCCACCGGGTTATAGCGCCGCTCGACGCGTCGATGCGAACCCCGAGCCGCCTGAACGCCCAGCATTCGTATGCCACCGATACGAAGAAACTGGCCGGGAGACGGTTCGCGGCCGCTATTTTGCAGCCGATCAGCGAAACGTTGCCGCCGAATCCCATCGGGCCTACGCCGATGCGGTTGGCCTCCGTCATGATGCGCTCTTCGAGCGCGGCCAGCGTAGGGTTAGGATTCACATCGTCGAGGGTGCGCAGCAGTTGCTCTTTGGCCACCTCGTAGCCGTGCGCGCGATCGCTGCCGATGCACACGCCGAGCGCGCCGGGCGCGCAGCCCTGCCCCTGCGCCTGCCACACCGCGTGCAGGATGCACTTGCGCACGCCCTCCAGCGTGCGGTCGGAGCGGCCCAGACCGTCGAGCGTACAGGGCAGCGAATACTGGATGTTCTTGTTCTCGCAGCCGCCACCCTTCAACACCAGCCGGACCTCGATCTCATCCTCCTCCCACTGCTCGAAATGGAAGACCGGCGTGCCCTCGCCGAGGTTATCTCCGGTGTTTGCGCCGGTGAGCGAGTCCACCGAGTTCGGGCGTAGTTTGCCGCGCCTGGTTGCTTCGGCAATCGCTTCGCGGGCGGCCTTGCGGATCTCGAGTTGATTTACGCCTACCGGTGTGTGGATAAAGAAGGTCGGCATGCCCGTATCCTGGCAGATCGGGTCCTCGCCCTCCTGCGCCATATCCACGTTACCGGCGATAATGTCGAGCGCCTGCGCCGCCTGAGTGCCGGGAGCTTCTTTTCCGCATGCCTCGCGCATGGCGGCCCGCACGTCGGGCGGGAGGTTGGTGGAAGTCTGCGTGATCAGATCGAGCAAGCTGTCTTTCAAGAACTGCATTTTCTCTCCAGGAACTCTTATGTTAACTTGATCCGAACCTGCGCTGTGGCGCCCGGCAGCAGGGAGGGATCCGGACTGGTGAATTCGACGATCACCTGCGTGCCCTGGATCTCCTTCACCCTGGCCGGGATCGGGTTCGGCAGTTCCGGCGTATGGACGAGCGCCTCCTGCCCGGGCCGCACGCGGGCGAGCACGGGCGGCTCGGGTTCCAACACCACCTCAAGCGCGCTCAGGTTGACGGCGATGTGAAAGAGGTCCGGAATTTCTGTTGTCACTTCATCGCCCACCTGCTTTGTGTGTGTCAACAGCAGCCCATCGACGGGCGAACGGATCTCAGCCGCGGAAGCGCTTTCGCGCGCCTGGTCCACCAGGGCATTCCTCTCTTCTACTGTTTTCCGCTGGGCGTCGAGTCTGTTCACGAGGCTCGACAACCGCTCGTCGGCGAGCCGCGCTACTTCGGTCAGCGAGTCCTTGCCGGCCTTTTGGGCCTGGTACTCGGCCAACGCTTTCTCGTAGGTCATGCGCGGAGTGGCGCCTTCTCTGTTCAACATTTGCTCGCGGAGGTAACTGCGTTCAGAGCGGTCAAAGCCGGCCTGCGCGCGGTTCGCATCGGCGCGGGCACGCGAAGCTTCCAGCCGCGCGGAGATGAGTTCGTTCTGGAGTTGATTGAGCCGTTCCTGCGCGCGCGCCGCATCGGTCGTCGCCTGCTGCTGCTCGGTCTCGAGACCGGTGTTCTCGATGCGTCCGAGCAACTGGCCCTCAAATACCGGCTGCCCGTTCTCAACCAGCAATTCCTGAACGGTCCCGTTCACCGGCGCCGCGATGGAGATTACGGTCTGTGCGCGAACCTTTCCGGTGAGACTGGCTTCGGGGCCTATAACGACCGCCGATGGAGCGGGCCGGGCGGCCGGCTTCCCAGGCGCCTGCGAACGCCGGACCAGGACCAGCGCTCCTGCCGCCGCCGCGAGCAGCAAGACTACGCCGCCGATCGCCACTCGCTTACCGCTCATAAACCACGATGATACTATGGCACCCGCGGTGTCTTGGGGTTTACATGCCTACGAAGGCCGTGGCTTGGGCCTTGCATCAGGGCACGGCTTCAGCCGTGTCCTGATACGGTTCGTGATCACCGGGCCACAGGTCAGAACCCACCTGCTCTAGCCCCCGTGCCGCCATGATATACTTCAGCAATCGTGGTCCGGGAGGAGCAGCGGAATCGTCCGATGGAGGGTTTATGTCGGAAGTGCGTTTAGGCGATGTGATTGACGACTATTGTGTGAAGTGCCGCCGCCTGACGAATCACTCTGTGGTATCGATGCTCAACGCTGAACCGGCCAAGGTTCGCTGCCGCACCTGCTACAACGAGCACGACTACCGCCACGAAGAGGCGCCGCCGAAGAAGGACGGAAAGAAAGAAGCGCTCTTCAAAGAAGTGCTCTCTTCAATCGATCCCGTAGCCGCGGAAAAAACCGAAGCGCCAAAGAAAGCTAAAGCCGCTCGCGCCCGCAAGCAAGTCTAGCGACCCGGCACGCAGCCGGTTCAGATGTGCAGCTCCCGCTTCAGGTCGTGAATGATCCGGTCGCGCTCTTCTCCGGTGAGTTCACTTTCCAGCCGGCGCAACGCCAGCCCGATCACGTCGCGGTGATGCAGCTTCGATCCCAGTCCTTCGCGCTCGCTCAATGACAGCCAGAGTTCATGCAGCCGGTCTACGTCTTCCGGCCACAGTCGCGGCGGGTGCGGCCCGAGGTTGACGTAAACCGAGGCGCGCCCCGGACTGATTACCTCCAGCGAGAACGGATGCCGCGGCTCCGGCAGCCGCTCCCACGCCAAGCCGATGCGCCGCGCCAACTCTTCGGAGTCCATCTGCGCGGAAACGCCGGTTACCAGCCGTGATGCTTTCAGCCTGGCGGCGGTTTGCACCATCGCGTCGAATGGATCGACGCCCGGCACCACCACCAGGTCCACCGGTTTGCCTTCTTTCTCGGCCATCTCCACCACGCGGGTAAAGAGTGTGCGCTCGTACTCGGCGAAGATCTGGTCTTCGCGCAGGTCGTACTCGCCGGCGCCGGTGGACATCTTCCGCACAGTCATCACGACGATGTCGTGCCGCCGCAGGTTTGTCTTTTGAAGCACGTTCTGAAGGTGGGCCAGCCGCCGGTTATCGCGAACGGCTACCAGCACGCAACCGGGCCGCGCATGGGTCGTCTCCGCACTGACCTGCGATTGCAACTCGAGGTTGAAGTGCTCCAGCCCGCGCCGCTCCTGGTTCTTCCTTTTGTTGATCCGGTCGGAGACAGTGAAAACAACGAACAGCGTTACCGTGAAGGCTATGCCGTAGATCGTCGCGATCCGCTTCGAAAACAGGTTGGCCAGAGCGACCAGAAACAGCATCGCGGTTGTCAGGAAGAGCCCGATCGGCCATTCCCGGCCGCCGAAACGCAGGTTGAACGGCGTCTTGTATTCCTGATCGTGCCGCTGGAACCGGAGCGCCGTCACCCCGAGAGCCTTCATGAAGAAGCTCCACACCACGCCGAACGCGTACGCTTCGCCCAGCAGGTAGACATCGCCCAGGCTCGCGATGATCGTCCCGGCCTGAAGCAGCGCGATCATGTTGATGATCCGCGAAGTGGTTCCGAAGCGCTTGTGCGGCTTCCGGAACCAGTCCACCAGCACCCCGTCCTCGGCCACGCGGTTCAGTACGCCGTTCGCGCCGATCATCGCGGTGTTCACCGCGCCCGAGAGGATCAGAGCGCCCACAATCACCACGAAGACATGGAAGCCGAGCCGAAGGAACTCCGGTCCCGCCAGGTTGGTAGCCAGTCCGCCGATCAGGTTGTCGGCATAGTGGGGCCGCACCGCATCCGGAATGATCATCACGGCCATGAGAGTGATCAGCGCGGTCGACAGGACCGCGTATCCGCACACGATGTTCGCGGTGATTTTGAGGTTTTTCAGCTTCGGCGAAGCAATCTCGCGGTATACCTGTGCCAGCGTCTCAAACCCGCTCATCGCCAGGAACGAGTGCCCGAACGCGATCATGATCGCCACGAGCGGGATCTTCGGCCAGAACGTGCCCTCGAACCAGCCCAGCGCCTCCTTGCCGAAGTGCAGATTGGAGGGCGCGGGCGCAGGCGGCAACTGCGTTTTTCCTTGCAGCAGGATCGTCAGCGGGCACCAGATCAGCAGGATGACCACCATCGCCGTGGTGATCTGCATCACCCGCAGCGCCTTCCCGCTCGATTCCTGTATCCCCTTTACGTTCGACCACCAGTAAAACGCCGTCACTACCAGCCCGAACACCATCGCGAAGTAGCCCGGCGACACCCGAAGCGTCTGGCCGAGCAACGCGCTGATCTCATTGAGTAGACCGGCGAGATACAACCCCGCCGAGACGCTGCTGATCGGGCCCGTGAGAATGTAATCGAAAACCAGCGCCGAGACCGAAAGCCGGGCCATAAACGGCCCCATACTGTCCCGCACCACCACGTACACGCCGCCGCGGACGAACATGCTGCAGCTTTCCAAGTACACGGAACGTACCGCGAAGCTGAGCAGCATCACGCCGAGAATGAACCAGGGCGCGGACTTTCCTATCGCCTGCTCGGCGATGCCGCCGGCGTAAAACATCGAGGACGCGAGGTCCGCCAAAACAATTGACGCTCCTCGCCAGAAGGAGATAAACGACAGCGCCACCGTGGTGGCGACGACTACTTTTGGGGCCGGGCCGGCTCGACCGATGCTTACCATGTAGAAATGCTTTTGCTCTTAAGCGCTTCGTCTATTCTACGATCATATTGATGGATGGCTCCACTGCCGCGGCTCTCGCCGCCAGGATCATAGACGATTTGCGGGCGCGGGGCCGCCAGGCGTATCTCGTCGGGGGGTGCGTGCGCGACCTGCTGCTCGGCCGCGAACCGCAGGACTACGACGTCGCAACCGATGCCCGCCCCGAACAGGTCGTGGAACTATTCCCCCGGTCGCAGATGGTGGGCGCTCACTTCGGAGTTGTGCTGGTGCGCGGCGATGGCACCGAGGTGGAGGTCGCTACGTTTCGCAGCGACCACGCATACCGCGATGGCCGCCGCCCGGAGTCCGTCGCCTTCGAGACAGACCCCCGCCAGGACGTGATCCGCCGCGATTTCACCATCAACGGCCTGCTCATGGACCCTAGCAGCCGCGAGGTGCTCGATTTTGTAGGCGGGCGCGGCGACCTCGAAGCCGGCATCGTCCGAGCAATTGGCGATCCCGGCACACGCTTCACCGAAGACCATCTCCGCATGTTGCGCGCGATACGTTTTGCCGCCCGCTTCGGATTTGAGATCGAGGAGGCCACCTTCGCCGCGATTCGCCGGCTCCATGCGAAGATCCGGCAGATTTCGGCTGAGCGGATTCGCGACGAACTCATCCGCACACTCACCGAGGGCGGAGCGCGGCGCGGCTTTGAGCTGCTTGAGGAATCGGGGCTGCTCGCCGTCATCCTGCCCGAAGTGGCCGCGATGAAGGGCGTCGAGCAGCCGCCCGAGTTTCACCCCGAGGGCGACGTCTGGATCCACACGCTCATGATGCTCGCCGGGCTGCGCGACGCCTCGCCGGAACTGGCATTAGCGGTCTTGCTGCATGATGTGGGCAAGCCGCCTACTTTCCGTGTGGCCGACCGCATCCGCTTCGACGAGCACGCAGAGGTCGGGGCCCGCATGGCTGTCGAAATCCTCACCAGGCTGCGGTTTTCCAACCATCAGATCCACAGGGTCGAGGAGCTCATCGCCAATCACCTGCGCTTCAAAGACGTAACGAGGATGCGAGAGAGCAAGCTGAAGCGGTTTATGCGCATGGAGGGTTTCGACGAGCACCTCGAACTGCACCGGCTGGACTGCACGATGAGCCACGGCATGCTGGACAACTACGAGTTCCTCAAGCGCAAGCTGGCTGAAGCGCCCCGCGAAGAACTCAAACCGCGCCCGCTCATCAACGGCCGCGACCTGATCGCCGCGGGGTACAAGCCCGGACCAGAATTCAGCCGCATCCTGGCCGCGATTGAAGACGCACAGCTCGAAGGCCGGATACATTCCAGCAATGAAGCGATGGCACTGGTTCGCGAGCATTTCCCACTCCATTGAAAGTCACCCCGGTGTGCCCCGTGAACGGATAAAACCGCTCCCTCGCGG
>JAEZIJ010000211.1 GCA_023436715.1 Acidobacteriota bacterium
GGATCTGGTCGTCTCGCGCACGGGATATACCGGCGAAAAGATGGCCTTTGAGCTGTTCGTGCATCCTGATAAATCGGTCGAGCTGTGGGACCGCTTGATGGAAATCGGAACACCGCTGGGTCTGAAACCGGCCGGGTTGGGCGCGCGCGACTCACTGCGCACTGAGACCGGACTGCCGCTCTACGGCCACGAAATGGCCGGAGACTTTGGCCTGGGCGTGTCGGAAGCCGGTTTTGGCTTCTACGTGAAAGTGTACAAACCCTGGTTTATCGGGCGCGACGCCTACATCGCGCGTGAAAAGAACCGCAAGACTATTGTGGCGCGCTTCCGGTTTACCGAAAAAGGCGTGCGCGTGGCCCATCCAGGCGACCCGGTGCTCGACAGCAAAGGCCGCGTGATCGGTAAGGTCACCTCCTGCGCCATCGACAGCGACGGCCTGCTGACAGGCCAGGCCAGCATCGACGCCAAATTTGCCGTGGAAGGCACGCCGGTGAGCATCTACCAAAGCGCGCCGAAGACCTCCGGAAAGGCCCCCGCCGAGTTGAAGGGCGGTGACCGCGTTACCCTGCCTACACCCGCGGTGATCGTCAGCCGCTTTGCAAAACTGGGTTAGACCCAGACATCCAACCTATGCAGCTTCGTATGTTTCGATAAAGGAGAATCTTTCTATGCAGACTTTGTGGGATTACCGCTATGCGCAGCGAACGCAACGGATGAAAAGCTCGGCCATCCGTGAACTGCTGAAGCTAACCGAGGATCCAGAAGTGATTTCGTTTGCAGGCGGCCTGCCTGCCCCCGATGTATTTCCTGTTGAAGAGTTCAAAGAAGCATGCGAAAAAGTTCTGCGCAAGCAAGGGGCGCAGGCGCTGCAGTATGGATCCACCGAAGGTTACACGCCGCTGCGCGAAATGATCGCTCGCCACACCATGCGCTACGGCATTGAAGTGACCGCGGACAACATTCTGATCACCTCAGGGTCGCAGCAAGCGCTGGACCTGCTGGGGAAAGTCTTTATCAACCACGGCGACCGCATCATCGTCGAATCACCTACCTATCTTGGCGCGATGCAGGCCTGGAATATTTACGGCGCGGAGTACGTGACGGTACGCTCGGATGAATACGGGCTGTGCACCGACGAACTCGAAGCCGCACTGCGCTCAGGGCCGAAATTCATCTACGCGCTGCCAAACTTCCAAAACCCGACCGGTGTGACCATTCCGCTGGAGCGGCGCTTGAAGCTGGTGGAACTGGCCGACCGCTACGGCGTGCCGATCGTGGAAGACGATCCCTACGGCCAACTGCGCTTCGAAGGCAGCCACCTGCCGCCCATCGTGGTGCTGGATGAAAAGCTGCACCCGAGAAACGGCCATTACACCGGCAACGTCATCTACCTCAGCACCTTCTCGAAGACCCTCGCCCCGGGTATCCGGCTGGCATGGGTCATCGCGCCGCCGGAAGTTATCCGCAAGCTGGTGGTATGCAAGCAGGGCGCGGACCTTAATACATCTACCTTCAACCAGATTGTGGCCTATGAAGTGGCCCGCGGCGGGTTCCTCGACAAGCACACGCAGCACATTATCGAGGTCTACCGCGAACGGCGCGATGTGATGCTGGACTCGCTGGAAGAGCATATGCCCGCGGGCGTGAAGTGGACCCATCCGGACGGCGGTTTGTTCTTGTGGCTGACGCTGCCCGAGCACGTGGACACGGTGGATATGTTCGAGGACGCCATCGCACAGAAGGTGGCTTATGTACCCGGCGTTTCGTTCTATCCAAAGGGCGGCGGGCATAACACCATGCGCATGAATTTCTCCTATGCTACGCCTGAACTGATCAACGAAGGCGTCGCGCGCCTGGGGATGGTCTTCCGCAAGTGGATCAATAACTAACCGTTTTTAGCACCCAAACGAGGCGGCCCAATGGGCCGCCTCGTTTTATTTTCAGAAAAGAAGAAACTTCTGGGCTAGCTGGCCGTGCTCGAAGCGTTCACCACATCCAAAAACTGGTTCAACACTTCGCGCAGCATACCTTCTGGCATCGCCCCCACCTGACGGTGAACGATTTTGCCGCCGGCTACAAATAACATGGTCGGGATGCCCTGCACGCCGTAGCGAGTCGCCCATTCGGGGTCTTCGTCGGTGTTTACTTTGGCGACCACCAGCTTACCAGCCTGCTCTTTGGCAATCTTATCGAGAATGGGGGCAACCATGCGGCACGGACCGCACCAGGGAGCCCAAAAATCCACAATCACAGGAATTTCAGACTTCAAAACCTTCTCTTCAAATTCTGAATCTTTCACATGAATCGGTTCGCTCACTATCAAATCTCCTTTTCTAGTACAGTGCTCCAAGTATATCACGGCCTCAGGCCGCCGGGGATTCCGCCGTTGACTGCTCGCGCTGGCGGCGGAAATCAACGAAGCGATAGCCGATGCCGCGTTCGGTCAGGATATATTTTGGGTTTGAAGGATCCTGCTCCAACTTCTGGCGCAGGTAATTCACATACAGCCGGACGTAATGGGGCTCATCGCGGTACTCGTAACCCCAGACCTTGGTGAGAAGCTGGTCGTAGGTAACCACCCAACCCGCGTTCTGCACCAGATGATAGAGCAGGCGGTATTCGGTCGGGCGCAGCTTGACCAGCTCGCCGTCTAACCAGACCTCGCGGCGGTCGAAATCGAGCTTCAAGTGCTCGTCGACTTCAATTACCTCGCCACGCGCAGCGGTTCCGGCAGCTTCGGAGCGGCGCAGGACCGCGCGCACCCGGCTGACAAGCTCGCGCGGGCTGAAAGGCTTGGTGATGTAGTCGTCCGCGCCTAATTCAAGCCCGCGCACGCGGTCGTCTTCTTCGCCACGCGCGGTGAGCATAATCACCGGAACGGTGCTGAATTCGCGCACCATCTTCAGCACTTCGAACCCGTCGATGTCGGGCATCATAACGTCCAGGATGATGAGGTCGGGCATGGTGTCGCGCAGCGCCTGCATGGCTTCCAGCCCGCGGTAAGCCTCCACCACCCGGAAGCCGTCATGCTCCAGGTTCAGGCGGATAAAACGCGCCATGCGTTCTTCATCGTCAACCACCAAAACACTGCGGTTCTTGAAGGTGTCGTCTGCCATTTGCATTCCCTCCAAGCCTATTTTACTCGCGAACGAAGGAAATAATTTCCTCTTCTTCGGCAGTCTGGTAGATTTCGATGAAATTAATGCGCGTGATGGGCCAGATAACTGTCGTGACGTTTTGCTC
>JAEZIJ010000237.1 GCA_023436715.1 Acidobacteriota bacterium
GCCCTGATACAAGGCCCAAGCCACGGACTTCCACTTGCCTGAGGCCGTGCCCTGACACAAGGCCCAAATCACGGACTTCCAGTTGCCTCAAGCCGTGCCCTGATACAAGGCCCAAGCCACGGACTTCCATTTGCCTGAAGCCGTCCCTGCTGAAGCAGCCAAACTGCGCTAAAATCGTCCGTTTACCCCATGTTGATCAGCGGTAATGAGGCCGTCGCGCTCGCGGCGATGAAAGCCGGTGTCGCGCTCGGGACCGGCTACCCGGGGACGCCGTCCACGGAAATCCTTGAGCGGTTCGCGGAGATGGGCGGCCGCGCGCAATGGGCGCCCAACGAAAAAGTGGCCTTCGAGGTCGCCATCGGAGCGGCGTACGCCTCCGGGCGCGCGCTGGTTACGATGAAGCACGTCGGCTTGAACGTCGCGGCGGACCCGCTCTTTACGGCCGCCTACACGGGCGTTGCAGGCGCGCTCGTCATAATCTCGGCCGACGACCCGGGCATGGCGTCCAGCCAGAACGAACAGGATAACCGCCGCTACGCCGTGGCCGCGGGCGTGCCCATGCTGGAGCCCGCGGATTCGCAGGAAGCTTACGATTTCACGCTGGCCGCCATCGAAATCTCGGAGCGCTGGGGCCTGCCCGTAATGCTGCGCATGACCACGCGGGTCTGCCACTCGAAGAGCATCGTTCGCCCCGAGCGCACGTGCGCGCCGCCGCCTCCTCCTTCCTACACACCGGACATACGCGGGCGCGTCATGATTCCGTCGAACGCGCGTCCGGCGCACCGGCGTCTGCGGGAAAAGCTGGCGCGCATCGCCGAATGGAACGAGGCGTCCGGCCCGAATCGCGTGGTTCCCGGCGATACCTCGCTCGGGCTGATCGCGGACAGCGTGGCGTACCTCCACGCGCGAGAAGCCGCGCCCGAAGCAGCGATTCTGAAACTCGGCATGACGTATCCCGTGCCGGTCGAGACGATACGCGCATTCGTGAACAGCGTGGAGCGGTGCGTGGTCATCGAGGAAGGCGACCCTTATCTCGCCGATGCCATTCGTGCCGAGGGCATGAGCGTGGAATCGAAGCCCGAGATGTACCGCTTCGGCGAGTTGAACGTGGGCCGCGTGCGCCGGATTCTGGCGGGCGACGTCTCACCCGAGCCCGCGCCACGCCCCGGCAAGCCACCCGAACTCTGCAACGGCTGCCCGCACCGCAGTGTGTATCGCGCGTTGCGCAACCTGAATTGCATCGTGGCGGGCGATATCGGCTGCTACTCGCTCGGCGCGCTCTCGCCGTTCGAGGCAATGGAGACGCTGGTGTGCATGGGTGCGGGGATAGGCGTGGGCCTCGGCCTGCGCCACGCGCTGCCGCCGGAAGAGGCGCGCCGCGTGGTGAGCGTCATCGGCGACAGTACGTTCGTGCACAGCGGAATTACCGGGCTGGTCGATATGATCTACAACCCGCCGGAGACGGGGCACGTCGTGCTCATCCTCGACAACGCCACCACGGCGATGACCGGTCTTCAGGAGCATCCGGGCACGGGCCGCAGGCTGGACCACCAACCCACGGGCAAGGTGATCCTGGAAGACCTCTGCCGTTCGCTCGGCATTGCCGACACACACGTGATCGATCCGACCATAGACCCTCAGGCGTTCCAGGAAGTGATCGCCGGATGCCTTGCAAGCGGGCGCCTGTCGGTGGTGATTGCGCGCCGCAACTGCCTGCTGGCCTCGGGGCGCATCAAGGAACTGGAAAAGGCCGAGCGCTGCCAGGAAGAGTGCTGTCATGAAAACTAACCGCGTAGTCAACGTCGTTTTCGCGGGCCTAGGCGGGCAGGGCGTCTTGCGCGCTTCGGATATCGCCGCGGATGCCGCCCTTCGCAGCGGGTTCGACGTCAAGAAGAGCGAGGTCCACGGGATGAGCCAGCGCGGCGGGTTCGTCACCAGCGACGTGCGCTTCGGGAGCGAAGTCGCCAGCCCGATGGTGCCGCCGGGCGAGGCCGATTACCTCGTGCTGATCGCGCCGGACCAACTCGAAGCGGCGCGCCCCAACCTGCGGCCGGGCGGCGTCCTGATTACGCCGGAGGCGCTGAACGGCGTTGTGCTTTCAACCCGGAAAGCTCTCAACGTGGCGCTCGCCGGCGTATTGAGCGCGCACCTGGAAATCCCCGAGACGAACTGGATCGAGGCGATCCGCTCCAACCTGCCCGCGAAATTCCACGACGCCAACGTGCAGGCATTTCAGCTCGGGCGCAAGCGGCCAGAAAACGATCATGATCGGAATTTGTGAGCAAGTCGCGGTAGGTTTCCATCCGGCCAGCGCGCCGGATTACATCCCCGTTCCCCGGATGAGGGAGCTGCAGTTGTCGCGCCTCAGTGCCGTTGTGGAGCGCGCTTACTCGCGGGTGGAGCTTTACCGCAATCGCATGGACGAACTCGGCGTTCGCCCGGAAGACATCGCCGGCACCGACGACATCGCGCGCCTGCCGTTCACGTTAAAAGCGGACCTGCGCGACACGTACCCGTTCGGCATGTTCGCCAGCCCGATGCACGAGGTTGTGCGGCTGCACGTTTCGAGCGGCACCACGGGCAAGCCGATCGTGGTGGCCTACACGCGCGATGATGTTGACGTCTGGACGAGCGTCATGGTCCGCAGCCTCGCCGCCTGCGGCCTCAACCACGGCGATGTCATTCAGAACGCCTACGGCTACGGACTCTTCACCGGCGGCTTGGGCGCGCACTACGGCGGCGAGGCGCTCGGCGCCACCGTTATCCCGATCTCGGGCGGCAACACCGACCGCCAGATCATGGTCATGAAGGATTTCGGCGTCACGGCCATTTGCTGCACGCCGAGCTACTTCACGCACCTGATGGAACGCGCGCGCGAACTCGGCGTGGATATGCGCGCGCTGCCGCTCCGCGTCGGCGTATTCGGCGCGGAACCCTGGAGCGAATCGATGCGGCGCCACGTCGAGGTGGAATCCGGCATTCAGGCGTTCGATATTTACGGACTTTCGGAGATCATCGGACCGGGTGTGGCGATCGAGTGCCCGGTACACGACGGGCTGCACGTGTTCGAAGATCACTTCTACCCCGAAGTCATCGACCCCGTTACCGAACGGCCCGTGCCGGACGGCGAGGAAGGCGAACTCGTGCTGACCACGCTGAGCAAGAGCGCGATGCCGATGATCCGCTACCGCACGCGCGACATCACGGCGATGCTGCCCGGCACGTGCCCGTGCGGGCGCACCATCCGCCGCATGCGCCGCATCGGCCGGCGCAGCGACGACATGTTCATCATCCGCGGCATCAACGTGTTTCCGTCGCAGATCGAATCCGCGCTGCTGGCGGTGGAAGGGACGCTGCCGCACTACCAGATCATCCTCAGCCGGAATAAGGGCCTCGACGAAATCGAGGTGCAGGTGGAGGTCACGCCGGATATGTTCAGCGACAAGATCGGCGCGCTCGAAGAGCTCAACCGCAAGCTCGTCCACGCGCTCGACCGCACGCTGGGGCTGCGCGTGCATGTGCGCCTCGTTAAGCCGCACACCATCGCGCGCAGCGAGGGGAAAGCCAGGCGCGTCATCGACCGCAGGAGCGTCGAGGAGTAGAGACATGAAGATCCACCAGCTTTCGCTGTTCCTCGAAAACCAGCCGGGCCAGCTCATCGACCCGTGCCGCATGCTGGCGGATGCCGGTATCGACATCCGCACGCTCACGCTCGCCGACACCGAGGAATTCGGCATCCTCCGCATGATTGTTTCGGATTGGCAGCGGGGCGCGCAGTTGCTCGAAAAGGCAGGCTACGTCACGAACATCACCGAGGTAGTGGCGGTCGAAGTGCCGGATCGCCCCGGCGGGCTCGCCGAACTCCTGCGGGTGTTCGATGCGAGCGGCGTCAACATCGAGTACATGTACGCGTTCACATTCGGCCGGCAGGACAAGGCCGTGCTCATCTTCCGGTTCGACAAACCGGACGCCGCCATCGGCATGCTTCAGAACGCGGGCATCAACGTCGTCGAAAGCGTGGAAGTGTACAACCGCATAGAGCAATGACTGTCGCACAAACCATCCTGAAGCAGATCGAACGGGCGTCGTGGATCCGGCGCATGTTCGAAGAGGGCGACCGGCTGAGAGCCGTTCGCGGAGCGGAGAACATCTTCGATTTCACGCTGGGCAATCCGGAGGTGCAGCCGCCAGAACAGGTGACTGCCGCGCTGGCGCGCATCTCGGCGGAGAACCGTCCGCGCAGTCACGGCTACATGCCCAACGCGGGCTATCCGGAGGTGCGGGAGACGATCGCGCGGCGGTTGGCCCAGCGGACGGGGCTGCCCTACAACGCCGGCCACATCCTGATGACGGTCGGCTCCAGCGGCGCAATCAACACGGTGCTGAAGGCGATTCTCGATCCGGGCGACGAGGTTATGGTGCTCGCGCCGTACTTCCCGGAGTACAAGTTCTACATAGAGAATCACGGCGGGCGCCTTGTGCCGGTCGAGACCACCGAAACCTTCCAGCCCGATTTCGACCGCATCGCGGCGGCGCTCACTCCGCGCACCAAGGCGCTGATACTCAATTCGCCGAACAACCCGACCGGCGTGGTGTACTCCGCGCAGGCGCTGGAACAACTCGAAGCCGTGCTGCGCGGAACGGAAGTTACGGTGATCAGCGACGAGCCATATCGCGCGCTGGTCTTCAACGGCTGCCAGGTTCCCGAAACCTCGTCGCACATCACGCGCACGGTCACGGCGATTTCGTGGTCGAAGAGCCAGGCAATCTCCGGCGAGCGGATCGGCTATCTCGCGATCTCCCCGCGGCTGCCCGATGCAGACGCGCTGCGCGAAGCGTGTACGTTCACCAACCGCATCCTGGGCTACGTCAACGCCCCGGCAATCTGGCAGTGGGTGGAGGCGGAAGCCGGAGAGTGTACGGTGGACGTCAGCGCATACCAGCATAAGCGCGATCTGCTCTCGCACGCGCTGACGCGCATCGGCTACGAACTCACCATCCCCGACGGCGCCTTCTATCTGTTCCCGAAGAGCCCGATTTCGGACGACGTGGCGTTCATCCGCATTCTGCTTAACGAAGGAATTCTCGCGGTGCCAGGAGCCGGCTTCGGCCGCAGCGGTTATTTCCGGCTCTCGTTGACCGTGCCGCTCGATACCGTCGAGCGTTCCATCCCCGGGTTCGAACGCGCGTTCAAGGCCGCGCGGGCGGCTTGAGCCGCCAGCCTGTGCTCGCAGGTCGCGCATTCCGGACGCCGGAGCGCCTCGGTTCCCCGCAGCAGGCGCTTGATGTCGTGCGGATGCTGCATAATGAGTGCGGCCGCCGAGGTCACATAGAGCATAGCGAACACTGGGTGGATCTGGCCTGAACTCAATCCCCAGGCCAGAGCTGGGAACCACGGCGCAAGCACGGGCAACACGAGTTGCCCGGCAAAAAGCCCGAATAGCAGCAGCGCGGATCCGCCGGAGAAACGAAGACCCGCCAGCACCACCACGCCCAGCAGCGATTGCGCGGCCGTCAGCAGGATCTCGTTCATCTGGAACCCGCCCATCGGGATCGGATGCTCCAGGCTGCCGTGCGAAAGCGCGAACACGCCGGGAATCATGCCCACCAGCAACGTCCATTGGTTCAGTTTCGCCGAGAGCAGGCTGCCGAGCGCCAGGCCGGCCTGCCCGCGCCAGGCGAACACCAGCGCCACGACGAACTCAGGCGCTTCCGAGGCCACCGGCGCCAGCCATTGCACCAGGACGAACTCGCTGATGTGGAGCGCTTTGCCCGTTTGTATCAGGCCTTCGCAGAACGGTTCGGAGTTGGCCAGAATCACGCCGCCGGCAAACAGGAACATCGCTACGATAGCGGACCTGCGCGCGCCGCGCGGCAGTCTTGCGATCAGTTCCGCCGGACCCTCAATCTCCGGTTCCTCGCAGCATCGCCGGCCCGCGAGGATCACGTACCAGACGTAGAGTCCGAGAAACACCACGCCGTCGTACCAGGCCAGCGTCCCCTTGAGCGGGATCACGAACGCATAAGCCGTTGCCGCGCCGAGGAACATCAGTTCCAGGCGGCGCTCCTCGCCTATGCGCACCGGCTTGCGGAACCTCAGCCAGTAGAGCAGCGCTATGGCGCCCCAGCCGACTCCGATCAACAGCCGGTTCGCCCCCGTCATGTTCGCCACGGCGTATTGCGCGTAGCTGCCCGACGGGTCACGGCCCGCCTGCCAGGTGAAGTACATATCGATGGAGTACTCGGGCAGGACGGCCATAAGCGCGACGGCCGCGAGTGCCAGCGCCTGGGAGATTTCCGTCTGTGCGGCGTCGCAGGCCCAAAGCAGGAGGAACGAAGCCGCGGCAATCGCGGCGCCGGAGACGGTGACTGTCAGGATGGGATCGAGTGGAACCCCCGCAAGGCGGATAAACACGCCGGGAAGGGTCAACAGGGCGGCCAGCGCAATCAGCGCGGCATTTTTATGATTCATCGGGCCAGGTAACTATTTTAACCTGTGCGGGCCGGGTTGGCATTGCCATGGGCAGGGGCTAAAGCCCGGGCCTTCTCATGGGCGGTGCGGCACGGCTAAAGCCGTGCCCTGATACAAAGCCCGGTCAACCCTCACATCAAGGCGTATGGGGCGCCGTCGGTCGAGCCCGGTCAACCCTACATCAAGGCGTATAGGGCGCCGTCGGTCGAGCCCGGTCACACCTACATCAAGGCGTACAGGGCGCCGTCGGTCGAACCGGTCAACGCCTACATCAAGGCGTACAGGGCGCCGT
>JAEZIJ010000238.1 GCA_023436715.1 Acidobacteriota bacterium
CTTGTAGGGGCGACGCTTGCGGCGCCCGTGGGCGGCTCCCGGGTAACGCTGACTTTCAACGGAGCGGTGTGTCGCTAGCTATAGATCCAGTCCGCCGACCGCTCCTTGTTCCACTCCGGCGTCGGCTCGAAGTAGCCCGGCTCGAGCAGGTGCTGTTTCATCGCCTCCTCGTTCAGCGTGACTCCGAGGCCCGGGCCGTCGGGCACCTTGACATACCCCTTGTTCAGAATCGGCTTCTCGACGCCGTCCACCAGGCTGTCCCACCACGGTATGTCCACCGAGTGGTTCTCGAGCACCAGGAACCCCTCCGTAGCCGCGGCGCAATGGACGTTCGCGAAGTTCGCCACCGGCGATCCCGCCATGTGCATGGCCATCGGAATGCCGTACTCCTGCGCCATGTCGCCGATCCGCTTGGTTTCCAGAATGCCGCCTGATGTGGACAGGTCCGGCTGAATGACGTCCACCGCGTGCTCCCGGCACAGCACCTCGAACGGCTGCTTGAGGTAGATATCTTCACCCGTGCAGATGGGCACCTCGACTGCCGCCGTGATCCGTTTCAGTTGCTCGGTCCGGTACCACGGGATTGTGTCCTCCATCCAGGCGAGGTTGCACTTCTCGAACGCGCGCGCCAGCTTGATGATCGAGTTCTCGCCCATTCTCCCGAAATGATCCGTGGAGATCGGGATTTCCCATCCGACGGTCTCACGAACCTGACTGAGATAGTCCGCCATCATCGCGCAGCCCTTATCCGTCAGTTCCACCCCCGTAAGCGTGTGCTCGCGGCTGAATTCCATCTGCGTCGGCCGGCTGAGAGTTCCGGGAGTATTCCGGAGCATCTGGAGCCCGATATCCATCTTCAGCCAGGTGAACCCGTGCTCCTGGATGCGCCTCTTCATGCGCTCGCCGAACTCCTTCGGGTCGCGCGAGTCCGGCGTGTCGCAGTAACACCGGACGCGATCGCGGTACTTCCCGCCCAACATCTGCCATACCGGAACGCTGTAGGCCTTGCCCACCAGGTCCCAGAGCGCCATCTCGATTGCGACAACGCCCCCCGCCTGGCGGCCGTGTGCGCCGAACTGGCGCAGCTTGCGGAAAATCTTTTCGATATTGCAGGGATTTTCGTTAAGAATTCTGCTCTTCAGGAACAGGGCGAACGTCTTGCTGGCGCCGTCGCGCACTTCGCCGTAGCCCGAGATGCCCTGGTTGGTATCAATCCGGATAATGGGGCAGGTGAACGGGGCACGTGCGAGAACGGCCACCCGCAGGTCCGTGATCCTGAGCGCCGATGGACTCGAATTGCGTTGCGTGTTCTGGACCGCGCCATCGAGCGTCGAGTCGGCCCAGATGCCCGCCCCTAGCAGGCCCGCGCCGGAACGGAGAAAAGAGCGCCGGTCCGCCAATTGTCCAGTTGTCTTTTTCATCTGTACTCCTTATGAGTTGCACTCCTTTGATTTCAAAGCGATACGGGTGCCGCCGGCGTGCGGGGCCGCTCTTTAACAATCCTTTACAGCCGGCCGGGCAACTTGCGCCTCACAATAGGCGTTAGAACTGATGAGGAAGTTATGAACAACTTGAAAAAAATCGCTTCAATTTGCGCGGCCGTTGCGATGTCGGCGGCGCTGGTATCCGCCCAGGGCATGGGCCGCAGGAACCCCGGTACGCCGCCCGATCAGCAGACGATGATTCAAAGGCGCGTGGACACGCTGGCAACGATGCTGAACCTGACGGACGCCCAAAAGGCTCAGGCCACAACCATATTTACGAATGCAATAACGGCCAGCCAGAACATCCATCAGAACATGCTGACTGCCCGGGACTCGCTTGCTGGCGCGATCAAGACGAACGATGGCGCGGCGATCGATAGTCTTTCGGTAAATATCGGGAATCTGATGGGCCAGATCGTCGCGATCGAGAGCAAAGCCGACGCAGCATTCTACGCACTGCTTACACCGGATCAGCAGGCGAAGTACGAGGCGATGCCGCGCGGTTACGGCGGAGGAATGCGCGGTTCCGGCATGATGGGCCCCGGCATGATGGGCGGCGGTTTCGGCCAGTCGCGAAGGCCGGGTTCGCAACAACAGCAGTAGGCAGCTTCTCACGTTGATCCTCCTAACTCGGGGGCGATGGCGCTTCGGCTCTGTCGCCCCTCCCTTTCGGGGAAAGGCCATGACAAGCACCCAGACCCTCAGTACGGATTGGCGACTCGGGGCCGGCCGCGCGGCGGACTGCGAAGATGCCGCGCTCGTCAAGCGCGCGCAAGCCGGCGACCAGATGGCCTTCCGCGAAATCGTGGAGCGCTACAAGACGAGGGTCATGTCTTTTATCTACCGCATCCTGCGCAATCCCAACGATGCGGAGGATGTCGCGCAGGAGGTGTTCGCGAGCGCGTTCTTCGCCCTGCGTGACTTCGAACTGAAGAACACGCTCACCTCCTGGCTCTACAGGATCGCTGTGAACGAGTCCTTTGAGTGGCTGCGAAGGAAGCGGGCGCGTCCGCTGGTCTATGAGAGCGACCTGAACGACGACGCCTTGGTGGCAATGCACACCTCTCCGCCCGCGCAGGCGGCGGCGCTGGATTCGGTGCTTGCCCGGCGGGAGATGCTCCTTCGGTTGCTCAGCGAAATTCCGCCTGCGGACCGGACCATGCTGCTGCTGCGCGAGGTCGAAGGATACTCGCTCTGCGAGATCGCTTCCGTTAGCGGGCTCAGCGAGAACGCGATCAAGGTCCGGCTGTTTCGCGTCCGCAAAAAACTCTTGAAGGCTGCGCGCCGTGCATCGGCTGAAGGAGGCGCAGACTGATGGCGGGCGAAGCTTTCCAGACCGTGTCAGCTCGTGCTACCGTATGGCTCGGGGGCTGCACTCCCGCCGGCAGGCATCGTTGATGAATTTGGATAGAGTCAAGCGGCGAGCCTTCCACTCGTCTCTCTTCGTCGGCACACTTTTCGTCCTCTGTGGTGTGCTGGGATTTCTGCAATATCGCTGGACGGGTGAAGTCAGTCTTGCCGCGCGAGACCGGCTTCGTGCCAGCTTGCAGTCGAGCCTTTTCCGGCTTAGCCAGGACTTCAACTCCGAGATCGCCACGGCGTGTCGGGCCACCGTTCCCTCCAATCAGAGTTTTGGCGCTGAAAACGCCGAAACGGAGATCGCCGCGCGCTTCAATGACTGGAAGAGAGTCTCGCACCACCGTCAACTCTTCAGCACAATTGTGTTAGCTGTGCCCCGGCAGGGGGAGCTCGCGCTGCGCAGCCTCGACTTCGAGCGCGGCACGTTTGTCCCGGCGGAATGGCCGCCCGAGTGGACGCCCGTCAAGGAGCGCCTGGAATTGTGGGCCAACCGGCCAGGCCGGGGTTTCTTCGCCGGCCCGCCGCGCGATGGCGACCCGCTGGCGATCGAGGTGCCTTTGTTCGAGATGGCCATGCCCCGGCCCAGGTCCGAGCCCCCGGGGTTTGGCCGGAGAGAGGCGCCATGGCTGATTTTCGAGCTGAATCTTCCATACCTCCGGGATTCCGTACTGCCGGAACTCATCCAGCGTCATCTCGGCTCGGAAGAAGCCCCGGAGTATCAGGTGGAAATTCTCACCAGGTCCACCCCTCCCGCCGTGATCTATGAATCGGACCCCGGCCGGGTTCCGCGCATCGCCGCCTCCGCGGACGCCTCGGTGGGCCTGCTCGACCTGCGGCGCGAGCAGTTTCGGCGATGGGGACCGCCCGGTTTGCGGGACCGGGAGCCGGGACAGGTACTCGGCCGTCCACCGGCGCCGGCACGCCCCGGCCTGGGCTTCGAGCGCTGGGAGATGTTCGTTCGCCACCGCGCCGGATCGCTCGACGCCGTGACGTCCCGGGCCAGGTGGCGCAACCTCGCCGTCATCGTGGGCGTCCTGCTGCTCATGGTTGCGACGGCCACGGCCTTGATGCACTTCACCAGGCGCGCGCAACGCCTGGCCGAGCTGCAAATGAATTTCGTGGCCGGTGTCTCTCACGAGTTGCGGACGCCGTTGACTGTGATACACACTGCCGCATACAACCTCCGCGGCAAGGTGGCGTCCAACCCGGCCCAGGTCGAACGCTACGGCGCGCTGATCCAGCAGGAAAGCGGCCGGTTGAAGGAACTCGTCGAGCAGGTGCTGAGGTTTGCCGGCGCTGAAGCCGGCTACGTGATCGGCAAGCCTGAGCGGCTTTCCCTGGAGAACGTGATCGAGGAGACGCTGGATTCGGCCAAGCCCCTGATCGACAGCACCCGCTGCACAGTGGAGAAGAACATCGAGCCGGGCCTGCCTTCCGTTCTTGGCGACCGCGTCGCCCTCAAGCACGCGCTGGGGAATCTGTTGAGCAATGCCGCGAAGTACGGAACGAAGGGCGGCAACTGGATAGGTGTGTTCGCGTCCGGAACGGACGGCAGGGAGCGGCCCGCGGTCGAGGTCCGCATCGCGGATCGCGGGCCGGGCATTCCGGCCGAAGAGCGGGACCAGATTTTTGAGCCGTTTTTCCGCGGGCAGCGCGCCATCCAGGACCAGGTGCACGGGACCGGTCTCGGCCTGAATCTCGCCAGGAAGATAGTCGAAGCGCACGGCGGCACGATTCGGGTGACGAGCGAGCCTGCCAAGGGCACGGAGTTTACGGTCCGGTTGCCCGCGGCGCCGGCGGAAGCATAATGGAGCCGATGGGTTCACGCATCCTTTTGGTCGAGGATGAGCCGGGCCTCGTGCTCGCGCTCTCCGACCTTCTCTCCGGCGAAGGATATGACGTCGACACTGCAACCGACGGAGTCACGGCTGTTTCGAAAGCGGGCGGCGAGCCGTTCGATTTGATCGTCCTCGACGTCATGCTGCCTGGCAAGAGCGGGTTTGATGTGTGCCGTGAACTGCGGGAACAGGGAAACGAAGCTGCCGTGCTGATGCTGACCGCGCGAACGCAGGTCATGGACCGGGTCGCAGGTCTCAAACTCGGGGCCGACGATTACCTCACAAAGCCTTTCGAGCCGCCGGAGTTGCTGGCGCGAATCGAGGCCCTTCTGCGGCGTGTGAAGCAGACCCGGACTTCGGTCCTGCGCTTTCAGTTCGGGGACGTGGAGGTCGATTTCGAGAGAGGTGGCGTGCTCAAGGGCGGCGCGCCGGTCGGTCTCGCCGGGAAGGAACTTGAGCTTTTGCGCTACCTCATCGACCACCGCGGAAACGTGGTCTCCCGGGATGAACTGCTTGAAGCCGTCTGGGAGTATCAGCCCGGCGTCTCATCGCGAACGGTTGACGTGCACATCGCATGGCTGCGGCAGAAACTCGAAGACAACCCCCAGACCCCCCCGCACATTCACACGGTTCGAGGTGTCGGCTACCGCTTCTCGCCGTAGTGTGGCACCCGGCGGGGA
>JAEZIJ010000244.1 GCA_023436715.1 Acidobacteriota bacterium
AGGAGCGCGACTCCCCAGGGAATCGATTTCACTTTACCGAGAGGAGAAAACGCCGGCGCGTTCGGTCATGTTTTTACGTGGCTCAACAACCCCCGTTTCGGTCACCTCGTTATTTGGCTTGACAGGCTGGGCGAGCTTCTTCTTGCACGACATTGGTTACGTCGGCTGTGCGGCTATGGAGAGCTCGGGCGGCGAAGAGCACGTCCACTTGGGTGCGCGGATCATGGGTGCACTGTTCGGACCGGAGTGGGCCGACTTCACGCGGCGGCATTCGAGGCACTGGGCCAAGAAACACGGAGTGAACGTCTCGCGGTTGTGCTACGCCGACAAGGTCGCATTCGCGATCACGCCCGCATGGCTGTACCTACCGATGGCCGCGGCGAGCGGCGAACTGCGCGAGTACATGGCAAAGTCGCGTGATCGCCAGGCCGGCAACGGACACTTCACTGCGGAAGAGAGCCGCAAGCTGGCGTCCGCCGATCCGCGTGCGTGGCTGGACGGGCTACAGAGTTACACACTGCGATGGGTCGAAGAACACCGCGACGGCCGCGAGGACCGTTGGACCGCCGCTACCCGCTGACAAGCCAACTGAAGTCTTAACGCCCCGTGTCCTGCGGGGCGCTCCCCCCCGAAAGGAGTTCCCGTGAACAAGAGACGTGTGCGCAAACGCGACGACTGCCGGCACGCCTCCCCGAACGATCTCGTGACGGGCCACCTGTGGCTTGTTCGCGGGATCGCCAGGGACGCGCTGCGCAAACTGCCGCGGCACCTGGAACTCGATGACCTCATCGAAGACGGCGTTCTGGGCCTGATCGCGGCGGCGCGGCGCTATAAGCCGGGGCTCGGTGTGCCCTTTCCGCTATACGCTAAGCACCGAATCCACGGCGCGATTGTGGACGGGCTGCGGCGGATGGACCACCTTTCGCGCGACTCGCGCTCCGAGGCGAAGAGTGTCGAGCGAGAGCGCGGACTGCCTTCGGTCGAGCGGCGTTGCGCAGCCAGCAACGATGCGTGCGGCGGTCGAATCGCACTCACCGACGGCGGCGTGCCCGAGCCGGTCGCAGGTACGGGGTGGCAGCCCGACGTTGCGGCCCGTCACGCGGAACTCTCCGCGACACTGCGCGAGGCGATCGGCGCTCTCCCCGCCCGGTACGGCGAGATCGTCGCCTTATATCACTGGCGCGGGCTGACTATGCGCGAGATCGGGGAGTCGTACGGCATCAACGAGAGCCGGGTCTCTCAGATCCACAAACGGGCTCTCGAATTGATGGCCGAGAGTCTGCGGTCCAAGGGGATTACTTCGTGTGCGCTGGCGCTGCCGTGAGGCGCACGAGTTATCCGGAGGTTGGAGCCATGAACGAGGAAGAGATCAAGTGCGACTTCTGCTCCGCGCAGGAGCCGGCATGGGTATATCCGACGAGGAATTTCGTTGCGTACTTTTCGCCGCCGTTGGTTGGCGAGAGCGTGGGGGCGTGGGCGGCGTGTGAAGTGTGCCATCGGCTGATCGAGGCCGGGGACCGCGAGGGCCTTGCGGTGAGGTCGCTGGACGAGTTGATCTTCCAGTGGCCGGAAGCGGCCATCGCCGCGCCGGCGCTCAAAGGGGAACTGCGCCGATTGCACGAGTTGTTCTTTGCCAACCGCGCGGGTCCGGCCACGCGGACAGCGCCGGAACGGGCCTGACGGCGGGAGGAACGATCATGGAAGCGACTCGAGCAGTCGATCGGTTTCTGGAGGCGTTGAAGGCGGCGCGGTCCGTCTCGACGCCGCTGATTGCGGTGCGCACGACGGATCCGGCTTTGTCCGCGGCACGGGTGCTGGCAACGGTTGGGAAGGGCGCGCCGGTTCTGCAGTGGGATGTTGTGCGTGGGCTGTACCACTTGAACAAGGCGGGGGAACAGGAACTCCGGAAGGTCCTTGGGGATCGGGACGCCGGTGGCGTGGGTCCGGCGGACGCGCTTGTGGTGGCCGAAAGGCTCAGTGAGGACGGCGTGCTCGTCTTCTCCAACGCCCAGCGGTTCTGGAATGATCCTACCGTGGCGCAGGGGATCTGGAACCTGCGCGACAGCTTCAAAGCGGGGGCCGCACCCTGGTGTTGTTCACGACGCCGGGCGCGATTCTTCCGGACGAACTCGCGCAGGACGTGCTGATTCTCGACGAGCCGTTGCCGTCGATTGAGGACCTGGCGCAGATTCTCGACGATACGATGGCGGCGGCGGGCGTGGACGGTGTCTCCGCGGGCGAGCGAACGAAGGCCGTGGATGCGCTGCTCGGGTTGGCGGCGTTCTCGGCCGAGCAGGTCCTGGCGTTGTCGCTGGCGCGGAAGGAACTGGACCTGAATCAGTTGTGGGAGCGTAAGCGACAGGTGATCGAGCAACGCCGGGGCATGAATGTCTGGCGCGGCGGAGAGACCTTCGATGACATCGGCGGTTGCGAGAACATCAAGCGGTTTTTGTGTGCCGTTATCAATGGTGCGGAGCCACCTCGCGGCATTGTGTTCGTGGATGAGATCGAGAAGGCCTTCGCCGGCACGGGGACGGACCTCTCTGGCGTCAAGACCGAGCTGACGCGAACGATCCTGACCTGGATGCAAGACCGCGGCGCGGACGGCGTTCTGTTCATCGGCCCGCCTGGCGCCGCCAAAAGCGCGGTCGCCAAGGCCGCAGGCAACACGGCGGGCGTGCCGACCATCGCATTCGACCTGGCGGCAATGCAGGGATCGCTGGTGGGCGAGTCCGGCGACAACCTGCGAGCGGCGCTGAAGATCGTTGACGCGGTGACCAACGGCCGCAGCCTGTGGATCGCGACGTGTAATTCCATCGGGACCCTCCCGCCGGAACTGCGGCGGCGCTTCACCCTCGGGACTTTCTTCTTCGACCTGCCATCGCCGGAAGAGCGGGCAGCAATCTGGAAGATCTACCTGGCGAAGTACGGGGTCTCCGGCGACATCCCGGACGACGAGGGATGGACCGGCGCCGAGATCAAGGAGTGCTGCCGAAAGGCGTACCGGCTGAAGATCTCGCTGGCCGAGTCGGCGCAGTATATCGTGCCTGTCTCGCGATCGGCCGCGGACCAGATCAAGACGCTGCGAACCCAAGCCTCGGGGAAGTTCATCAGCGCGTCGCAGCCTGGCATTTACGAGTTCCATGAATCCGCCCCGGCGCCGCGCGCTGGACGAGCATTTCGCGGTATGGGCGAATGACATCAACGGTTTGGCCACAAGGCGTCCAAGCGGATTACTTCCGAGTAGCCGACAATCCGGGAGCTATCCGGGAGGCGCCACTTTCTAGAACTCCAGCCGTGAACCTACTGACGCGATGCGAATCCGGACGGCAAGGCTGCTTGAAGACTGATTTGTTGGCCGGTGATAGGGTGGCCGAATTTCAGAAATTGGGCGTGCAGGAAATATCCTCCATCGCCGGGGAGGCCCGGAAACTTTTCGAGAGGCCGGCCGGCCAAGCCGTACAGAGGGTCGCCTACCAGGGGATGGCCGATGGATGCAAGATGGATTCTGATCTGATGAGGGCGCCCAGAATTTAGGCTTACCTCAAATATTGTTGTTGTTGTGGAGCGTGAGATCACCTTTGCCAATGAGTTTGACGGTTTGCCACTCGGGTTGGCGGCCCATACGAAACCGATGCGCGGGTGCGGTACGAGGCCGATGGGTGTGAGGATTTCGTAGGCGTCGTGCTGTGCAACGTTTTGAGCCAGCGCCCGGTAGATTTTCTGAATTTTGGGGGTGTTCCAGTCTGCGAATAGACTAGACGCCGCCTGCGCTGTTTTGGCGAAGAGGACGATGCCGCTGGTGGCTCGGCCCAACCGGTGGACAGGGTTTGCGTTGGGGGTTTGCTTATGCACCAGGCGCAGGAGGGTGTTTTCGAGGAAGCCGGCGCCGGGCAGGGTGGGCAGACCGCTGGGTTTGTTGACGGCTAACAGATGGGGGTCTTCAAACAGGACTTCGAAGTGCTGAGGGGCGTCTGGTTCGATCCAGGGTGGACGGTTCCAGACAACGGTTTGGCCTGAAGTGACCGATTCGCTTCAGGTGGCGGTGACGCCGTTGAGGATGACTTCGCCGTTGTTCAGTCTTTGTTGCCAGGCTTGTGGCGTTGAGTGGGTGTAAAGGCTAGCCAAGTGGGAGAGTAGGGTTTGTCCACGGCATTTGCTGCTGATGATTGTGGTGTACGCATAGCCCCGGTTGAGCATCTAGTCTGAGTGTAAGCTATGGCATCTGCGGCAGGATGATCCAGTCGGCCTCCGCTTCGCGGTCCTGATGCGAATGGGCTGACTGAGATCACTCATCGCCTGTCTGGCGGCGCAGTCTCTTCGAGGACGACCGTTTCGATTTTGCCGTGAGCCTACGGATTTTGGAGCCGAGCGTGGGCCGACTGGGCCGGCGAGTCTTCGGCACGGCTTCAGCGCGGGCGATCAGTTCGTCGAGTCGCGCCCGAGCTTCGGCTCGATTGGCTTCCTGCGTGCGGTGCTGGCGGGCGGTGATGATCAACACGCCATCTTGCGTGGCGCGATTGCCGGCCAATGCGAGGAGGCGCTGCCGCACGTCGTCGGGAAGGGCGCGAGATTGGCCGACATCGAAGCGCAGTTGGACGGCAGTGGAGACTTTGTTGACGTTCTGGCCGCCAGGACCGGAGGCGCGAACAAAGGTGATTGTCAGTTCGGAATCTGGAATGAGTATGGGCAAGTGCTATTTCCAGAATAGCCTGGAGGACCACATCGTCATCCAGCTCACTTTCTGAGGATCTTGTCGAGGGCCTTTCCCTTGGCCAATTCATCCACCAGCTTGTCCAGGTAACGGATCTGCTGCATCAGCTTATCCTCGATCTCCTCAACGCGATAGCCGCAGATCACGCCGGTGATCTTGGAAACGTTCGGGTTGATCCGTGGCGCCTGGGCGAAGAACGTCTTGAAGTCGACCTTCTTGTCGATCTGCTGTTGGAGCGTTTGTTCATCGTAGCCTGTGAGCCAGTGGATAATGGCATGCACCTCCTCCTTCGTGCGACCGTTCTTCTCCGCCTTGGCGATGTAGTGCGGATAGACGCTCGCGAACGCCATTCTGAATACTCTCGTGTTGTCCATGGACTCGTTGTTCCTCAGAAGGCCTGCGTCTGATATCGAAGATAGACCATGCCATTGGCCAAACGGCGCTCGTCCAGGAGATCCAGCCCAGTGCGTACGTCGCCGGGAAGCACCCGAATTCCTCGCCCAAGCATAGTGGGCACGACGAGCAGATGATACTCGTCGACGAGCCCGGCCCGGATCGCTTGCGCGGCGAGGTTCGGACCAGCCACCGAGACGTCGTGAGGCAAGTGAGCCTTCAGGTCGCGAACCGCCTGCGGGTCGAATTCCCGTTCGAGACGCGTCTTCGGTGTAGAAACGGTCTCCAGAGATTTGGAATAGACGATCTTGTCGGCCGCTTGCCAGATCCGCGCGAAGTCCTCCAGCATGGCCTTCGTCAAGTCGGAAATGACCTCGGGCGTCTCCCAAACCGCCATCGTTTCGTACTCCTTGCGTCCATAGAGATACGTGCCGATAGGGCGGTGGAGATCGGTGATGAACGCAAATGCCTCCTCGTTTGGCGCCGACCAATCGGAGTCGCCGTCATCCGCGATATAGCCATCGAGCGACGTGCGCATAAAGTAGATCAGTTTGCCCATCGTGTAGCCTCCACATCGTATCAGTAGACGGCGGGCCAGCTGATTCCTCGATCGCACAGCCGATGCAACTCTACTTGCGCATCCGCGATGGCCGCGATGTGCGGCGGTGGGTGGAAGGAGATTTCAGCAGCGAAAACGAGTAGCGCGTGATCCGCTCCGAACTGCGCAGTACTCATAGTGCCGCGCTGGTGGGCGAAGCCGTCATGGCAAATATACGATACGGCGACTCGCTCAAGTGGATGGCTTCCGGGTTGCCGACCGCCCGCGATCTTCCTCGCATCAACGCGTGGCGGGTATCACACGCCACCGGCCGTCTGTTGTCTGGTCCACGAAATAGCGTGTGATCTGGTCACCTTCAACTACCGCGAATCCGAAATCGGTCGCGGCCAGAGTCTTTCCGCTAATGTGAGCAAGGCGGAGCGCGATGTCGGGGAGCGGAAGCCGACGCGCTACACGGGTGTGACGATCGTATCGGAGCAATCCGCCGCTCGATCCTCCGTACTCGCCGTTATTTACCAGCGCCATCCAGACGGCGTCCGGTGTGACGTCAAGAGCTGAAACGGACCAGTCCGCGATCTCGGGCGGATTGAACAACTGCAGCTTCTTTTCCTTCTCATCGAAATACCCGAACCCTCCGACGCCGGTGCTGCCCTCGCCGTCATAGAAGGTCTTACCGAACCAGATTCTTCCGTCCTCTCGCTGCCATGGGCCGATGGATTCATCGAGTTCCGTGCTTTCGCGCGTGTAGCCATCTTTCACACGCTGCGGGCGCGCGGCGGCGAACTGGTCATACGTCATTCTGGGAAGCGAGGGCACGGCGGCCGGGAGCCTTGCTTGGTCGTTTTCAATGTAGATCACACTGCGCGGCGGCAGTCCTTCAGCACCGGCAGAAATGTGGACGCGGCCGATCCAGGGTTGCGCTGCTGCATTGGTTAAAACGCGAAAGGCGGGCCTCTCGTCTGGGTTGTATTCCACCGCGATCAGCCTTTGCCGGTCGCTGCCGACGAAAACGGCGCAGTCGGGCCTTGAAGCGCCCGCGGCTTTCGGAAAGAGGCGGTACATCGCGAACGGCTGGTACGAGAATTGCCGGACAAGGCTTTTGGCTCGTACGTCGTACACCCATTTCTGGTTGGGGAATTGCGCGGATTTTTCGCCGTGGCAGGAGATGACGGAATCGGTAGCTGTGACACGTTCGATGCGCGCGGCGCAGTCCGGAAATCCGGATTTCGTGCCCAGTAGATAAACGCGCTCGGGGCGGTCTTTCTCCTGCAGGAACAGGCCAACCTTCCTGTCCTCCGTCCAGAAAATCCAGCGACCCTCGGCCGGCAACGCCTGCGGGCTTCCCAGCGCGATGATCAGGTCGAACTCTTCCGTCACGCTGGTGCGCTGCAATTGAACGAAGTGCGAAAGGGTGGCGTCACCCTGTCTGAAAGCGCTGAAGACCGTTGTTTCGGGTGCCGAGGCCGCCTGCAGCGAGGCCCACAGGGCAAGGACGGCAATAACCGTGCGCATTCAATCATCAGTGTATTCTTTCCGGAATTCAACGGCTACGAATGGCGACAAGAATCTGACGGACTTGGAACCGCTGGTATCGCCCCGGAGTCTAAATGCTTAGTGCGATGGACTACCTGATCCGGACACTCACCGTATTCATCGCGATCACCCCGGTTGCGGTGCCGCAGACCTCGGACGTTGCGCAAATCGAGCGACGCGGCGACTCCGCTGTGCTGTCTGTCAATACCTTCCGGCCGCTCGACGCCATTGCCACTAAGCTCGAATTGCAGTTCGGCTTTGTCGTGAGTGCCGAAGACCCTCTCTTTCAATTTCGCGGCGACATGATGGACATATCGCTCGAAGTTCCCAGAGTTCGCTCAGGCACTCTTGTTCCGGCACGGTGGGGATTTGAGGTGCGATTCCCGGCAAAGCCAGATGGCGCCCCACTAAATGCGCACGACTTGCTGGCAAGCATCGTTGCGGAGGCCAATCTTCGATCGCCTTTTGCGTACCGGCTCGATGAGATCGGTGGCGCATTCTTCTTCGTGCCCACAGGAACACGTGACGCGCAGGGGCGGTCGATTGCAGTAACGCCGTTGCTCGATCGACTCGTTACCATACCGCCGGGCGTCAGGCGCATCAACGAAAGTGCATCTCTGATGGCGGCAGATCTTTCGCGGCAGACCGGTCTGCGAGTAAGCTGTTGTCAGTCGTCGATCGCAGGCTATCCGTGGGGCATGGAGGAAGTCATGTTTGCCGCGAAGAATGAGCCGGCGCGCTCTGTATTACGGCGCTTGGGACTCAATCACTGGCACGTGCGTTGTGATGAAAGATTCTGTTTTATCGACATGCGGTAGTCTGCTCCTGCTGCTCCCGCTCAGGCTGCGTGCGGGTTTCACAAAAGAGTTGAAGGAGACCGCATCGGCTCCCGTCCTGGTCACGGGGCGTATCCTCGGCGTGCATAGGAAAGAGCGCGCGCCGGAGGATCAGGTCTCGTGGAAGGCCGAGACCTGGGCCACGACTGCCGACGTGGAAGTGCTTCGCTCCTTCACGGCCTCAGAAACGACCGTTCCCTCCCGTCAGATCGAGGTGCACTTCCTCCTATGGGCCGAGCGTGACACAGTTAGTCAAAGGCTATCCGCCTCCACTGCCTGATATCAAGTCCGACGAAATCCACGTCCTGCCCTTGCGTGTTGTGGCGCGGGTATTCCGGGTCAATATCGGACGCTCGACCAGAAGTATTGCAGCGTGTTCTGGCAGTATGCTGCCGAATCGGATAACCCGCGCGAGATAGGCGTGCTCGCCGCGTTCTTGCCGACCGTCGCGCCTCGACCTTTCTGCATCAATCTGCTCCAGCCATCATGCAGTCGCTTCTAATTCTAGCGGCGCGAAGGGCCCGACCTACTCAACGCGAGCAGGCGAGAATCAAGACGGCGGGTCCGTGCGAAATCTCTGATGAGGATGTGTCGGCCTAGGGCCTGCGGGTGCCAACGGGGCCGACTCCGCGTTGTGCGGAATCGTGTGCGGTTGGAGCCGCGAGATTCATTCGTGCTGCTCCACTTGGCCCAAGACCTAAAGAATGGCTTGGAAAGGAGCGAGAAATGTCTGCGTACGGAGAGTTCAGTACTGTAATGCGCGAGGGCCGGTTTCTGGTTGAGGCGCTCTCCGCGATGGGATACCAAGTTGAGGTCCACCCCGACGGTACGCCGCTATTCGGTTATCACGGCGACGAACGGCCCGAACGGGCGCATGTGATCATTCGCCGGGCTCAACTGGATTCCGCGTCAAACGACATCGGATTCGTCCGCGGCGCCGACGGGCGGTACAGGGCAATCTTGAGCGAGTACGACCGAAGCATCGGCTACGACGACAAGTGGCTCGGTAAGGTGCAGCAGCACTACAAGGAGCGGCAGACGCTGGCGATGGCGCAGGCGAAAGGGTACGCGCTCCGAAGCCGCGAGGTCGTTCAAACGCCGAACGGACCACAGATCCGGCTTCAGTTCGTCACACGGTAAGGAGGACGCCATGCAACGGAAGTCCATCACGGTGGTAATCGATGCGGCAGGCAACAGCAGCGTCGATCTCGAAGGCTTCGAGGGGCAAGGCTGCGACAAGGCGCTGAAGGACTTTCAGGGAGACGACGACACCAAGTTTCGGCGGAAGAAAGTCGCGTACTTCGCCCGCGAGGGCGAGCAGCAAGGCCAGGGGCAGAAGAGCGGCCGGTAGGCGAGGAGGCATCATGCTGCTGCACGCCCTTCTGCCCGTGAGCCGCGCCAACGGTCCGGGATTGCGCGCGGTGGTGTTCTTCCAGGGATGTGTACTGCATTGCCCCGGCTGCTGGAACCCGGAAACACACGCGGTCCGCGGAACTGACGTTACCGTGAGCGACGTGGTGGAGCGAGTCATGGAGGCGCATAGCCGCGAACTGCTTGAAGGCGTCACTTTCTCGGGCGGCGAGCCGATGCACCAAGCGGTCGCTCTGGCCGAACTCATGGCGCAAATCCGACGCGCCGATGCCGGCCTGAGCTTCGGCATGTTTACCGGCTACCGCGAAAGCGAACTGGAGGCGGGGGCCTACTTCATCCGCGGAGTCGCGGCCGCGGAGCGGAAAGCCAAGCTGTGGCAGAGTGTGCGGGTGTTCCTGGATTTCGCGGTGGTGGGGCGCTATGACCGCGAAGCCCCAAGCACGGCGCCACTGCGCACAAGCCGAAACCAACGCCTCGTCCTGTTCACGGACCGCTATCGGGAGAGCAGCGTCGAGCCGCAGTTGATCGAAGTCAACATCGCCGCGGGCGGCGGGACAGTCGTCACCGGCTTCCCGGTTCGCGGCATTCCCGCCTGACGCCAAGCACGCAACATCCCCATCAAGAAAGGAGCACAAGCAATGGCAGCCATGCCAATGCCGACGATCGAGTGTCACAACATGGGCCAGGATCTGGCTCAGCGAACCGTGTGTGTGAAGGTCCGGCTCGGCCGGCTCGGGAACACGCGCAAAGTCAGTAACTCGCAGGTGGAGGTGGATACGGACAAGAGCCTGATCCGCGTCTCCAAGCACCTGCTCGACTCGCAGGAACTGCGGGAGGTCGCCAATTTCGACGGCGAAATCCGGCGCTACCTGTACGACACCTGCCTGCCCTTCGAGGCGGGCATCCATCTGTGCCCGCTCCCGCTGCTGGAGCAGATGGAGGCGAAGCTGCGGGAGTTCGCGGCTCGGCGCCACAAACTGGTCGCGGGCTTCCTGGAGGCTTACCCAAGGCTGTGCCAGGACGCCGCGAAGCGGCTGCGGTCGCTCTACAACCCGGGCGACTATCCGCCGGTCGAGCACGTCCAGCAGCAGTTCACGTTCCTGTGGCAGTACATCAGCTTCGGGATCCCGTGATCCCAAAGAAGATGAAGGATGGCGAGAACACGGCGCTGTTGACGCCGCTGTGTTGCACTGGGACGGCGGAAGAACTGGACCGGGAACTTCCCGTGCACCTGCGGGATTTCGTGGCGGGCCACGTTGCGCTCGCCAATAACCTCGGCGAAATCGAGCGTGAACGGCAGGAAGCGGAGAAGGCCGCACGCGAAGAAGCCAAGAAGCGGCAGAAAACGGTCGGTGCCGGAGGAAAGAAGACTTCCGAGCCAGTCACGCCAGTTCCCGCGAAGACACCCGCGCCGCCGCCAGCGCTGAGTCTGTTCGATCAGGTTGAGCCAGCAGCAACGGTGCAGTCCACTCCGCCCGCAGAGCCGCAATCAACAAGCCCGACAGCGGGGTCCGACTGAGGAGGCGATTCCAATGGCGATCAAAGCAGTACCCATGACCAGAGTGTTCGTCTTCGGAGGCGCGAAGTTGCCCGATCCGAACGCATGTATGACCGTCGAAGATGTCCGCGCATTCTATGTGGCCCAGTACCCGGAACTCGCGACCGCGGCCGTCAGCGGTCCCGAGGCCGTCGGCGACCGGTTACGCTACACGTTCGAGCGTGCCATCGGCTCCAAGGGCTGACAGTGCGGGGCGACGGATCTGGGGGCTCGCCATGAACACGTCGACGGAGGAACGAGCGGCTTCCCACAGCCGGCTCTGGTGTGGAAGGTGATCGGGCGGGAACTATGGCTTCGAGCTATAGCCGCGAACCGTCGACCCGACGCCGGAACGCCGCTAAAGACGGCGCCGTACTACAACGTCAGTGAGCAAGGCGTGGTGTGCCAGGGAACTATGCGCACCCCGGACGAAACGGACGGGGCGACCATCGATTTGTGGGAGAGGGCCTTCTTCGAAAGCGAATTCACGCACGCGTACGGAGCAGTTCGGCTCACAAAGCATCCTGGCGGGTCGCTCGGACTGTGGACCGGCATTGCCGGCAAGAAGAAGCCATTTCCTGTTCAGTTTCTGACCGACGCGCAAGAGACTCTGAGCCAGTTCGTGGAGAGGAGTTGAGCGGCCGTGATCCACCTACTTCCTGCCGATCTGCTACGCCGATCCGTTCGCGTGCTGGTGGTCGGGTGTGGTGGAACCGGCGGCGCTCTCGCGAGCGGCGTACCGTATCTGCATCAAGCCATGCTTGCTTCAGGCCATCCCGGCGGGCTCGACGTCACGCTGATGGATGGCGACATCATCTCGCCCACGAACTGCGTACGGCAACCTTTCGGGCGGAACGAAATCGGGTTATCGAAAGCGGTGGTCCTGGCGACGCGGCTGAACCTGTTCTGGGGCCTGCGCTGGACGGCCGTGCCGAACCACCTCACGGTGAATTCGGACATAGCGAAGGTTGATGTGCTGATTGGCTGTGTGGATTCGCGAGCCGCGAGGCAGACAATCAGTCGGCTTGTGGAAGGGCCGAGAAGCCGGGTCGCGTATTGGCTGGACCTCGGTAACGCCTCAGACAGCGGACAGTTCGTGCTGGGACAGCCGCTCAATGGCCGAAATCGGCGTTCGGCGGCCCGGCTCAGGACGGCCGCTGAGTTATTCCCGGAAGTAGTGGAGCCGGATCTCGATGACGTAAGCGAGCCGAGTTGCAGTGCGGTGGAGGCGCTGGAGCGCCAGGAGCCCTTCGTCAACCAGGTGGTGGCCTATCATGCCTTGGGCCTGCTCGCACGGTTGTTCCGCTACGGCCGCATCGAACATCACGGCGCGTTCGTTCACGTCGGGCAGAATCGTGTGCAGCCATTGGCTGTCGATCCGGTGGTCTGGCGTCGTTTGGGGCGGCGCGGTCGGCGGTATACAGCAGCGAAGAGGAGGAGCGCCACCGGACCGGCCAACTATGGCGCATCCACGGTGACTGTCACTTGAAGGATAAAGTGGCCGGAGTTTGAACCATAATGTGGCCAGAGTCTGCTCCCAACCCGTGTGTTTGCGTTAGAAGTCTGCACAGTTTGGGTGCCATTGAACCATATCTTGGCCGCGAGTACCCGATTGGAAGCATAACGTGGCCACAAGTCGCCGGGGTGGTACGGGGTCGGCGGCGGTTCGAACCCACCTGACAAAACTATTGCTTTCTCCTTGTATGTGCGTCATACTGCGCACATACGATGCCAAAGGACGAAACGCCGGATGAAGTCAGACGGTGGTTCCAATCAACCGTCCGGAAGATGTGGCCGGTTGCCGAAGGGTCGCTCTCGCTTCGCAGAAGCCCGTGCGTTCGAAAAAACTGCCCCGCATGCGCGAAGGGTGAGGGGCACCAAAGCTACATCCTCTATGGCCGAAGCGAGGGCCGGCGGTCCTCAGTGTATGTGCCGGACGCGCTGGCCGAAGAGGTTCAGACGGCGATCGACAATGGCCGGGAACTCCAGCAGCTAATGAGTGAGGCGGGAGTGCGTTACGTAAACGCCTTGAAAACGGCACGCCGTAAACCTTGATTTGGCACCCTGGCGTGGGAGCCAGGAGGAGGCAACAGTGCTGAGCCGCGACGATCTGTTGGCGCTATATCAGCGGTTGAGTCTCTCCCCCGAGGCCCAGTTGATCATCGATCAGGTTCGCACCTCCGATCCCGCACGCCGGGTACGTAGCGGTCACGGCAACGTGAGCGGACGATATCCCAGCAAGAAGATGGGGGTAACGATTCAGTTCGAAAGCCACCGGGTCGAACTGGCCGCCATCTACGAGATGGAATACGACGCACACGTGTTGGAGTTTTTCGATCAGCCTCCATCCATAAAGCTGCTCTACGACAGTGCAAACAGCAGGGGCATGGGGGTGCTCCACACACCGGACTTCTTCGTGATCCGCGACGATGCGGTCGGTTGGGAGGAATGGAAGACGGAGGAGGATCTCAACCGGCTCGCCGAACACAACCAGAACAGGTACCAGCGCGATGAGACAGGGCGATGGCGCTGTCCGCCTGGCGAAGCGCACGCCTCGCAGTCCGGCCTTTATTATCGAGTTCGATCGGCGCAAGAAATCGATTGGGTCTTCCAGCGGAACATACAGTTTCTCGATGATTATCTGCGGGCAGGCGGTCCCACATGTCGACCGGGGATTGCGGAGAGACTGTTGGGGCACGCCCTCGCAGCGCCAGGCCTTTCGCTGGAGGCGCTGTTCGAAGTCACGCGGGGCGTTGCAACGCGCGATGAGATCTATTCGCTGATTGCGACAGGCGCTCTGTCGGTAGACATCCGAAACGCGCCTCTTCGCGAACCGGCCCGAGTGGCGGTGTTTGCGCCGGGTGAGGAGCAACTGGAGAAAATCGCTGCAGGGCGGCCAGACGCGTCTCTTCATCCTCCGCAGGCTCTTCGCCAGACGACGGATCCTGAGGTATTGAAGATGATGTCCAATGCGGACGAACACGATTTACGGATTGCAAACTTGCGCTGTCGCGTCGTCCACGGCCTACAGAACGGCCAGTGCGACGCGGATACCTCCGTCCCATCTCGTACCCTGCGGCGCTGGGCTGCCAGCTATCGCGCCGCGGAAACAAGGTACGGGAACGGATATATAGGACTGCTGCCGCGGACGCACGATCGTGAAAACTCGACCCAACGGCTTCCAGAAAATACGCGGCTCTTGATGAACGACTTCATTGCCGGCGACTACGAAACGCTAAAGCAGAAGTCCATGTACATTTCTTGGACTGGATTGAAACGGGCGTGCGAAGCCCGGAATACCCAAGCTCCGAGTTACAAGACATTCAGCCTTGCCGTCCGCGCGCAGGCGGGCTTTCGGCAGACGCTAAAGCGCCAAGGTCGGAGAGCGGCATATGCAGAGGAGCCCTTCTATATCGAGCTCGATCTGAAGACGCCCCGGCACGGTGACCGTCCTTTCGAGATCGGGCACATCGATCACACCGAGTTGGACGTGGAAGTGATTTCTGCCCAGACAGGCCAAGTTCTCGGGCGGCCTTGGATGACTCTATTGATCGACGCCTTCAGCCGGCGCGTCCTCGCATTCTACGTGACCTTCGACCCGCCCAGCTATCGTTCCTGCATGATGATTCTGAGAGAATGCGTGCGCCGTCATCAGAGGCTGCCGCAGATTGTGGTGCTGGATGGAGGGCGCGAGTTTGACAGCGTCTATTTCGAAACCCTGCTGGCCCGATACGAATGCACGAAAAAGACTCGGCCGCCGGCCAAGGCGAGATTCGGATCTGTGTGCGAGCGCCTCTTTGGGATCACGAACACGCGCTTCATTCATAATCTCGCCGGGAATACCCAGATTACGCGCAACGTCCGCCAAGTGACCAAATCGGTGAATCCGAAGGAGCACGCAAGCTGGTCGCTGCCAGAGCTGTACGACTATCTGGCGGAGTATCTCTACGAGGTCTACGATACGATCGAGCACCCTGCGCTTGGGCTGGCGCCGCGAGATGCTTACGAACGTGGAGTGGCGGCGACTGGAGCCCGTCCGCACCGGCAAATCGCCGACGATCTGGAATTTCAGATGTGGACACTGCCAACGACGGCCAAGGGGACAGCCAAAGTTGCGCCCGGTCGTGGCGTCAAGATCAATCATATTTATTACTGGGCGGAGGCTCTGCGCGATCCCACCCTCGAGCACAGCCAGGTCGGCGTGCGGTACGACCCATTCGACGCCGGCGTGGCTTACGCTTTTACCGGTGGCCGCTGGGTGCAATGCCACTCGGAGTATTACCTCGCGCTTCGAGGCCACTCGGAAAAAGAAGTCGTCCTCGCCAGCACGGAGCTACGCAGGCGGCATCATTGCCATTCTCACGGGTTTGAAATCACCGCCAAGAAATTGGCCGAGTTTCTGGCATCGGTAGACTCCGAGGAAGCGCTTCTTCTACAAAGGCAGCGTGACCGAGAGAGTCGGAATATCCGCGACCGGGGTTCCTCCAAAGCTACCGATGACTCGCATCAGTCCAGCGCCGTTCTCCAGAGCCCAACGGAGGATGGAATGGAACAAGTAGGGGACGCATCGAAAAGCTGTGAGATTTACGGTGAGTTCTGATGACGCCGAGACCCGAATTTCCAGCGACATTGTTGAATGCGCCGTGGCCGGCCAGGCTGAAACACTTCCAGGGTTTCACGGTCGCTCATCCCCGTCTGGTCGACACCAAGGACCGGCTTCTCGCGGCCATTCGAGAGTGCGCGCCGAACTCGGTAATCCTGGTACTCGGACCTACGGGAGTGGGCAAGACGACATTACGGGCGCGAGTCGAGCAGTTTCTCACCGCCGAATCGCTCCAGGAGTTGGAGGCGGATCCGGCGCGGCTGCCAGTAGTAAGTATCGAGGCCGTCGCGCCGCCGTCCGGCAACTTCAACTGGCGCGATCATTTCAGGCGGATGCTGTATGAGATGAACGAACCGCTGATCGATAGAAAACGAAACATGGAACCGTGTAGCAACAATCCGGAGGTCCATTTCATGCCCGGCAGCAAGGCGCATAGTGGAGAGTATCATCATGCTGTGGAGCAGGCGTTGCGCTACCGCCGGCCACGCGTCGTATTGATTGATGAAGCACAGCATCTTGCAAAAATGCCGTCCGGGCGTCGGTTGTTGGACCAGTTGGATGTCATCAAGTCCATCGCGAACCGCACCGGGACCGTGCATGCCCTGTTTGGGACTTACGATCTGCTGGCGTTCCGAAATCTCCGCGGGCAACTGAGCCGTCGCAGTGTGGACGTGCACTTTTGCCGTTATCGCGCTGACAAACCGCAGGATCGCCAAACCTTCCTGAACGGCCTCTGTTCCTTCGAGCGGCAGATGCCTCTCTTGGATCCCCCAGAGCTGGTAGCAAACTGGAAGTTCCTGTACGAACGTAGCATTGGCTGCGTGGGGGTCCTGAAGGAATGGCTGGTGAGAACGCTCGCCGCCGTCTTAACAGCCCGTGGCAAAACCCCTCGAATTTCGGCACCGGCGATGACGGTCCCGGAGGGGCCGGCCGGGGCGACTCAGTCGGACTAATTCGGCTTCGGGTCCGGCACAGCGATCCGGCGGGCCACCGAGAGCGTGCAGCACGC
>JAEZIJ010000245.1 GCA_023436715.1 Acidobacteriota bacterium
GGGGGGCGCGAGGGCTCCGCTACGACGGAAGCCCCAAGAACAGAAAAGCAAGGAACTGAGAAAAGGGACTGTTCTAACGAGTTAAGAATGGGGACATTTCTAACGAGGCTTGACATGATATCGTTTAGCTCTTGACGCGGAGTCTGAGGTCGGAGAGAATGGTGCTCCAGGGTTCCCAAGACTTGACCGGATCCTTAAAGGAGAGTTCTCAATGAAAACGTTCCTCGCCGTTGCAGCCGGCTTGAGCTTCGTCCTCGGCACCGCCGTCTACGCGCAAACTGGTGGCACTACAGCCGCCCCGAAAGCGCCGGCGAAGGTGGAGAAAGCCAAGCCTCAGGAAAACAAGAAGAAGGATCCCGGATCATGGGACTGGGGCAACAAGAAAAAGGCTGAGGCGCCCAAGGCCAAGTAGACATCTAACCAGACCGGCCTTTGCAGGGGCGCCCGCAGCCTCAGCTCCAGAGATCCGCCGTATTCACAGGCTTGCCCTGAAGCTTCAGGTAATAGAACAGTTGAGCTTTGTGCGTATCCAGATGGCGCACCATCTGTAGGAGATGACGGCCGAGCGCATACTCCATCCCCGGAGCCCAAGGCGCCGCCGTCATCTTGTTGGACAGGTTGCTTTCGCCCGCGCTGTCGATCATCTGGAGCGCGATGACCTTGTCCTCTGTCAGCAGTTTTCTCGCCTTCTCGACGCTCTCAATCGACGGGAACTTTTCAGCGGGAGGCAGCGCTTCCTCGGGCGGTATGTCTTCCATCTTTACGCCCTCCGGCAGGCCCCAATCGCCGGTCACGAACCCCTTGCATGCGGCGCCGCACGAACCCGTGATATGCATGAGTAGCTGTCCGACGGTCATCCAGTTGCACCCGCTCGCCGGCTTCCATTCGAGGCCGTCCGGGTTTACCTTGTCCATCAGCTTGAACGTGCTTGCGTAAGTCGCTTCAACCTCTTGCTTCAAGAGCTGAGTCCAGTTCACGGTGATCCTCCTTCCAGCCTACGAGTATATACTCTGTCGTCCTCTCGCGCGGACCAGCATACAATGGCCCTATGCGCCGGCTCTTGCTCCGCTGGGCAGCGGCACTGATCGCGGTCTTCTGCGGTTGGCTCGTCGGCTTCCTCGTCTATCTCGCAATCGCGAACGGATCCCCGCACGACCAGATGCTCTGGGGTATCTGGACCGCAGGTTTTTGCCCTGGGCGCCTGGTTTCTGGTCGGCTTGCCTCTGGCCGCCCGAGGCCCGGATGTCTCCTCACCTCCGCGCGCGGCCATTGCGGTAGTTGCGTGCGGCTTCATCGGCGTACTTATGGTGTTTGCCTTTTTCCGATCGCTGAACCTGATCAGAGCGTCCTTGGCTTTCCTGACTGCCGCGGCTTCCATGCTGACCTACACGCTTCTCTTGCGTGCCTTCCCCAATCGCTAAGGGCTACTTTCGCTCCCCGCTCCACTCCAGATACGGCCTGAACTCCGTCTGTCCAGGCATGCTCATTTCAAACCTCCCGGACATCACAGCTCCCTTCAGCTCATACACCAGCCGGAACCGCGGCCCAGGTTGCGACGCGTCGGAGAGAAACACCGCTGTGCCCGGCGCGGGCGTGCTTAGTTCGTAATGAATCACGTGCCCCTCGTTGTCGAAGTAGATCGCTTTGTACGCGGCAGCCTCCCGGTAAACGTATAGGAGGTCCTTGTGCTCGCAATTGAAATCCGCCGGCCCCTTGCACTCTCCGCTGTCCGCCCGCCGCGAGAGGACGTGCCCTTTCATCTCGAGCTGAAACGAGTAAGTGCCGGAACCTGTGGCTCCCGCGCTCCCGCCGCTCGTCTTTGCCTCCCATCTGCCGATCAGGAAGCAGCGGCTGCCACGCATCCGCCGCGTCCTTGCGGGCAGGAGCGTTCTGGGCATACACCCCCGCGCAGACAACCAAAACCGCCACAACCAACCGTGTGCTCATGCCATACCTTTATACCTCCAGCACGACACGAAACCGCGCCTTCCCGCTCATCATCCGCTCGTACCCCTCCGCCGCGCGCTCCAGCGGAAGAACCTCGTTCATCGAGCGCACGCCCGTCATCGCGCAGAATGCGAGCGTATCCTGCGAATCAATGGACATACCCGAATACCAGCCCCGCACGGCCAGGCGGCCTCCGATCATCTGCCCCGGAGAAACCGTAAGCGACGACGTCGCGCCAATCACCATCAGCGCGCCATCCGGGCCGAGGCCGCCCACCACCGATGCCATAGCCTCCCCGCTCGTCACCGTCGCCAGGATCACCTTCGCCCCGCCCAGCTTCCGCAGTTCGGCCGCGGCGTCCTGCGTCTGATTGTCGATGTAGTGTCGCGCCCCGAGCTCCCGCGCCAGCGCCTCCTTATCTTTTCCCCTCGCGATTGCAGCGGTCCGGAACCCCGCCTTCGCCGCGAACTGAACCCCGAGATGCCCCAGTCCGCCCAGCCCGATCACCGCCACCAGGTCCCCCGGCCGCGCTCCGCTGTTCCGGAGGCAGTTGTAAGTCGTAACCCCCGCGCACATCAGCGGCGCCGCCTCAACCGGCGACAAATCCTCCGGCATCGCTGCCAGCGCCTCCGCGCGCGCCACCAGGTACTCCGCGTACCCGCCGTCCTGCGTGATGCCGGTAATCACTGTCATCGTCTGGCACGCGAAGAACTCGCCCCGCCTGCACGCATCGCAGTAGCCGCAGTATCCGCCGTTCCACCCTACCCCGACGCGCTGCCCCGCCTTCCACCTCGCTACCCCCGGCCCGGCCGCGTCCACCACGCCGGCCACCTCGTGCCCTGGGACCCGCGGGTACTGCACCAGCGGGAACTCCCCCTCCTTCGTCATCGAATCGCTGTGGCAGATCCCGCACGCCTGCACCCTGATTCGCACCGTCCCTGGCCCGGGCTCCGGAATCTCCCGCTCCACCATCTCGAAAGGCCCCTTCGCCCGGGAAACCTGTACCGCCCTCATCTTCGGCATGATCGTGCACCCCTCCTGCAACGATCTTACAGGGAACCGAAATGACCGGGCCGGTCACCGCACAAGCCTCCGGATTTTCCCCTCTCCAACCCCCACACCGCGCGCCGAAAACCTACTTGACTGTCCCTGTCCCGATGAGAGACACTCGCCAACAAAGGGGCTATCCAGAGTGGCGCGATTCTCCGTAAGCAGCCTTTGACGCGGTGAGAGCGCCTTACTTACAAAGAACTTCCAGACTGTACGTGTGCCGCAACAAGTTCGTGAACTTAGGAGGAGCACATGAAGAAAGACTCGATCGCGGAACAGAATGCAGATCTGACTACTCGCTGGCGAAATGTCGTAAAGCGCCGCTCATTTCTGCGGGGAATCGGCCTGGCCGGTGCAGCAGCCGTACCTGGCGGTAGACTCTTCGCGCAAGCGACCGCCCCACTCACTGCCGGCGACGCCGCGCTCTTAAGGTTCGCGGCATGGGCCGAAACTGTCGAGACGGACCTCTGGAGCCAATACGCCGAGTTGGGCGGCGTGGATGGAGGAAACCCAGCCTACATGGCGGCGCTTCAGAATATCGACATGGACATGCCGCAGTACGTCACGGATAACACCGATGACGAGATCAGCCACGCCGCCTTCCTCAATGCCTACCTGGTCTCCAGGGGGGCCGAACCTGTTAACCTCGATGCCTTCCGGACTCTACCGAGTAGTAAGGCAACCGGGGCAAAGCAAATCGGGCGGCTCACGAACCTGATGAAGCTCAATGTGGACACTAGCTGGTATACGCGCTACCGGAGTGAACAGAACCCCGATTTGGGCGCCACATTCACGGGGCCGTTTCCCATCGTCGGCCAACCGGCGATTCCTATCGACGATGCCGATACGCCGCCGAAACAGGACCAGCCCGTCCCCCCTGCGTCGCCCCAACAGTCCCGCATGCAGGCTATCGCCAACACTGCGAGCTTTCACTTTGCGTTCATTGAGCAGGGCGGATCGAGCCTGTATCCCACGCTCGCCTTCAAGGCAAGCGATCCGGAGGTGCTTCGCGTTCTCGTGAGTATCGGCGGAGTCGAGATCGACCACTTCTCGCTCTGGCACGATAAGGCGGGCAATGCGGTTTCCGAACCTTTGGCAGGTGTCAAGGACCCCCAGACCGGAGTGACCTTTCCGAATCTCAATAACCCTCCCACCGAACTTACGCAGACAAACAAGGTCCTGCCTGAGCCCTGCCAATTCATCAACACGAGTCTGCCTCTGTGTTCCGTGATCCGGCCGACCTCGACCCAGCTCGGCGGGGCGGTGGCCACCGTCAACGCATTCACAGCCGACCTCCTCCTCCTCGGCCAATCCCCGGCGTTCTTTGCGTTCGCCATGCAGTTGGCAGTCGCGGCGGACTCGGTAGTTCGCAGCCTCGATCCGGCGCCCGTGCGGGGGTTCATGTAAGAAGGAAATCCTGGGGGGGGCACTCCGGGCTGGCTCAGCGTGTCCCCCAGGATTCACCTCAGGCACTCATGCACGAACTGAACCGCCATCGCACCTTCCCCGACCGCTGACGCCACCCGCTTCACCGAGCCCGACCGCACGTCTCCCGCCGCGAACACGCCGGGCCGGCTCGTCTCCAGCAGAAACGGGCTGCGCACTGACGTCCAGTATTGGGAGCGCGCCAGGCCGGCCCCGGTCAGGACGAACCCCTTCGCGTCTCGCTCGATTTCCGCGGGCAGCCAGCCCGTCCTCGGCTCGGCGCCGATGAAACTGAACACGCCCGGCGTCTCCACCGTCCGCTCGTCGCCGGTCCTGCTGTTCACAATCTCGACCGACCCGAGGTGCGTGTCGCCGTCCATCCGTCTGATCGTCGTATTGCACACCAGCTCGATGTTGGCCGTCTGCTCGATTCGCCGCGCAAGGTAGCTGGACATACTCTTGTACAGGTCGCCTCCCCTCAGCAGAAGCATCACGTGCGGAACGTGCCCGGCCAGAAACACCGCCGCCTGGCCCGCCGAATTCCCCCCGCCCACAACCACCACCCGCCGGCCCGCGCACAGTTGCGCCTCGGCGAGGGACGCGGCATAGTAAACACCCCTTCCCTCGAATCGCTCGGACCCCTCCACGCCCAGCCGGCGGTAGTCCGCGCCCGTTGCGATCAGCAGGCACCTGGCGGTGACCGCCCCATCTCCGTCCAGGTGAACGACCGTATAACCGCTTTCGAACGCCAGCCGGTCGACCGCCGCGGGAATGGACAAACGCGCGCCGAACTTGCTGGCCTGCAGGATGGCCCGGTTCGCCAGTTCGCTTCCCGTCAAACCCGTGGGAAAGCCGAGGTAGTTTTCGATCCTCATGCTGCTGCCCGCCTGTCCCCCGGGCGCCGAGGTCTCGAGCACCAGCGTCCGCAGCCCTTCCGACGCCCCGTAAACCGCCGCCGCCAGTCCCGCCGGACCGCCCCCCACTATCACCAGATCGTACACCCTGTCCTCGAGCGGCTGGTGGATCCCCACCGCATCCGCGAGCTCCCGGTTCGAGGGATTGCGCAGAAGCACCATCGCCCCGCAGGCCACCACCGGCGTGTCGGACTCCGTCACCCCGAACTGTTTCAGCAGCCGGTCCACATCCGGGTCCGTTTCCACGTCCACCCACGTGAACAGAATGCGGTTCTTGGATAGGAAATCGCGAACCCGGAATGTATCCACCGAGTAGCGCGACCCGATCACCCGCAGGCCGGTGAAGGCAGGGGATTCGTGCAGAAGCTGCCGCCGCGCAATGAACGCCTGCAGAATGATGTCGCTGATCTCCGGGCACTGGTTGAGCGCGCCGCGCAGCGCGCCGCTCGTCACCTCGGACACCTCGCAGTCGCCTCGCGCAACGCCGCTGACGATGGCCCGCCCGCCGGTCAAATGCGTGATGTCCCCGGTGAACGCCCCCTTGTGATGGATCGTCAACGTCTCCGGCTTGTCGCCGGTGTGGTCTACTATTTCGACCTCGCCCGACTTGACGATGAAGAACCCAAAGTCGCGGTCGCCAACGGCGAACAGAGTCTCCCCGTCCCGAAATGACCTCGGCACGGCATTGGTGCAGCGTTCCAGCTCTGTGATCTGCGCCTCACCCAGGATCGGGAATGCGACCGATAGAAGGTTGCGCTCGCTCATATACACTGCCCCTCTTGTTAATAATCGTACCCTCTCACCCGCGCTACCGCGAGTGCCTCAAATTGCGCTGCTGTTCGACAGACGGGCGTTGCTCCGGTGCTCCAGTGGGGCAGCCCCTCGTCGTGCTTCACTTCGAACAGAACGAAACTGCTTCGGATCGTATTTCTCCCGATCCCCTCCTATACCACTACGCCGTCGGGTTCGAGGACACCGCGGAAACGGGAACCGGCTAAGCGTAGGCGCCGGGCATGCCCGGCCCGCCGAGCGGGTGGACAGAGGTGTCCGTACCCGGTGTCGCCCCCTTGGGAAGTGGTACGATCAGTCTCGTATGGAGCTGGCAATCGATGTCCAGGTCGAGGAGTTGCCCGAAGGCGTGTTTCTCGCAACTTCCGATCAGCTCCCCGGCCTCGTCGCGCAGGGCCGGACGGTCGCCGAAGCGCTCGAAATTGCCCGCGACGTCGCGCGCAAAATCATCGAAGCGCGACGCGAGCGCGACGGTGTCACGGACCTGGCCGCCGCCGCCGGCCGCCGGGACTATACAATCGTGATCGCCGCCTAAAATGGGCCGTCTCGCGGGTTTCGATACAGAGAGATCGCCCGGAAGCTGAAGTCTGGCAGGTCGCAGACCGCCCCCGGCCTCCCCTTGTAATCCGAATCGAAGAGGAAGACCTGCCTTCAGGTGACTGGTGGCCATCGCATGTGGAGTGGCGGTGGCAGTCTAAGCAAACCGGCGCAAGGATACCTTATGAATCCAATTTCTGACCGGCGCGTGTGGCATCATGCTTGTTGCAGCCCGTGACTGGATGAGCGTAGATTAGCCCGCGAGTTTGTGCGGCCTTTACCTTTGCATCAATCATTTCAGCCATCGTCAAGTGTTCCTCAAGGACGAGAACGAGGTCTTCTCCGTCTACGAGTACTGTCTTGATGGCCTTGCCCACCGTTAGGCTGCTCACCACTGGATTGCTAAATCCGTGAACAGACACGAAGATACCTCGACCATACATCTTGCCCTCAATCTTGCCGGCGAACTGGTACAGAGGTTCATTGCTTGCTGCCTTGTCCTGCCACTTTGCCTCGATCAAGTAGTGTTCGCCGTCGAATTTCAGGGCACCATCAATCTGTTCGCCATGGACGCGAAAAGGCTCGGTAGTTTCGAGATTCGAGTTCTTCGCGAGATCCATTAGGATTTTCTCGAATTTGTATCCGCGTGCTTGCGGCGAATCATGGCCATTATAGAGGCCGAGAAACTGGTCCCGTAGTTCCTGCATCGTCCGACTGGGCTTCTGTGCGGCCGATCGAGCTAGCTCGCGTCGCAGCCGATCCTGTTGGATCCGCGCATCACGAATCTCCTGAAGCTGGCGGAGGTGCTGAAGGCGCTGGTCGGCGGTCTTGCGGTCGAGCTTATGTAATTCGTCGAAATAATAGGGATCAAAATGCGACCAGATAAGTAGAGCCTGCAGCATTGCTCGAAACTGACCTAAGCCACCGTCGGGCAACGTCGAAAGGCGATCGAACACCTGATCGACAATCTTTGCTCGCGAGAGTTGGTCCAACTCGAAATTGGCTACGGACTCGACATCACTCTTCGTGCAGCCGTGATCTAGAAAGAAGGAGACTATATCCTTGCGCGGCCAGAGCAAAGCCAGAATACAATCCTTCATGCACGCCTTGATATCGGATGGAAAACTCATCTCTTGCCCCACCTAAAACGGGACGTCGTCCTCCAGAGGACCGTCCGCGAACACTGCGTGCGGTGTCCTCGTCTGACGTCCAAGTGGCTCCGGAATCCAAACAGCATTCTCAACAGGATCTTCCGTAAGGTTGTCGCAAAGGCGCTTCAAACAGTCGCGCGCTTCGGCTAGACGCCGTTGAGCCTCGTTGTCGCCGTGCTGATCTGGATGATGTACTTTACTTAGCTGCCAGAACCCCTGCGTTACGATTTTCACTGCAAACTCTGAAACTGTTGGAATATGCTTCTTCGCCTTACCGCCCGATGCACGCCGGGCTAGTTCCTCATGCACTGCGACTGCGATCAGGAGAGTGGCTCCGTCACTGGTGTCGTACGCGCCGGCGCTCAGTGGATATCTCTGTCCCAACGATGACAAGAACTCGTCGGGAATCTCTGTTATGAGATATCCGGAGTATTCGCCGTAACCAATGGCAACCTGGACCATTGTCGAGATATTCTACCGTATTACAGACCCAACGCATGGCAGGTCTTGATCTGTGCCGAGCCACTGTAGCAAAGGCTCCGCTTACGGAACCGGGCCGGACGGACTTCCTTCGGGAACGGCATCAGCCCTGTCTGCCGGTGGATTTCGATTCGGCACGGGCTTAGCTACAATAGACACGCGGAGGTCAGCGTGCAGCGGCAGTTTGACGTCGTCATAGAACGCGATTCGGAAGGCTATTACGTGGCTTCGGTCCCTCAGTTGCCCGGCTGCCACACCCAGGCGAAATCGCTCGACGAAGTGATGGAACGCATTCGGGAGGCGATCAGCTTGTGCCTGGAGGTTCAGGGTGCGCCATCGGACCTGGAGTTCGTGGGTATCCAGCGGGTCACAATCGCGGCATGAGCAGAGCGCCTCGGATCACCGGGCACGATCTGATTCGTGCATTGAAGGGGCTTGGTTTCGCTGTGGTCCGCGTGAAGGGAAGCCACCATTTTCTGCGACACAATGACGGGCGCGCCACAGTCGTTCCGCTGCACGCTGGCGAAATCATCGGCCCCGGTCTGTTGCAGAAGATCCTTCGCGATTGCCGGATCAGCGCCGAGGACCTTGAGCGGCTGCTGTAGCTCTCACCACCCCAGCACCCGCTCCGCCTCCCGAATAACATCCTCCACCTGAGGCAAAATCTCATTCTCTAACTGCGGGTTATACCCAATCCAAGTATCCAAAGCAGCCACGCGCCCCACCGGAGCATCCAGATACTCAAACAACTCCCCCGCAATCCGAGCCGCGATCTCCGAGCCGTAGCCCCATGACAGGCAGTCCTCGTGCACGATCAGCACGCGGCTCGTCTTCTCCACGCTCGCCCGGATCGCCTCCCAGTCATACGGCGACAGGCTGCGCAGATCGATCACCTCGATCGTCGTGCCCGGCGTCCGCCGCTCGATCTGCGTCGCGGCCTGCAGCGATTTCTGCACCAGCGCGCCGTAAGTCACAATCGTCAGGTTCCGCCCCGTCTTCACCACGCTCGCCTTCCCGAACGGGATCATGTACTCCGGCCCCGGGTGCGGCGAGCGGTTGTACGGCTCGCGGTACAGTCGCTTGTGCTCCAGGAACATCACCGGGTCGTCCGATCGCAGCGCCGTGCGCAGCAGCCCACACGCGTCCAGCGCGTTCGACGGCATTACCACCCGCAGCCCCGGGATGTGCGTGAACACCACCTCGCCGCTCTGGCTGTGGTAAATCGCACCGCCGCCCAGATACCCGCCGATCGCCACCCGCACCACTGCCGGGCACGAGAAACCGCCGTTCGAGCGCCACCGCATGGTCGCCAACTCGTCGCGCAACTGCATCATCGCCGGCCAGATGTAATCGAAGAATTGGATCTCCGCCACCGGCTTCAGCCCGCGCGTCGCCATCCCGATCGCGCGCCCGATTATCGCCGCCTCCGCCAGCGGCGCGTTGAAGCACCGCCCGGAACCGAACTCGCGCTGCAATCCCGCCGTCGCCTTGAATACGCCGCCCTTGCCCTTTACCTGCGTCAGGTTCGCCTCGCGGCTGCAATCGGCCACGTCCTCGCCGAACACCACGATGCGCGGGTCGCGCCGCATCTCCTCTTCGAGCGTCAGGTTGATCTCGTCCACCATCGTCCGCGCGTCGCCGTCGAAGCGCGGATGCGTCGAAAACAGCGCCGACGCCGGGTCGACCTCGTCCGAATAGAGACGCGCCAGCGCGGAACCGCGCGGCGGACCGGGCGCGTGCAGAGCCTCCTCGGTCACCCGCTGCACCTCGATATCCAGCTCGTGTACGATCACCTGAAGCGCGTAGCGGTCCAGCACGCCTTCGCTCACCAGCCGCTCGGGGAACGTCAGCACCGGGTCGCGCGCGGCCTCCGCGGTTCGCTCCGCTTCCGATTTGTAAAGCCGCTCGTCGTCTGAGAGCGAATGCGAGTACGGGCGAATTGTTTCCGCGCGCACCAGCGCCGGGCCGTTGCGCTCGCGGCACCACTGGGCCGCCTCCTTCATCGCCGCCAGGCTCGCCACGAAATCCGTGCCGTCCACCTCGCGCACGAACAGCCCCGGGAACGACGCCACCAGCCGCGCGATATTCCCGCCCGCCGTCTGCTTCTCCACCGGAACCGAAATCGCGTAGTGGTTATCCTCTACGAGGAAGAGCACCGGAAGCCGCTCCAGGCACGCGACGTTCATCGCCTCCCAGAATTCCCCCTCGCTGGTCGCCCCGTCTCCACAGCTCACCAGCACCACTTCGTCGCTCTCCGGATGCAGTCTCCGCCCCGCGTCCGCGCACCCCACCCCTTGCAGGAACTGCGTGCCCGTCGGCGATGACGAGCTCACGATGTTCAACTGCGGCGCGCCCCAGTGCGAGGGCATCTGCCGCCCGCCGGACGCGATGTCCGCCGCCGCGCCCACCGCCGAGAGCAGCATCTGCTCCGCCGTCACGCCCAGCATCAGGCACAGCGCACGGTCCCTGTAATACGGATAGAACCAGTCGTGCCCCGCGCGCAGCGCCACTCCCGCCGCCGCGCCGATCGCCTCGTGCCCCGCGCCGCTGATCTGGAAGAAGATTTTGTTCTGGCGCTTCAGAAGAATCTCGCGGTCGTCCAGCCGCCGCGACAGGTACATGACTCGGAACGCCCTGATCAGGGTCTCCGGATCGACTCCGCCAAGCCGCGCCGGCTGGTCACCGGCGACCTGGACTCTGGTGCGCGTAGCCATTCGCAGAGCGCCTCCCAGTCCAAGTGTAACCGAGAGTTACAGCGTGGGACAGGCCTCCTGGACTGTCGGGTTTTCGGCGCTACAATGGAGGCAGCAAAAGGGGCAAAAACCATGAGCACCATGACTCCGCGGACCGCGGGACTCGAAGGCGTTGTGGCGGCAGACTCCGAAATCTGCTTCATCGACGGCGAAGCAGGCGTCCTCAGCTATCGTGGCTACAACATCCACACCCTGGCCGATAACGCCACCTTCGAGGAAGTCGTGTTCCTCCTCTGGCACGGTCGCCTGCCAAACCACGCGGAACTGGATGACCTGAAAGCGGCGCTCGTTGCCAACCGCCCGCTCCCTCTGCCCGTGGTGGACTTCCTGGGCAAAGTGCCGCAGGCCAACCCGATGGACGTGCTCCGCACCGCGGTCTCCATGCTCAGCCTCTACGATCCGCTCGCGGGCGATAACACCGGGGAAGCCAACCTCCGTAAGGCCGAGAGGCTCATGGCGCAGACCGCCACCATCCTCACCACGTTCGACCGTCTGCGCAATGACAAGACTGCCGTCCAGGGCGACCCCAAACTCGGATTCGCCGCCAACTTCCTCTACACGCTCACCGGAAAGAAGCCGGATGAGCTCATGGAGCGCGCCTTCGACGTCGCTCTCACCCTCCACGCCGATCACGAGTTCAACGCATCCACCTTCGCCGCGCGCGTCACGGCCGCCACCCTCTCCGATATGTATTCGGCCGTCACCTCGGCCATCGGCGCGCTTAAAGGCCCGCTGCACGGCGGCGCCAACCAGGACGTTATCCGTCTCCTGATCGAGGCCGGCGGCACCTCCCAGGCGCTGAAGCTCATCCGCGACCGCCTCGGGTTGAAGGTCAAGGTTCCGGGCTTCGGCCACCGCGTCTATCACACGGAAGACCCGCGCGCGACGCACCTCCGTGTCCTCTCCGAGGAACTCGGCCGCCGCACCGGCCACCAGACCCTGTTTGAGACCTCGCGCGAAATTGAGCGCACCGTCAAGGAGCAGAAGGGACTGAACGCCAACGTCGATTTCTACTCGGCTTCCACTTACTACTCCCTCGGCATCCCGGCCGATATGTTCACGCCGGTCTTCGCCGTGAGCCGCATGTCCGGCTGGACCGCCCACATCATGGAGCAGTACCGCAACAACCGGCTGATTCGCCCCCGCGCTGACTACAAGGGCCAGCCCGACGGCCAGCCCTGGGTCCCCATCGACAAGCGCTGAGTGGCACAGGCCTCCCGGCCTGTCCGTGGCGCACCTACCCCCGCGCCACCAACGTGAAGCCGTGCTTCCAAAGCGCATCGATGGTCGCTTCCGCCGCCTTGCGGTCCACCCGGCGGTCGGCGACAGGCACGTCGTCGAAGCGGAGAATATCGCGGTGAAGCCGGAGCCGCTCGTTGGTCTCCGCCGCCCATTCATAACCCTTCAAAAGATGGTCCCGCAGCCAGATATCGTGCTCCATTTTCATCAGCCGCACGATCTCCTCTTCGCGGAAAACGGGCCGCTCTGCTTGCTCCCCCGAGTCCTGCCGCCGCACGATCCGGTAGCCGAGTGCATACAGCTTCGCCTCGGCCAGCCTCGCTGCAAAACGGCTGCGCTCCCTATCCGGTTCGGGTAGCTCCGTATACGCCCGCAGCAGCGGATGGCGCTTCGCGGCGTCGTCTCGCACCGGACCGTACGTCCAGCCCTGCTCCTGCCGTTCGAGCCGCCAGCGCTCGTGGCTCTCCGACGCGATCGCCTCCACCACCGCCAGTTCAAGTTGCCCGTCGCGAGCGTGCTCCAGAAAATCCGTGCTCACGTGCAGGCTGAGAAGATCGGGGGAGGGAAGTTCCGCCACGCCGAAATGGGTCGCGCCTTCCAGGTTGCTCATCGTCAACAGGGCCTCGAGCGACCGCGCCCCGTGAGTGTACTTCTTCACCCGCAGGAATGCCGAGAGAACTCCGGAGGCAATTGCCGCCAGCCCCGTCCGCGAATCGATCAACTGCGGGTGGAAACGCTCGATCGCCGTACGCAGCACGAGCGCCCTGCGGATCAGGTGCGCAAGGTCTCCCGCCCGCGCCTGTTCATCGGTTGTCCCCGTCGGATTCGTCGGGTTCGGTCCTTTGATGTTGACGAAGCCCCTCAGGCGGCTGACGAAATCCGGCCCCTTCGCCGCGCGGAACTTCTCGGTGTCCCGCGCCGCGTTCGTGCGGTCGAACACTTCGAAGTGGGATGTGCTGCCGGCAAACACGAATACCGCCCTGCCGAGCGGGAACGCCATCCCGCCGCTCTGGAACTCCGCATCCTGCATCGGCGCCAGGAATTCCTTGAGCCAGCGCAGATCGCTGCACTCGAACTCGTCCCAGAAAACGATGGGAATGCCCCCGCGGATGGATTCGTCCCGGATGCGCTGAAACGCCGTGTGCAGGTCCGCAACCGATTCGAATTGCGAGAGGTTGAACTCGAGGGTTGTTCCGTTCACGGGCAGTTCCGAAGCGAGCTGCCGGATGGCAAAGGACTTGCCCGCTCCGGGCGGTCCGAATACCGCAATGGAGAGCGGGCGCTGGTCGTTCGGGCTCTCCCGGTAACCCACGATAAGGCTGCGAATCGCGTTGATCCGCTCGATCTCCTGCCGGTCCACCGTGAGATAACGGCCATATTGCGCCCGGGGAGCCGGCCCCAGCGCCGCCACCGGACCGCGCAGCACCACGTCCGCCGCTTTGGCCGCCCCGTACTCGTAACCTGCGCCTGTCACGTCCCTGAGCAGGTCCGACGCCGTGTCCGGCTGGTCCCGTAACGCGATCTCGTCCAAGAGCCTGTGCGCGGGAGCCGTGAAGAACAGGCGCGCCGGCTCCGGTGCGCCGGCGTGCGGATGGAATGCCTCGCCGATAGCGCGATCTGCGCCCGCCGCGGAAAAACACTCCTCCGGTCCTCCTCCCATCTCGTGCTGCGCGCGACGGGCTGCCAGGGCGCGGCCCAGCGCTATATACAAAGGGTAGTCTTCCGGCTGCAGGATATGGCGTGCAAGCGCGGCCGCGAATACGGACGTCGCACCCGGCGCCATGCCCGGCCGCCTGGACTCGAACACGCCCTCCAGGTCCTCCGGGTGGTACAGGAATCGCTCCAGGCAACCTCCGCGAGCGAAGGTCGCAACCCCCGAAGCTCCGAAGTGCACCAGCACCCGGCGGGCCTGCCCGAGGTCGGTCGCCGATATGCCGCCGGCAAACTCCCGGGCCGTCTCCTCAATGGCACGGTCCCAGGAAAGCGCCTTCGTGATCGAGGCACGGCGGTACCTCAGCGCGGAAACCGGCACCACGATGTTCAGCCGGTCGGCAAAATCTTCCAGCAGTCTCTTCCGGAGTGCTCCGTTGCTGAGCGGAACGGTGGTCTTCAGAATGATGTTGAGCGGTGCTCCGCCGGTCTGAAGCGCGGCGGGCCAGGACGTCGCGTCATCGCGGAAGCCCATGTTCAGGTCGTCGATCACCAGCAGGTCGGGCGTGAGGAAATCCTGGGGAATGGTGGACCATGTGGGCGATCCTGCGTAGCCGAGGAACTGGGAAACTCGAAAGACTCTCGATCTGCTCCCAGGGTACTGCTCCTGTGGGGTCCACAGCGAGTAGGCTTGGCCCGCCGCTTCGCTCGGCGCCGGCCCCCCCACCTCAACCGCTATATCGGAACACGCCATGCGTAGCAGGGACTCGAGGTACCAGGCACCGCCGGGCTGCCGGTGCGCGGTGGCCTGAGGCGGGCGCTGGTCATTGCGCTCCCTCCGGCCTCCAGCCTGCACAAGGCTGTTTTCCCACAACAGGTCCCCTGCCACTACAAGCGTCTTCACGGCGACTCCTCCGGCTTGGTCTGGAATAACTTTCTAGTCTGCCATGGCCGGCGGTCGGTGTGACGTAGACTGTGGAGGAATCTTAAGGAGGGATCGGCCGCCGCACTTGCGCCGTGCCAGCCACCCCAGAGCGCAGGTCGCCGGAAAGACAAACGCCGGGCGCGTGTTCTGGGTCTGGGTCCGGCTGGCCCAGTCGCGCCCGGCGAATCTGTGCCTTAGTTAGCGCAAGCGGAAGCGTCTCGCGAGGAAGCCGAAGCCGATGAGCGCCGCTCCGAGCAGGCCAAACGTGCCCGGTTCCGGAACGGCCTCGGCCTGGGGGCCATCCGTGACGAATCCAGTCTTGCCCCCGTTCAACACGCCGATATGTGCGGCGAACAGGTGGCCGCTCGGGTTCGGGACGATGTCGGAGACTTGCAGCCCCGTAACAATGAAGCTGAAGTTCGTCAGCCCGTTGGCAGCGAGGCCGCCGGCCCTGGGGCCGTTGATCCTGTACTGAAATGTTCCGAATCCGTCTTCGTTCCCGGATCCGGCGTCGTCGTACCCGTTCGGCAGCACCAGAGTGCCGCCTGTCTTGGCATTGAACCCGAACAGCCCCTGACCCCACAGCACCCAGCCCGGGTCTTGAGTATCGACCGTGATACTGAGCCCGGCGGCCGTGTCGGTAGCGGAAACCTTGGCGACGACGATACCGTCAGCGATACCGCCCGCCCCGCAAAGACCGGAGTTGCAGAGATTGAGATCGACGTTAAGAACAGGGGTGGCGTTGGCAACCCCGGCGAGCGCGATCAAAAGAACAACTGAGAATGGTTTCAACATAGTCCTCTCCGTGCCGGCGTCCGGCACCCAGTTTGGTTTCAGGTTCTGCTGTTGTCCCGGTACCGCCCATCGGTGTACCGGCAGCAATGATTTCAAAACTCAACTCCCCTCATTAGGGGGCATTGATGATACTAGGCGAAGCCTCTGATAGATTTAGGACTTCTGGGTCCTATGGTCTATATACGGCTGTGGTACGCTCAGGACCATACTACTGCGAAGCGGGGTGTAATGCACTAGAAAGCGAGGGTATACAAATGCAAAATGTGGGGGTGGTGGCGTAGGCGTACTAGACGTACTAAGTGATACGCCCAGGCTACGGCTACCGGGAGTGGTTCGATGTGATTCCGACGCGGAACCGGCGTAAGATTGTGGGACAGGCCTCGCGGCCTGTCTCATATGCTTCATTTGGCCCTTGCCGCTCTGTTGATGCAGGCTCCGCCGCATTCGGGCTATGAGCCTCCCGCGGCGGCGCGCGCCGAATCGCTCGAACAGAGCAGAGCCGCCGCGCCGCCTGCGCTTCTGACACACGCCGAAAAGACGCAGTTCCGTGAGACCGGCCGCTACGCCGATTCGCTCGAACTCGCGCGCCGCCTGGAGCGCACTTCGCGCCTGGTGCGAGTGATTACATTGGGCCGGACGCCGCAGGGCCGCGACCTCGTGATGCTCGTCGTGTCGAAAGACCAGGCGTTCACTCCGGAGGCCGCAGCGCGCACGGGCAAGCCCATTATCCTGATCCAGAACGGGATACACGCCGGTGAGATCGCCGGCAAGGACGCCACGGCGATGCTGCTGCGCGACATCGTAGTGAGCAAGCGCTATGCGTCATGGCTCGACCACGTCATCGTGCTGGCCATCCCGGTCTTCAATGTGGACGGGCACGAGCGCTTCTCTCCTTACAACCGGATCAACCAGAACGGGCCCGCCGCGATGGGATTCCGGGCAACGGCGCAGCGCATCAATCTGAATAGGGACTACATAAAGGCGGACGCACCGGAGATGCGCGCCTGGCTTCGGATGTATAGCGCCTGGCTGCCCGGCCTTCTGATCGACAACCACGTCACCGACGGGCAGGACCAGCAGTACGACCTCACCATCTCCATGCCCACCGAACAGGACATCTGGCCATCAGTCGGCCTCTGGACGAAGCAGAAATTTCTGCCGGCGCTGAACGCGGCGATGGAGCGCGATGGGCACAGCATAGCGCCGTACGCCGAGCCGCTCGATTCGCGCGACCTCGCAAAAGGGCTTTCAGGAGGAACCTTCGAGCCACGGTACTCCACCGGATACGCCGCCGTTCAGAACCGTGCCGCGCTTCTGGTGGAAACGCACAGCCTGAAGGCGTTCAAGACGCGGGTATGGGCGCACTACGACGTCATGCGGCACGCCATCGGCATCATCTGCCGCGACGCTGCCGCTCTCAAGAACGCAGTCGAGTCCGCCGACCGCGAAATCACGCAACAGGAGGGCAAGCCGCTGTTTTTGGCCGGAGAAGTTGACACTTCCGATGCGGAGCCGTTCACGTTCAAGGGCGTTTCTTCACGGATGGAAAACAGCCCGATTACGGGCGGGCAGGTGATCGTGTATGGTGACCGGCCGGTAGACATCCCTTCTCGCCTCTTCTCCCGAACCACAACGACCCTGGCTCCCACGGTTCCGCTTGCCTACTCCGTGCCGCGAGAGTGGGGCGCCGTGATCGACCTTCTCCAACTGCACGGGGTGCGGACCGAACCGCTTCCGCGGGAACGCGAGGCGGAAGTGGAGGTCTACCGTTTCACCGATGCGAAATGGGCCCAGCGGCCCTACGAAGGGCGGCACCGGGCCGATTTCCGCACCCAGGTCATACGCGATTCGCGGAGGCTGCCGGCCGGCGCCGTACTGGTCCCGATGAACCAGCGCGCCGCTCGTGTAGCGATGAGCATTCTGGAGCCGGATGCGCCGGATTCGGCTGCGCATTGGGGCTTTTTCGACACCGTCTTCGAAGAGAAGGAATACTTCTCCAGCTATGTGATGGAGCCGATTGCACGCCGGATGCTCGCGCGCGACCCGAAGCTTCGGGCTGAATTCGAGCAGCGGTTGAAGTCCGATCCGGAGTTTGCGGCCAGCGCTTCGGAGCGCCTCAGGTTCTTCTATAGCCGGTCGCCCTATGCCGATGCTGAAAAAGATGTTCACCCCGTGGTGCGGGTGATCCGCTGGCGGTGAGCGCCCGCGCGTTCGGAGTAACCCTGGCACGCCGGGCGGCATCACAAGGCTATGCAGCGCTGGATTGCGCTCTCTGTGTTCCTGGCCGTGGCGCTGTCGGCCGCCGCACAGTACCCCGGCGGCCGTACGCCGCGCGTCCCGCCGCTGGGCATCCCCCGCGGTGGAAAACAGAAGAAAGCGCCCCCGGACGAGCCGAATCTCAATATTTCCGGCGTCCTGCGCAGGCTGAGCGAGAAGGAGTTGATTCTGGAAGCGCAGGACACCCGCATTCTGACGCTCGCGCGCACCCCGAAGACCACCTTCTACAGGAATTCGGCGGAGGCGAAGCCCGCTGAGTTCCGGCCGGGCGATCACCTCTTCGTCGAGGCCGCGCAGGACGACGAAGGTTTCCTCTACGCCGTCGCAGTGACCTGCCAGAAGGCGGGAACCGCCGAGGAGCGTGCGCGCGCCTCGCAGCCCGTTGAGCCTTCGCTCCAGCGGACCCATGGCGATGAAGCCCCGCCCGTGCTCCGGCGCGCCGATTCGCCGCCCAAGGACCAGGATGCCGAGACGGAGGCGGCCGCGCCGCCCGCGGCAACTCCCGACCCCGGGCCTCCGGTGCGCGTGGGCGCCGACGACCCCGGACCGCCGGTGCTGAGCCGGGGCGGTCCCGCAAAGAGCCGCGAGCCAACAGTAGGCGGGGAAGCGGAAAGCGCCTCCGAGCCGCCTCCTGCGGAACCGCCAAAGACGGACCCGCTGATTGAAAAAGCCCGGCTGGCGGCGGAGGCTTTCGACGAGAGACTGCCCAACTACGTCTGCCGCCAGATGACCACCCGGTATCTGAGTTCCTCGCGCCCGGCGAATTGGAAACCGATGGACGTGGTCACAGCCGAGGTGATTTATGAGGACGGGCGCGAGCAGTACCGCAACCTCGCTGTGAATGGCAAAGCGACGAGCAAGAAGATGGAGGAGTTGGGCGGCAATTGGTCGAAGGGCGAGTACGGCAGTATTATGGCCGACCTGTTTGCGTCCCGGACGGCTGCCGAGTTCAGGCTGCAGAGAAATGCGTCAATCGCCGGAGCGGACGCAGCCGTGTATGACTTTTTCGTCGAACTGCCGAATTCCCACTGGTCCATTCACGTTCCTTCGCAGGTGTACCGGCCGGCGTACGGTGGTTCGGTATGGATAGACCGCAAAAATGGCCGCATACTCAGGATCGAGATGCAGGCGCGCCGGCTGCCCGAAGAGTTTCCCCTCGATTCCGTGGAAACCTCCGTGGATTACCGGTATGTCCGGCTGGGCGGAGTGAACGAATACCTGCTGCCGGTGCACGCGGAGCAGTTGAGTTGCCAGCGGGGATCGAGCAACTGCTCGCGGAACGCGATCGACTTCCGCAACTATCACAAGTACGAAGGGGAATCGACGATTAAGTACGGGCAGTGAGGGGGCGGGCCGGGCCCCCCCCCCACACGCGCCCGGGG
>JAEZIJ010000246.1 GCA_023436715.1 Acidobacteriota bacterium
AGGAGCGCGACTCCCCAGGGAATCGATTTCACTTTACCGAGAGGAGAAAACGCCGGCGCGTTCGGTCATGTTTTTACGTGGCTCAACAACCCCCGTTTCGGTCACCTCGTTATTTGGCTTGACAGGCGGTATCGTGGAAGCCGAGGAGTTCTACTTGGCGTCCAGGTGGTCGAAATTCATCACGGCGTTGAAGACCAGGAAGAAGCTTCCCTGCGTTCCCTGCCGCCACATCGGATTGTTCGCAAACAGCACGATGTGCCCTTTGCCTAGCGGCACATCGACCACCGCTGGGCGGTTTGCCAGTTCCCTGGCGCCGGCCAGCATGCCCGCTACGAACAGGTCCTTCTCCTCGGCGAACCGCAGCACGACGCGCGGCCGCTCCGCCGCCGACGGCAGCATCGGACGAAGCAGTTCCAGGTACTCCTCCGGGATCGGCGGTTCCTCGCCGGGCTTTAATGGCGGCTTCTGCTCAGGCGCTGTGTACGGACGCCCTTGCGGGATGTCCGGGTCTGCCGCGCTTCCGCGCCCAGTGGGACGGCTGCCCTGCGATTCGTCGTCGCCGAATGCGCGCCCCATCCCTCCGGTGCTGCTCACCTGAAACACGGGCGCCTGGTTGAAGTACACCGCCAGCCGATCCCCGTACCCATAGGCAATCGGGCTCTTCGCATCGGCCACAACCGCGTTGTAGACCCCGCCGCGTGCCTGCAATTCGCGCGTGGGCACAATCGAAACGGAATCGATCAGGCCGTAGTCGATCGGGATCGAAGCGTTCCCGCCGATAGTAATGAACAGCCCGCCCTCTTCGATGAACCTCTTCAGGTTCAGCACGCCCTCCAGACCCATGCCGCCGCGCATGTCGTCGGTCTGGTCCGGCGAAGTGCCGAGATTCGGCATCAACGCGGATTGCTTCCACGGAATAGGATCGCCGCGCATCGGCAGCCCGTTCACTATCCGCTGAGCCGAACCGCCGACCGGCCCGAACAGGATCACGTCGTACTTCGCGCGCAGGTCACGGGTCGCCCGCAGCGTCTGGTCCGAGATGTAGAAATACGGAATCTTCAAGCTGTCGAGCGCGAGCCGCACCCAGCCTTCGGTCTGCGTGCTGGTCCAGGTGTGCACGACCGCTATGCGCGGAGCCGCCAGTTCGTGCGCCTTCACTTTGGGCAGTTCGTCCGCCGCGTAGGCCACCACGCCGATGTCATTTGCCGCCGCCTCGATCTTCTCGCGCAGGCCTGACGGGTTGCCTTCCGTCTTAATGATGAAAGAACCTGCGGCGAAATCCCGTCCGGCCGCCTTGAACGCTTCCTCGGCCGCGGAAATCTTCAGCTCCTTCAGCCGGAACCGGAGCGTCGCAAGCGTGTTATCCGCATTGTGGTTGATCAGATATCCCGCCGTTGACGCCGCGCCGCGAAGTCCGCCCGGCGCCTTTGCCGGTACGGTCAGCGCGGTCATCGGCGCCTTCAGAATCGCCGCATCGGTGACCCGCACCGTCTTCACGTTTCGCAGTGCGCCCTGAGACCACCCTGTATCGTCGTACGGCTGGGTGTCGCCCGGGTTGTAATACTGCGTATCGAGCAGCATGTCCGCCATGCGGCTGTACGGCTGGTCCATGCGGATTACGTAACTCCCCGCGGCGAAGCTGAGCGTCTTCTCGTCCTTACCCTCCTTGACACCGACCTCGACCGGCTTCCCGGTTCTATGTACTTCCACGCCTTGAAGCCGGAGCAGGTTCACGAGCGCGGCGCACTCGCCGGGACGCGAGTCGTCACCCGGAATCACCCACGCGGCCGGCCCCTCGTTCACGGCCTTCATCACGGACCGCTTGCTCTTCAGGTAGAAGTTTTCGAGAAACCGCTGCCGGCCGTTGGCCACCATGCCCATGCCGAACAGGATGGCGCTCTGCTGCATGTTGATGTTGTTCCGAATCGACCACTTCACTTTCGGCAGCGGCGGATTAGGCCTGTACCACGCGCGCGTGGTCTGCGAAGCCGGAACCGTCCGTTCCAGCGTATCGGCGCCGCGCCCGCCGAACGTCTCATAGAACCGACCGATCGAATTGTGGCCGTTGGCGACGTAGAACATGTAGTTCGCCGCCCAGCCGTCGTAGAAGCCGTGAGTCCACACGCCCGGCACTCCGCGTTTTGTCATCTCGTTGACTTCGTGATACGCCAGTTCCTGCCACTCGTTGATCACGATCGGGTCGAGCCAGGCGTTGTACGGGCCGAGCCCGGTCGAGATGTAGAGGAACGGAACCGATTCGTGCAGGTCGTGCAGCACCGTCGGGTGCCAGTCCAGAAAGGACTTCATCAGGTTGCGGCTCAGCGCGAGCGAGAGCGCCATCCCGTCGCGGTTGTTGTCGTGCGCGACGTACTTGCCCCAGTAGATCAAGTTCGGCGCCGCTTTCTTCGGATTTGCCTTGCGGTAGTTGTAGACGTCCACCTGCTTGTCGTGTCCGTCCACTTCGATCAGCGGCGTAATCAGGATAATCGAATTCCTGCGAATGTTCTGGATGAACGCGCTCTCCTCAACCGCCAGCCGGTACGCGAGCTCCATCAACATCTCGGGCGAGCCGGTTTCGCTCGAATGAATGCTCCCTGTGGCCCAGTAAAAGGGCAGTCCTTCGGCGATGAGCTGCTTTGCATCCGCATCCGTAAGTTTGCGCGGGTCCGCGAGCCTCGCCGTGATCTCCTTGTACCGCTCGAGCCGCCCGATGTTTGCCTCGTCGGAGGCCGCTATAAGGAGCATCTCGCGATCCTCCTCCGTCCGCCCCATCGAGAAGACCTTCACCCGCGGCGATGCCTTTTCGAGCGCACGCATGTAACCGTAAATGTCTTTCGAATACGTGAGCTTGTCCGGCGTGCCGGCGGGATAACCGAGGAACTTCGCCGGCGTTGGGACCTGTTCGGATGCGGGAAGATGATCCACCAGTTCCGTCAGGAAAAACTTCTCGGTCGTGTACTCCCGGATCTTCGCGGTGTAGCCTTCGTCGACCTTCTGCGGAACCGCCGCAACGGCCAACGCCGCGCCCAGCAGGAACAGGGGCAATCTGGACATTCAGATATGATCCCACACTCCCCGCGGCGCGCTGCTATCATGGCATCATTCAATGACCACATTGACCGAGCTGGAATGCAGTGTCTGCGGACATCGGTACGAGCCGCGGCACGCTCACAATCTGTGCGCCTGCGGCGGTCCGCTCCTTGTGCGCTATGACCTCGATCTTGCGCGCGGAAGTTGGAGCCGGGAGTGGATCAAGAACGGGCCGCCCACGATGTGGCGCTACGCCCCTGTTCTTCCGGTACGCAAGCCGGCGGCGATCGTTTCCCTGGGCGAAGGGATGACGCCGCTCGTGTACGCGCGCCGTCTCGGTGAACGCCTCGGCGCCCCGCATCTGTGGATCAAGGACGAGGGACTGAATCCCACCGGCTCTTTTAAAGCGCGCGGGCTTTCCTGCGCCGTCTCCATGGCGGTCGAGCTGAACATCCGAAAGGCGGCGATCCCCTCGGCCGGAAATGCCGCGAGCGCGCTGGCCGCCTACGCCGCCGCTGCCGGCATCGAGGCGTATATCTTCATGCCGCGCGACGTGCGGCAATCGAACTTCATCGAGTGCAAGGCTTTCGGCGCCCGCGTAACGCTGGTCGACGGCCTGATCGGCGATTGCGCGCGCATGGCCGGCGAAGCCGTGGCGCGCGAGGGTTTGTTCGACATGGGCACGCTCAAGGAGCCGTACCGCATCGAAGGGAAGAAGACGATGGGCTATGAAATCGCCGAGCAGATGAACTGGCGCCTGCCCGATGCGATTCTCTATCCCACCGGCGGCGGTGTCGGACTCATCGGCATGTGGAAGGCGTTCGCCGAGATGGAAGCGCTCGGGTGGATCGATAGCCACCGGCCCAGGATGATCGCCGTGCAGGCGGAAGGGTGCCAGCCCATTGTGCGCGCGTTCGAAAGCGGCGCGGAGCGCAGCGAGTTCTACCCCAATGCCGCCACCGTCGCGAGCGGTCTACGTGTGCCCAAACCGCTCGGCGACTTTCTCATCCTGAAGGCGCTCGGCGAGAGCGGTGGGACGGCGATTGCCGTGAGCGATGCGGATCTGCTCGATGCCGGCGTTGAACTCGCGTCGCTTGAAGGCATGTTCGCCGCTCCGGAAGGCGCGGCCTGCGTCGCGGCGCTCAGGAAACTTCTCGCAAGCGGTTTCCTCAAACCCGACGAGCGGATCGTCATCTACAACACGGGCTCGGGACTCAAGTACCTGGAGGCTTACGCGACCCGGTTCCCGCGAACCGCCGCCTCCGAGCAGGACAAGCTCGGCGGATTGATTACCCCGCGTTAGCCCTGTCAGCGCAAGAGGAAGTGGGGCAGGCGGTTTCGCCTGGCGCTGCAGAAGAGTTCTATCGGAGACGGCTGCTACACTGGCATCCTGCCCAAATTCTACGGCTCTCAGGGCCAACAAGCTCCTGGGTCAGGCGCTGCCAAGGCAGGCGAAACCGCCCAATGCCACTTAAATAAGTCTTTCTGAAACATCAAGGATGCTTTATGTTTCAGCTATGGATTCTCTTTGTGAAGACGCCTGGGGCTTGTACGAACGCTGCATCTCCA
>JAEZIJ010000097.1 GCA_023436715.1 Acidobacteriota bacterium
CGCCACGGCAGCGGCGCCCACCATCTCCCCGAACGGCGGCACGTTCACCGGTTCGGTCACGGTCACTCTGGCATCGGCAACCACCGGCGCCCAGATCACCTATAGCATTGACGGATCCGCTCCCACGCTTCCCTACACCGGGCCGTTCGTGCTGAGCAAGAGCGCCACAGTACGGGCGCAGGCCTCGGCAGCGGGCATGTTGAACAGCACGATCAGCAGCGCAAGCTTCACGGTCAACCCGCCGGTCGCCGCTGCCGCACCGACTATCTCTCCGAACGGCGGCACGTTCACCGGCTCGGTCACGGTCACACTGGCATCGGCAACCACCGGCGCCCGGATCACCTATAGCATTGACGGATCCGCTCCCACGCTTCCCTACACCGGGCCGTTCGTGCTGAGCAAGAGCGCCACAGTACGGGCCCAAGCCTCGGCGTCCGGCATGACGAGCAGCACAATCACGAGCGCGACATTCACCGTCAACACGCCTCTGCCGCCGGCCGTGCAGATCACGAATCCGCAAGCCGGCAGCTTGGGCAGCACAGTGCAGATCACCGTCAATGCCAGTTCTGGAGTCGTCTCGGTCCAGTACCGGCTCGACGGCGTTCCGCTCGCAACAGTCAACAGCGCACCGTTCACGTACGTTTGGAATACGTCGAACGTAAAAGGAAAGGGCTGGCATCAGCTCGATGCGGTCGCGCGGGATGCCGCGGGCAACACTGCGAAATCCGCGCCCGTCTCTGTTCGGATTCGCTAGTTCCTAGTCGCTTAGAATACGTTCGCCCGCGGGCTCTGTCTTCGGACCGCCCGCGGGCTTTTTTTTCACGGAAAGAGATCGCAGAATCGATGCGACCCGGCCGGCGCCGGCATCGATGTCGTAATGGTGATCGAAGGCCCGGCGAGCATTTTCTCCGGCCGTGTGAAGCGCTTCCCGGTTCAACACGAGCCAGCCGAGCAGACTCCTCAGCGATGCGACGTCCCCCGGTTCGATTTGCCACCCGCAGTGATGGCGCTTTACTACCTGAGCCGGTGTGGCGGCTCCGGGCCCGATAAAAAGAACGGGCCGCCCAGCGGCCATGACCGTATACAACTTGCTCGGAACCACTGATCCGCAGCAAGATGCCTTCTGGGTCACCAGGCAGAGATCCGCATTTCCGAAGCCTTCGGCCAGCGCGTCCCGGCTGGCGTACGGGACAAACTCGACGTTGCCGTGTCCGCGCTGCCGGCAATGCCTTTCAAGCGCCGCGCGTTGCGGACCTCCGCCGCGGAACACGAAGCGGCAGCCGGGCACATCGAGCGCACCGGCAATCGTCTCCACATCGTGAGCTAATCCCAAATTGCCCGAATAGAGCACGGTGAGCGGGCCGTCCTTCGGGAAGGGCTGCTGTGGTATCTCGCGACTATCGGCCCAGTTCTCAGCCACGCGGATTATTCCGTCTGGAATTCCGCGGTTCAAAAGACGCAGCCGCATGCAGTCGCCCAGAGCGATAAGACAATCCGCATTCCGGCGGCAGTAGTCCAGGACCGTGCCCGCAAGGCGGGCTGCCGCGGAACCGGCCTTCATAATCCCAAGGTCCACAGCTACGTCGGGATAGACATCCATCTCCCAGATCACGTGCCGCGCTCCTCGCAGCTTCTTGGTGAACGCGCCTACCACCGGGAGTAATGGGGGCGTGGTGAGCGTGACGACAACGTCGGGCGCCGGCATGCGCATGCTCCGGAGCAGCGCTCCGAAGAAGAAACTCGCATACGCGAGAAGCCGGCCTCGCCAGCCGTGGCTGAACCGGAACGCTGGCAGGCGCACGATGCGCAGCCTGCCGTGGGTCTCGTCCTTCCCAGGCGCGGAGGGCGCCGGGCCGCCCGAGTAAGCGCTCTGTCCGCAAACGACTGTTACATTGTCGCCGCTGGCGGCGAGCCGTTCCGCCAGATCGGCAACCAGTTTTCCGGTTGGCGCCGGGTCCGGGAGATAGAACTGATTCAGCAACAGAATGTTCATCGCGATTGTCCGCCGCACTGGGCAGCGGAAAGAGGCTGGAGATTGCGCCGGCGAAGAAATCGAGCGGGGTTGCCGCCGTGAATCTCGTACGGGCCGAGACTTCTGGCAACGATGCTTCCGGCAACGGCGACGGCGGACTCCTCAAAGGTTACGCCGGGACCCACGAGGCAACGGGCGCCCACCCATGAGCCGTCCTGAAGCGTGATGGGCTTGACGACCAGCGCGAAAGCCGGGTCGGACCAGTTGTGGTTCCCGGTGCAGAGATACGCCCCCTGGGAGACACACACGTTATTGCCGATCACCACGGGCGCGAGATTGTCGATCCAGCAGTCCTCGCCCAGCCACGAGTCATCCCCTACCCGGAGCCGCCACGGAAACTTCACTCTCAGCCCCGGCTTCATAGTGACGCCGCGTCCGATGACCGCGCCGAACAGGCGGAGGAGGAACGCCCGGTGTGCGGTTCCGGGCACCCACGAGCGGACCAGGAGAGTCTGGACCAGCAACCAAAGCGCTTCCACAGCGGCTGGCCGCCCCCGGTCGAACCAGCGGGCGCTGAATGACGCAAGGCGCACGCCCGACGCGCCTCGTTTTTCGGTCCTTTGCTGCGATTCGTCGAGAAGCATGGATGCCTCAATGCGGCAATGCCAAGGCCGGGGTTTTGTTGGAGGCCGCAGGCCTGATGTGCACAGGCCTGGGCGCAGGGATTCGCTTGACGGTAAACACGGCCGAACTCACGGCACTCGCCGACAAGCCGGGCGCGGATGCCTGCGCGCGCACGGTGGCGTAACCGGCCACGGTGAATGGCCCCGTGTAAGATACGGACGGAGCGCTTCCATCCGTACTGTAAACGATGCTGGCGTTCGGGGTCGCGGAGGCCAGCGTTACAGTGACCGGCCCGGTAAAAACTCCGCCATTGGGAGTGATGGTAGGAGCGTCGGCCGGGGGAGGCGGCGGCAGCGCCGCTTTAATCGCACTAACCAAAGGATGCTTCTGGCCGGCCGGAGCATTGGGATTGAAGCCCATGTTCAGATGCCACATGGTGACGCCGAGCAGGCCCTGCGCAATCGCCCACTTGACTTTTTCCGCGACCGAGCGCGGATCGTCGAAGCTGATGAACATGTCGCCGGCGCCCGCCGCGGCGTGGATGCTTATATAGGGGACCAGCGCCCCTGAATCCCAGTGATAGGAGCCGATGCCGGAATAGGAATCCATGATGCCCCTGTAGGAATCCTGGAAGGTAGCCGGCGCCTTCGTCCAGGTTTCGAGCGGTGCGGTGACCCCCTCCCAGACAACGCCATAAAAAGGAATCCCGATTGTGACTTTGCGTAGATCTATACCGGCGGCTGCGTACTCGGCTACTCTGTCATCGATCGACACCAGGTGCGGATCGTAAGGATTGTGCAGCGCGGCATTGTGCCAGGTCTTGACCGTTCCGAACGCGGGAGCGGCCTGATCGTAAGTCATCAGGTGAATCTGATCCAGGCTCGATTGCACGGCGAGAACCACGTCTTTCGTGCCGTAAAACTCCGCTGCTATTTCACCGCGCGGGCTAACATGGTCCAGCGCGGTCCTCAGTGCGGCAACAAGATTCTTGAACCGCGTCTGGAGTTCAGGCTCTTCCAACGGTTCCCAATCCAGATTGATGCCATCGTAGCCTCGGATCGTCATAAAGGAAACGAGGTTCGCGACGAAAGTCTTGAGATTTTCCGGGCTGGCCGCACCGTCGAAGTCGTCCTGGGGCGACCAACCGCTCATGACCGTGAAATAGGCTTTGGCGCCCGCTGCATGCGCCTGTGAGATCATCTGCTCCGACTGGTCCGTGTCGATGTAGATCGAGAGGCTTCCGTCCGGTCTCGGCCCGATAGCGCCGTGCATGACGTGCGTGAACGCGGTGAAGTCTATCTCGCGCATCGTATGCATGTCGGGCGCCATGATGTGCGCGATGCTGAGAAAACGCACAGGTGCAGGCGCGGCGCCGGTGCTCACCACTACCGGCACTACGGCCAGCAGGGCCAGGATGTATCGCGTTCGCAACATACACCTCACTCGGAAGCTACCCGTTCCAGGTCCGACAGGTTCTTGTGATACCGATTCCGGACTGCCCATGCGCTGTACTCAAGAACGTACGCATCGGCGACCCGCCGCAAGAACGTGGCCGGGGCCACCGGGCGCAGCGCCAGCATCTGGGTGATCGAAACAACCGTGTAGGTGATGAGAAGGGCCGAGGCTCGTTTTCGCGGCAACTCCAGGCAGAAGAAACCTGCCAAGAGCAACCATGCCGCCGCCATATAGGCGATGTAAGGAGCATCGGACATATAGATCAGCAGAAAGAACATGCTCCCGGGTGCAACCCAGGCCAGCAGCAGCTTGGTTTCCCGGCGGCTCCTGCTTCTCCACGCCTGAAAGAGCGCGAAGGGAAGGAGCACATTGACCGAAGCGGCAACCGCCGCCAGAAAGCGTAGGGCGTTCGCGAAGGCACGCGGCGTCAGCCCGGCCCGGAGCATGGAGACGTCGCGGTTCACTCCCGCCAGTTGAGAAAAAGAGGCGTGAATGGGTCCGGCGGCGGCCCCGTAATGAATCGCGGTCGGCACCCACCAGACAAGCGAGGCCGATGCGGCTATCGCCGCGCCGAGCAGACGCTGGCGCCAGGTGTACCGAACCCCCGCCACAAGGAGCAGCGGTAGTAGAAACGCCCCGTCGCTGGGTCTGAAGCCGCCAGCCACTGCCCAGGCTCCGCATGCGACCAAAAACCAGCGCGTCTTATTCTGTATGATGCAGAAGAAGATCGCCGGGGCCCAGAATGTCATAGCGGCATATGTGGAATGGACCAACGCCGAAAACCAGACCACGTTCATCACCGCGTAGCAGACCGCAAGCAACCGCCCGGTCGCTCCCGGCAACAGCCGCTCACAAATCCTGATGAACACGAACACGCCGCAGAGGCTCAAGGTGACATTCAATAAGGAGATCGCCGCCGCGGGCGATAAGCCCGTAGCCGATATCCAGCGTGCCAGGGCCATGAACAGGAAATACCCGGGCGGCTGGATGAATAACTCGCCCGCCGCAATGCCCTGAACGTGCGCCGGGCCGTCGGCAAAGTACGGGGGCCCGAGTAGGGCGACCCTGGATACAAGCGTGCCCGCGAGAACGGCTCCCGTGAACAGCCAGTTGCTCGAAAGCCGGCTTCGGTCGCCCGCTTTGAATCCGCTCTCGTGTCTCGTCAGTGCGATCATTCGTTAACCAGCTCCCATCGTCAACAAAGGTGGGTCGAGAGTTTCGGTCTAGTTCTTAAGCACGCAATTCGGTCTTGCGCCGCCTTCCAGAATCCACTCGTAGACCTCCTGCATCCGGCTGGCGATACTCTGCCAGCAGAACTGGGTCGCGGCCAGGCTGCATCCTCGCCTGCCCATGTCGCGCAGGCGGTCGGGGCTGGCTGAGAAGAGGGCAGTCATGCCCGCAGCGATGGCGGCGGGATCGGTTTCGATTGGAATGGCGGCCTCCGCCTCGAACCCCAGCGGAAGATTGCATTGCCCGGTCATGATCACGGGCAGCCCGTGCGCCCATGCCTCGAGGATCGTGAGCGGCAGGCCTTCGCTGAGCGAAGGCAGGATGAAAGCGCTGGCGCGGCGGAACGTCGCGGATTTCCGGGGACCGAACTGAGGCCCAACGAAGTGAACGCGAGGCACCGCGAGTTCCTCACACAGGCCGGCCAGAGTGGCGGCGTATCCTCCCTCGTCCCAACCGGCGATGACAAGGTGCCATTCGGCGGCAGGCCCGGAGCCGGAGGATTCGAGCAGCTTCCAGGCCTTCAGCAGATTGACAAGGTTCTTCTTGGGATGCAGGCGGCCCAGATAAAGCAGGACACGCGCGCTTTCCGGCACGGCCCGGCTCCATTCGGGGTCCGCGGAGCCGCTCTGGACGGGCATCTCAACGCCGTTCGGAATGACACAGACAGGATTTCTGAAGCCAAGCGCCCGGATGGACAGCGCTTCGGATTCGCTCACGGCGTGTATGCATGCCGCGTGCGCAAGGTGCCCGTTTTGGTAGACGAACCCCGCGAGCCTTTTCTTCCACGCGGAATGCCGCAGCGCCCAGGGATCGAGCATCCCGTGGGGACTCACAATGTACGGCTTGCGGTTCCCGTCGTGCGAGTACAGGCGGCACGCCAGGGATGGATAGGTCCATAGGCCTTCGACGTGCACGAGGTCGGGGCGCGCGCCTCTGAGCATACCGATCAAGCCCCTCCCGTAGCGAAAAGCGCTCGGCCCGGACACACGCGCCATCTGAACCGGAACTCCATCCCAGAATGGAAGATCGCACCCGCGGTGCTCGTCTTCGAGCGCAAGCACGTTCACGGAAACGCCCGGACAGCGGACCAGCGCTTTCGCCAGGTAGCGCACGGCGTCAAACAAGCCGCCCGCCGATTGAGATATCGAAGTGGTAAGAAGACTCACTCGCATTTATGCACCGCAAACCCGGAGGAGACCGCGCACCGAGTCCGCCCAGGCGGTGAGCGCGAAGGTACTGATGATTTCGGCGGAGCGCGCGCCCATATCAAGGCGCTCGCGCTCGGGCATGGAACTGAACGCCAGCATGAGACGAGTGAGCTGCGGCTCATCGAGTGGATCGAAAACGAAGCCGTTGCCGCCGTGTGTTACAAGATCGTCCACGCAACCGCATCGGCTCGACACCAGCACGGGCAAGCCGGAAGCCATGGCCTCGTTCACCACCAGGCCCCAGGTTTCGCTCACACTCGACAGGACGAGGCAGCGAGCGAAGGCGTAAAGCGGCGCGAGTTCCGCGTAGTCCCTGTTGCCCGTCAGAATGACGCGGCGCAGGAACCGGTTTCCGCGGATCATGTCACGAATGGTTCCATCCAGCGGCCCGGCGCCGGCGATGACCAGACTCCAGCCGCCGCCGTTCTCCGCGTAGGCGGAGAATGCACGGAGCAGCCCGGGCAGGTTCTTCTCCGGGATGAACCGGCCGGCGAACAGAAAATATTCCGGAGGCAGGCCGAAATCCGCCGCGGTGCGCTCGCGGCGGAGAATTGCGCATTGCCGGGCGAAGAATTCGTTGTCAACTACGTCGTAACAGAAACCCATGGGCTTCGCGTGGAAGCCGAGGTTGTCGAGGTAGCGCGCGGCACGCTTTCCGCTGACTATGGCGCCATCGAACAGGCGGCGGATCGCGGCACCTTTGAGCGCCTCGCGAACCGCGTGCCGGGGCCAGTCGCCGCCGGTCGAATCGCTCATGAGGATGGCGGGGGTGTTGTGCGTGCGACCCCAGAGCGCCGCCGCGACGGCGAGCGGATCGCGGTAGCCGGGTATGAGCAGGGCGTCCGGCTGCATCCGGTCCAGGGCCCTCCACAGCGAGAGGGCTCTGGCGTGGCCGCCGGACAGGGTGACGGTGCGGCCACATGCGCCGCGTGGATGCTCTCCGGCCCGGAGCTGAATTCGATACACCCGGAAGTGCCGTTCCAGGGCGGCCGCCCTGGCGCGGTGATAGGGCCCGAACTCAGCCCACATCAGCGCAAGTTTTCGAGCCGGCAGCGCCGGCATGGGCGGTGGCTGCGAGGGGTATGCCGCGGTTTCAGGTGCTGTCATAGAAGTCAGTTGCGGCGCGCGCAGGCCGCTGTTTCCAAGGCGGTCGCGAGCCGGTTGCCGTAGCTGTCCAAGGTCAAATCGAGAGCACGCGCCCGCGCGTTGCGAGACATGCGATCGAGAAGGTCCCGGTCCGCTGCGAGGCGCGCGAGGCACTCGACGATGGCCCGCGCATCGCGGATGGGCACCACAAATCCCTCGACTTTGTTTCGAATCATGCTGCCCGAGTTCGGCGTCGTCACTACGGGAAGCCCGCTCGCGACGGCTTCATAGATCACCGTCGCCGATCCCTCGCAGAGCGACGGCAGCAGAAAGACATCCGCCCAGGCGTAGTGCCTGCGGATTTCCGATCTGGCCACCGGGCCCGCGATTTCCACAACTTCCCGCAGCCTGGCCAGGGCGGCCGGAGAGATTGGCGCCGCTCCGGCCATCCTGAAACACGCGATGCCTCGCAACTGCCTCGCTGCTTCCAGGACGTACGGTGTTCCTTTCCTCAGTCCGAGCACTCCCACGGTCAGGACGCGCAACGGCCGCGCGGCGGACGCCGAATCCTTTGCCGGAGGCGGAACGAACTCGACTCCATACGGCACCACGGAGCATCGATCGGCAGGTCCGCCGCATGCGGCGATTCCGTCGCGCACGAAGGATGATCCGCACACGATCACGTCCGCCAACTCCCACTCGGCCCGCTCGCGCTCACAGAACTCGCCCGCTCGCGCGTTGGATTCAAGCGGCTGCTCCCAGTCCGGAAACATCTCCTGCTCTTGCCTGAGTATGCGGCGCTCGATTTCGCGAGGCGCAATCGTCTGCTCGAGAATCGCCATGAGTTGGCGCCGCCGCGCCTCCGCCAGCAATTCCTTGGCTGCCGAGTTGTATGCATAGACTGCCGCCGCCCGTCCAAACCCCCGGCCCAACACCAGCCGCGCAAACCTCCTCCCCGCCCACAGGTTGACCGCATCCTGCGCGGAAGGTGCGGTCGCGGCGGCACGCGCCATCGCGTACATGAGGCCGAACGCGGAAAAGGCTTGTACCAGTTCGGCGGGTACACCCTCGACGCGGCGGGCGGCGAGCCGCTTCAGCGCTGCGGGCAACTTTCGCGCTCCCGTCAACAGCCGCGGGGCGCAGATATCCGTATGCAGGCGCTCCAGCATGCCTCGCTCGTACAGCACGCGCGGCACGGCGTAATGCATGCGCGCTCCCATTTGTGCGACCAGAATTTGCATAGTCGGGATTACCGCCCGGCCCGTGCCGTCATCCGCATCCGGTAACGCGGCGGGGTAGAAGGAAACGGCGCCAGCGCCGGTCTCGCCCGCATCGCGGCCGGCAGCTCGCGCGGTGGCTTCAGGAGAAACATCAGGAACAGCACGGAAGTCGGGTTCCCGAAATTGATCAGCATCCGTTCGAAAAACCCGATGAACATGTAGGCCGCCATCAGTGCGACTCCGATTTGCGCACAGCGGTCGCCTTTTCGTGCGCTTCTGAGCAGATGCCATCCCGCGTAGACGATGAGGGCCATGATCGGGACGAATCCGAGTATGCCGGTTTCGGCCAGAAGAGCAAGATAGCCGTTGTGCGACGACGTCTGCTTCACGACGTGTAACTCGTGAAGCCGGTATCCCACGCCAAACAGCCAGTGTTCGCGCCACAGGTCGAACGTCTCCTGCCACACGTCTGCGCGTCCCGTAAACCCGGTCCCTATTCCGCGATAGCGATCATGGAGCTTGAGGATTTCGGCAGCGGTGCGAGAGATCGAGTCCGAATAGATGAAGAGCAATGCCACCAGCACGGGCGCGACGGTTCCCAGTGCGAACAGCTTTTTCAGCCCTTGGATTCTTTTCCAGGAGAAGGCGCTCATCACAATCAGCGCGATAGCGGCTCCGCAGAAGCCCGACCGCGACTGCGTGAACAGCACCAGGCACATCGCAATCCCTATGCAGCCAAATCTCAGGGTCTTTTCCGGAATCGCAAAGGCCGAAACGAGCAGCCCGAGCAGAATCAAGGCGACGGAGTTCGGGTTCCTGAGCATGTCGAAACGGCCGATGTTCGGATACGCGGCTGCCGCAACGGCGGCCAACACACCGATTCCACCGAGGGCGTAAAGCCTCAGCGACTGCAGCGCCTCGGGCTCAAGAAACCGCCACAGCCCGGCGCAAGCGAACACTCCGATGACGGTGGTTGTCACGTATGCCAGAGCAAGCTCGGGTGCGATGGACAAGGCGCCGCCGACGAAGATCACTACGAAGAACAGAGCCCACGCGGCGGAAACAAGTCCGCGCTTGATGAAGATGCGTCCGGCCAGAAATCTCAGCCCGCCTAGGAAGACGCCCACGGGAATGATCCAGGCGAGAGCGGCGAGCTGGTTCTTGGGAGCATTTTCCATATTTTCGGAGAAATTCGGTGCAAACAGAATGCTCAGCAGCCAAAGCGGAAAAAGAAACGTGAAGACCTGGAGCGGTTTCGAGCGCTTCCTCAATCGGTTTTGCACGAGAACAGGCCGCAAGGCTCTAACCCCGGTCTCCTCAGCAGGCGTGACGCACGGATGGGCGAACGAGACGACAGCTCTTGCAGATCCACGAGTGTCTCACGTGCTCGTCGTCCACGAAGAGTTCACAATGCAAACACGGACGGTTGCGTATGCCATACCAGTTGGCAGGCCAGCAGCCTCCCTCCACAGTGGAGACCATCGCGCTGAGTGCGAGAGGGTAAAGCAATCCGCCGGGAGAGCAGTTCGCCGGCACGGTGTAGCGGCGGATGCAAATCTCGCTTGGCGCCATCGCCGTACCACCCATGTGGCAGCCGTGCTCGGCCGAGGCGCAGGAATCGTACCCGCTGGCGAAGACGGCGGCGGCGCCCTCCGGGGTAAAGTGCCAGAACCTGCCATAGGGCCAGGCAAAATGTCTCGTTTCGCCGAGGCGCCCTGAAAGCACTTCGCGGCTGCGCGCGATCGTGTCGTTGAGTTCGGGAAGACTGAGCGCCGCCAGATTCTCGTGATTCATGGTGTGTCCCCCGATTTCGTGCCCGAGTTTCTTCAGATGTGCGAGTTCGTCCCAGTCGAGAAACTCCGTAGGCGCAGTTCGCAATTGGGTGCGACAGAACTCCGCGATTGCCTCGGCCCTGGTTTCGCCCACTATCGACGGGCATACGAAGAAACACGCCGAAACGCCGCACGCAGCGAGGATTTCGGCCGCGCGGTAATGATTCTTCAACCCATCGTCGAAGGAGACCACGAGGTATGGCCCGTCAATCCTGTTCTGAAGTATCCGGTCCACGGCATCGGAGTAAGTCGTGAACGTGTGAAACGAAGCGAGTGCGTGAATCAAGCCCTCGAACCACGACTCCTCGCACTTCAGCAGGCGATGAAAAACCAGGAACTGGACTCGCGGTTTTCGGAGGTGCAGCTCACACTGGCGCTCTGCGGCAAATCGCAGGCCCAGATACTCCCGCGCCGCACGGTGCCAGATTCGATCGAGAGTTTTCGTCAGCATATGTCTAGATCACGTCCGAGGCGGCGCTGGGCGCCGCAACTCTCGACGCCGTCAGCCCGAAATACGAGTGAGTGTCGTTGAGCGCGCGAATCCAGGCGGGCGCCAAGACCTCGTGGGAGAACGCCCGGCGGTATGCATCCTGGATTTCGCCGGCAGGCATCAGGCCGCGCCGGATCCGATGCGCCATGGCCTCGACCGCAGCCGCGAGCGACGCCGGGTCGGGCGGCACTGCGATGCCGTACGGATACTGGGCAAGGTCTGCACTCCCGCCAACGTTGCCGGCGACGAACGGCACGCCATATGCCATCCCTTCCAATAGGACGAGCCCAAGCCCTTCGGATTGGGAGGGCAGAACGATGAGCGCTGTGCGTGCCATCAGGTTCGCGAGATCGGCTTCGCGATCGTAAGGTCCATGGACGGTCACAACGTCACCGATTCCCTTTTCCCGAACCAACTGCCGCAAGCGCTCCAGAAGAGGGCCGCCACCATAGAAGGACAACCGCGACGGCCCGAGCCGCAGCGCGGGCCAGAGTTCGAGGAGCATTTCGGTATTCTTGTCGGGCGTTAACCGGCCGAAGTAGGCGGCGCGCAGTTCGCCGGAGTCCCCCGGTGGCTGCCTGTCTGGCAAGTTCTCCGGCGCTCTAATGCCCGTCATGTGAGGGAGGACCCGGATGGGTGCTCGCAGCCTGTTTCTGCGCAACGCGGCGGCAGCGGAGGGCGATATGCATAACACCGCGTCCACGGCGCGCAGCATGAGAGCATGCCAGTTGAGCATCCGGTTGTTGTCCGGAATCCCGGCGCTCGATTCTCCGTAAACCAGCAATCCACCGCGCGCAACGAAAGCTCGCATGAAGGTGAAGAATCCGCCGCCGCCAAAGCCGCAAACAACGTCGAAAGAGCCGCGTCCAAGCTGCCTGGGCCATTCCACGAGGGCACGCAATCGCCTGGCGCGCGCCGGTGCGCTGCTGGGAAGGCCGGTCGAAATCGTCCGCAATCCCGCGCGGCGGAAGCGCTCGCCCTGAATGTCAAACAGATCGCTGGAAAGGCTCGCAACCGTGACCTCGTTTCCGTATTCGCTGAGCAGTGGCGCAAGGAGGCCAACGTGCGTGGAGATGCCTCCTGACGCCGTGAGGTTCCCGTAGATCAGAATGCGGCGCGGCATGTCAGACGCCCGCGGCGGCGGTATGCACCGGCTGCCTGAGAGCGAGCAGTTCGGCAATGAGCTTTTCGGAAACAGCCGCGGGCGAAAACCGGCTTCTCAGTTGTTCCCGCTTCGCCGGAGCCATGCGGCCGTTCAGCCAGCGGTTATGGAATTCAGCGAGCGCCGCCGCGATCGCCTCGGGATCGTTTGGGTGCGCGACGGCATCGTCGGACATCGCCAGATAATCGGCCACCTCGCCGGGCACGGGCGAAAGCGCCAGTATGGGGCGGTCCGTGGCACAGTAATCGACAAATTTCCCCGGCAGGAAAATGCCCGATGCAGTGGACGCCTCGATCAGCAGGAGAAGATCCGCTTGCGCACAGATCTGAAGTGCGTCGGACGGCGGCACCGGGTCGAGGAACGAGACCGACTGCGACAGACCCATATCCTGAACCACGCGCGCCAGGTCGCCGTGAACGCCGGCGAAGACCGCTTCCGCGGCTCCCGGGCGCTGCGAAAGGAATCTCTTCAGGGCCAGCAGGAACGGCCTGGGGTCGCGACCACCGTAGATCGTTCCGACATGGACGATGCGCATGCGGCGCCCGCGCCCATTCGGCTGCACGGGTCGAGGAACCGATCGAGGTGCAATATGCGGCAGCACAAGCCATCGCTTGTCTCGAAGCCGGCGATTCCGGCCGCGGAGGTAGTCAACCAGACGTTGGCTTGGGCATGTGATCAGGCACGCCGACGCGGCGAGTTGCCGTGCACACATGAGATCGGGCAGCAACTGAAGAAGGCCCGGCTTGGGGTAAGGCGGGGGGAAGTGATTGCCCGGCCAGGGGTCGCTGAAGTTCACTACGAGCGGAATCCGCGAGCGCCTGGCGAGCTTCACCGCGAGATAGTAGCTGGCCGCAGGGACGCCGCGGGCGTAGATGAAGTCCGGCGTACCGGTCTTCAGAACCTGATCGAACAGCTTCTGCCCAAGCGCCACGAAACGCGCGAATTGAGGGGGCACAAGCGAACGAAGCGCAAGACCTGAGTCGACGAGTACGCGCCGGGAAATGGGCCCCGCGAAAGCGGGGATGTGCAGCACAGTGCAGTTGCGGTGGCCCTCGGGGACCTGCTGGATCGCCGTGGCCTCCCGGCCCCGCGCGGTGAGCACGACCATGTCCAGGCCGCGCTCCGCCAGCGCTCCGGCCAACCTGGCCGTCATCATGCCTTCGACATTCAGCGCCGGGGGGAACGCACGGCTTACCAGGAGAATTCTCATTCCGCGACTCCCTCGGCTGCGAATCGAGCGTCCGGCACGGCGGCCGCGCTTTTCCTCAGCGCGAACGCCAGGTATACCGATTGCCAGACGGTGTGCCCGAGGTAGGCCAGAAGCAGAGCGCCAGCAACTCCCAGCGCGAGGTACCGAGGCACCAGGATGGTGGCGAGCAACAGCAGCGCTCCGGCCCAGAGCGCGTTGAACAGCAGCCCGTACCAGATCGCACCAGAGCTGATGATCGCCGAACCAATCACGTTGTTCGCGGCCATGAGCAAAGCGACAATCGCAAGCATCGCCAGCACGGTCGATCCGCCGGCGAAACTCCGGCCGTAGAAGCGCATGATCGCCGGCGCGAGCAGGCATACGGGCACCGAAACCGCGAAGGCGCACGCAACCGTGACAGCCAGGTTGAGGCGCAGTGTTTGCTGGTAGCGCTTCAACTCGCGTCCATGGCCGTACACGCTCGAGAGGATGGGCAGCGCGACCTGAGCGAGAACGCCTGGCAGGAACACTATGGCGTTGCGCCACTGATTGGCCGCGGTGAACAAGCCCATTTCCGCGTAGCCGTTCGGCTGATTGACCAGGATGGTGTTCGTGATCCAGTTCATCGGGGCTACCATGGCTGAACTCATGACGGCCGGAAGGGAGAACGTCCACAGCAGCCTGCACTCCTCCGAACGCACCGAATATCGGACACCGATGCCGGCCCGCCTGCACTCGCCCGCGAGCAGTATTCGTCCGGCGACAGTCCCGCCGGCATTGGCCGCCACCGACGCCCACACGGCGCCAAGCAGCCCCCACATCCGCACTCCTGTAAAAGTGAACGGGATCAGGCACAAGCCAATGGTGGCGTTCATGATCGCTGCCGATCGAAACCCTTCCAGCCCGAGCAAGGCGCCGGTCAGAGCGCCATTGACCGCGTTGACGAGTAGCAGGAGGCCGCTGACGCGCAGTTCCGGTGCCAGGTGCGCCGCGTTGAGTATGCGTGCCGCCAGCGACGGGGAAAAGGACGCCAGCAGGATCGCGAAACCACCTCCCCACGCTAGTGCGACCAGGGTGGAAAAGCCGATGATGCGCCCGGCGCGGGCGCGGTCGCCGCTCCGAAGTTCGGCCACGTACTTTGTTGCGAGCATGCCCAGACCCAGTCCGGCGAAGATGCCGAACGTCCCGATGGTGCTGTTGATAATCCCGAATTCACCGAATCCCTCCCGGCCCAGAAGGCGGCCCGCGATGATCGATGCGACGAGATAGCACCCTTGGGAGGCGGCTGACCCGGCCAGTGACCAGAAAAACGCCATGGCGTGCCGCCGGTAGAGAGAGTCCGGAGCCAGAGCGTTCCAGCGCTCGAGCGCCGTGTCCACGATGCGCATGTGTATCCCTGAGAGCCCTGTGTACCCGATCTGAGAAGAGCGCGGCCCCGGCGGTCCGGCCCGCCGCGCGTAATGGATTTGGCCTAACGGCCGCCGGTTTCAGCGAGCCTTATTTGGCCCCTTAATATCCTTGGGCGGTTTCACGTCGTCGTCATCATCGTCGTCCTTCTCATGTCCGCTACGGGGTTTCGGCTTCTTGTACTTGCCCATCGCGTTCTGGTCCTGGGCGCCCTTCCCGCGGACGACGACGTTGCCGTGCCCTTCCACCGAAACCACGCCTTCAGGTTGGGCCTTCACGTCGATGGGCCGGCCGGATGCCCTCAGGTCGAGACCCTTCGCCGAGCCCAACTTGTAAGCGGCTGTTCCCGTGAGCAGATCGACGCTCGATTTGCCCACCTTGGCTTTGGAATCTTTACTGACCGTGACCACACTTCCATCGTGGAAGGTGATCGAAGCGGGGCTGGAGCCAGTTACGATTTCGTCGCCCGCTGCCAGGGGCCAGGTTGGAATCCCCGCTACGGGAACTGAAACGCCGTTGATGACCAAGGGCGCGCTGGTTGAAATCGTCGCAATCGGCTGGCCCGCGACAACCAGCGGAATCAGAAACACTACTACCAGGAGCAACGTTCTGTGCATGCAAAGTCCTCCCAAGCAATCGCTAAACTGACGGGGTATTTCGACGACCGCCGGGCGAATCGTCGATTATGGAGAGAGCCGGGTCAAGATTGAGAGGCCACTTCAGCCCTTGCCCCGGGGCGGAAAACACCGGCATTGCCCGCATCGGAAAAATCGAGAGGCGGCAGGCGAAGGTACTCGGTTGTCCTGCGCTTTCGGGCGAAGTCGTCGTAGGCGCGCCTGACCTGCACCTCGGTGAGACTCATGGCGCTGGTAACCTCATCCATGGGCACTCCGCTGTCCATTGCGTACCAGAGCAGGTCCAGGGTGGCAAAAGGAAGGCGGAAGAAGAACTCCTGCTGCGTAGTGGGCGCACTGTAGGTATCGGTGGTGGGTTCGCGGCGGAGGATCGGCTCGGGCACGCCAAGGTACCCGGCCAGCTGGTAAACCTGGGTCTTGTACAGATGGGCGATCGGCCTCACATCCGCGCCGCCATCGCCATACTTAACGAAAAACCCGAGCTCGTGCTCGTTCTTGTTCGGGGTGCCGACCACCGCGTAGTTATTCAGCTCCGCGTGATAGTACAGCAGAGACATGCGAGTGCGCTGCTTGAAGTTGCTGGCCGCGATGATTTGCGACAACTCCCGCGGGGGCAGAGACTTCGTCATCACACGTCCGTCCGGAGCGAGGACGGTGAGCGAGAAGACATTCAGCGTACCCTCATCGAGGAGGTCTTGCGGAAGGACGATCTTGGCGCGGTACCCACGCGCGGCATCGAATTCCGGAAACACGCGGCGAATCGCCTCATCTCTTCTCCGATAGCACTGGAATCCATCCAGGCAGCCGGAGATGTCCTCGAGCACGGATTCAACGCCATACCGTTCAGCCACCATCCGCGCGAGCCGTTCGGTATCCGGGTCGGAGTCCCGCTCCGGCATGAGGATCGCCTTCACGCGTTCCGGACCGAACCCACGCGCGCAGAGAGCGAGAACCAGCGCTGAATCCACGCCGCCACTGACGCCCACAACCGCGCCGTTCTTTCGCATGGTCTTGCGAACGCTTTGTACCAGCCGCGAGACGATCCCGCCGGCTTCTTCTTGCGCGTTGAGATCAAGTGCATGCCTATCGAAACTCATACATTCTCCTGAGGATGATTTACCCGCACAACACTTTGTAATCTTTCTTCCCGTTCGCAGTTAGAGGAAGAGAATTTATGGCCGAAACGATGACGAATTTCGGCAGTAACTTCAGGCTCCTTGCCAGGTATCCCGACACAGCCGCCGGATCGACATCACCTTTAGCCTCGATGAAGACCCGCAACTGCTGATTGCCTTCGACGACGGCGGCGCGCAGCGGGAATGTGGACTCGAGTTCGTTCTCCACCTCGGCGAGACTGATGCGGCGTCCAAACAGCTTGGCGAAGCGTTTCAGCCGCCCCGTAAGGTAGAAGAAACCGTCGGAGTCGCGTTCGACCAGGTCGCCGGTATGCAGAACACCCTTGAGCTCGTCGCCGAGTGCGAGTGCCTGGGCCGAATCCGCGTAGCCCATCATTACGTTGGGACCCGTGTATACGAGTTCGCTCGCATCCATGCCGGGGACGGCCGCCACGTCCATCCGTCCGCCAGGGATGGCGATGCCGATCGACCCGATCTTTTCTCCCAGCGTTTCATGCGGTACGTACGCAATGCGGGCTGTAGCCTCCGTCTGGCCATACATGATGTACAGCCGAACGCGCGCGTTCACCGCCTTGAGGTGAAATGCCCGGATCAGTTCGCGGCGGAGCCCGCCGCCCGCCTGGGTCATTGTGCGAAGTGACGGGTGAGACGCCGGCTCGAATCCGAGCCGGTCGAGCGTCTCGTACATGTAGGGTACGCCCGCGAAGGAGGTGCATTGCGCGCCGTTGAAGTCAGTCCAGAATTCCGGGCGCAGAAATGAGTGAGCGGTGAGGACCACCGTGCCGCCGGCCAACAGGTGCGAATTAATCAGCGACAGCCCATAGGAATAGTACATCGGCAGGCCCTGGATGGAGCGTTCGCTTTCATCCAGCCCGAGGTACGTGACGATGGATCGGGCGTTGGCCAGTACGTTCTTCAGAGTCAGGCGGACTAACTTCGGTGTGCCGGTCGAACCGGAAGTCGTCAGCAGCAGCGCCAGATCCGGATGGGCGGGCGGGTCCGCCTCGTACACAGGCAGAGTACATATCCTGTATCGCGTGCCGTCGAATACTTCCTCCGAAGACGCCTGCTCCGGCGCTGCCGTCCCGGGGGGGACGAGCATGGTTCGCGGGCGGTAGGCTTCAATCAGCCGCTTCGGCGGTTCGTTGCCAAACGGTTCCAGCAGGCACACCGGGATCGAGGCTTCGAGACAGGCGAGGTAGAGCACGATGGAATCGATCGTGTTCGTCGAGACCAGGAACGTGACCGAGCCCTCCGCTTGCCGCGTCAGCTGTTCGGCGGCGGCTCCCACCCGCTCCCTCAGGCAGCCATAGCTGATGCCGGAGCCGTCCCGGCAGTCCAGTATCGCCAGAGAGGAGGAGTCGTGCGCTTCCAGCAGGTCAATCATGCGCTGGCCGCTTCGCTCGAAACCTGTTTCTGCCGGATGTATGCGGCGAGTTTGTTGATGGAATCGAAGTTCTCCATCGTAATTTCGTGCTGTTGCACTTTGATCCCGAACTCAGATTCGATATACGCCACGAGTTCGGCGATCCCCATGGAGTCGATCAGCCCTTCGCTGATGAAGGACGTATCGAAGTCATACGCGACGCCCTCTTCGACGAATAGCAGGTTTTCCGTCAGGTACTGCTGGATTCGGACTTCCAGTTTCATTGCGTTTGCCTCACGATAGTGCTGATATTTGATCCGGTCACCGGGGCTGGCAGCGCCCTCAAAGTCGGCCAAACCGCTCCGTTGAAAATCACCGGCCGCGCCTCCGCGGATCCGCCAAACCGCTCCCTTACGGTCGCGGCTCTGAAACGGCACTAAACCGAGCCGCGACCGTGAGGGAGCGGTCCTGCCCGCCATGCGGCACTCCGTTGAAAGTCACCGTTGCCGGGGGACCAGCCACGGGCGCCCGCTGCCGGCGGCGGCAACTTCGCGCCGGCTTCCAATCGCTGTTACCCCACGCGCCGGCGACCAACTTCCAGAATCACGGGCGGCGCGGCCGCACGCGAAGACCACATTGAAGACGAGGCGACCCCGCAAATCCAGGCGAAGCATAGAGAATTGGCCGGGATATATAGGTTGAAATCGACGACGCTGTGCAGGAGAATTGCCGCCATTGAGGCCAGGCAGGCTACGGCCATGGCGCGGCCACCCGGGCTGGCATGCCGCTTCGCGGCGCGGATCGCCCCGATCAGTACGCCTGCTACCAGCGTTCCCGCAGCGACGAACCCGACTACACCGAGTTCCGCGAGGTACTGAAGATAATCGTTGTGGGCGAAGTCATCGGTGACGAGCGGCCAGGATTTCTTATAGCGCATGAAACCCGACTCATAGCATCCCAATCCGCACCCGAAGACGGGATAGGCGCGAATGACAGGGAGAGTCTCTTTCCAAAGCTCGATCCGCTCCGTTCTCCCCGCCGGATCGGCTACCGAAAGCCTGCCGAACCGCTCGATCAGGTCACTCGGGGCCAGGAACAGGAACCCGCACAGAACCAGGACCAGGCAGGCAAGGGCGCCTGCGCCGCGCAGCACCGGCTTCCCCTCGCGGCCGCGGCCCGGGAGTCCCCACACGAGTATCCCCACTCCGCTCACGAAGAGCGAGAACAGCGCGGCGATGAAGCCCATTCTTGAAAGCGAGTGTACGATTCCGAGTAGCATGAGAAGCGCCGCGGCAATGCCGGCACATGCAAGCGCAGCCGGACGTACCGGAGAGTGCCAGCGCGACCGCGCCTCGTAAAGCGCAGCGAACGGGTACACGGCTGCAAAGGGCAGAATCATTTCGAGCACTCCCGCATAGTGATTGCGATTCACGTAGGTGCCGTGCGCAACCGAGCGAGCCGTGTAGTATTGCGCAAGCCCGAGAACGGCTTCCAGCGTGCCCAACAGCATCAGGGGCAGTACGGGCCGCCACCGGTGGTTTCCGGACCGCCAGCAGGCTTCGCGCACCAAAAGGAACACCAGCGCGCAGGCCGCGAACCGGAGCGCGTGCTGAAGCGTTTCCACGGGAACGATGCTCAGCGAAGCGAACCACACCGGTTTGAGAACGGCGGAGGCGGACTCAATCACGTGCGCCGCCTGTGGACTGAATACCCGAAGAGCCGGCAAAGGCATGGGCAAGAACTGAAACGCCGCATAGCAGGGCAGCAGAACCGCCGGCCAAAGCACCGCTTTGGGAGGAGCGGGAGCGCGTTCGGACGAAGACGAGAACAGCCAATAAGCCATCGCTAGCAAGGCCAGCCCCGCAGTGCTGATTCGCCATTCCAGGCGTTCCGCGCCGCCATTCTGTAACACGGCGTACGATACGGCCAGCCCCATCCCGGCCAGGAGGAGTCCACTTCCACCGGTGCCCACGGTCACGGTTGCCTCGGCGTGCGCGCTAAGACTTCTTGTAATAACGTTTGTAGCTCTCGTAGTACTTGCCGTAACCATAGGTACTCGTGTGCTTCGGATTCCAGTTGTTCAGAATCGTCCCGAGGACCTTTGTGCCGTCTTCCGAGAAACGCTGGCGAGCAAGCGCTGCCGCCTCCAGCGTTGTCTGCTCCGCCCGAACGACCAGGATCACCGCGTCGGCGCAGCGACCCAGCACGCGAGCGTCCGGCATCTGGAGCATGGGAGGCGAATCGATCAACACCATGTCCACCTCCTCACGGGCGCGCCTGATCAACTCCGGGAGTTGTGGCGAGTACAAAAGGTGCGTGTGGGAAGACGACCCGCTCGGCAACACGAAGAGATTGCGTATCCCGGTGCTCTGGGAGACAACGGGAGGCCCGTGCGGGTCTCCAAGGAGGTCGCTCAGGCCGGTGCTGTTGTCCAATCCAAAGACGTCGTGCAAGCGGGGCCGGCGCAGGTCGCCGTCAATGAGCAGCACTTCGCGGTTCACCTCGGCCAGAGCGATGGCCAGATTGCACGTTACCGTGGTCTTCCCTTCCCCCGGACTCGCACTCGTGACCACAAGGACTCGTGGGCAGTCTCCGTTCTGGCTGGAGAAGAGTATCGAGGTCAGGGCGGCTCTGAAGGAATCCGCGAACACAGAGTGCCGGTGCTCAGAAAGCAGGATTGCGGGGTCGGCGCGCCGCGGCTGTTTGCCCGCCTGCTGCAGTGAGAGTTCGCTTGAAGCGCCGTTGCTGCCGCCGTTCGCCGCTCGCAGGAGGCGGCGCTGCTTGCGGTCAGGGTCCGAGTCGATGGACGGAATGACAGCCAGTTCGCACACATTCAGAAACATCGCCGTCTCGCCCGGCTCCTGAATGCTGCGATCGGTCCGCTCGCGTATGATCACCAGCACGAAACCGAATCCCATGCCGGCAAGGAGACCTAGAGCGGCATTCACCTGAAGACTGGGCTTATAGGGTGCCCTGGGCGCCTTCGCAGCATCGATGACCCGGATATTACTGGCGCGCAGTGCGGATACCAGGCCGGCTTCCTTGACACGCTGAAACATGGAGTCGTACAACTGCCGCGTGGTGTCGACTTCCCGCTTGAGAATGTTGTAATGGGCGATCTTCCCCGCCTGCTCCGAGACAGCCCGGCTCTGCGCCGTGTAATCCGCGGCGAGCAAATTCTCCCTGCGCCGGGCGGCGTCGTATTCGTGCTTGATCCTTTCGATTGTGTTCGCACGTTCCCTGTTCCGCGCTGTTTCGAGCGTGGCAACCTGGGCCTGGAGCTTGAGGACCTTGGGATGCGCGGAAGTCAGAGTGGAGGTCAGTTCGGCCAGTTGCCGGCGCAAGTCGGTGATCTTAGTCTGATAGTCCCTGAGCGTGACGTTATCGAGGGTCTCCGGCAAGGCGTCCGGAGAAGCTGAGGCCGCCAGTTCGTAGCTCGACTGCTTGATAACGCGGTCCGCCGTCGCTTTCAACAGCTCCTGCTGGAGTTGCCGGAGCTTTTCCTCCGCCACGTTATCCTTTTCCGACGTGATCAGGAGCCCCGATCCCCTTGCGTAACGCTGGAGTTGCTCTTCGGATGTTTCGAGTTTCGTTTTCAGGTCACGGAGCTGGCGGGTGAGCCACTCGCCGGTGTATTGGTTCGTTTGCCAGCGAGCCTCCAGATTCTGGTCGATGAACTCGGACGCAAGGACATTGGCAAAATCGACGGCGAGTTGAGGATCGGTAGAGTCTACAAAGGTTTCCACCAGCCGCGTATTTGTCTGCGCACGAACCTTCAGGCTCCCGGCGGCAGCACTGAGCATCCGTTCCCGAGTATCTCCCGCTTTCGGTTGTGCGAGGCCGAACGCTTTGCGCCACGCCGCCAGCCGGCCCGGAGCCTGCTCCGGAATGGGACGCGTGTCGCGCTTCAGGCGGGCGATCACCCGCTCGATCAGCGTCTGGCTCTGCAGGATTCTCACTTGTGTTTGCAGATCGTACTCGGGCGAGGACTGCGTGTCCGAGTTCGGATTCACGTCGCGCATGTTCAGGAAGTTTTCGTTCACCGCCTGGATTTCCAGCGATGCGCGAGCTTGGAACACCGGGGTCTGCGGGAGCGTAATCAGGATTCCCGCGACAGCTCCCACAAAGGATGCGAGCAGCAGCGCACCTTTGCGGCGGCGCAGGATGCTCCAGTAGTAGAGCAGGCTGCCCGAGGCGGCCTCTCCCCCCGGTTCCTGATCGGAGTTCTGGCGAGAATAGAATGGTGCCGCCAATCCGTCTCCGGAGTTGGTAAAAGGAGCCGGATTTCGTTCCAAGTCGCCGGCCGGCAATTGAGGATAGTTCATTTAAGCCTCGGACTATCTGCGCCAGATAACAAGTCCTGTTCCGATTTGGATGGCAGACTCCAGAGCGCGGATCGCCGCCCGGGTCGGCACGCTGGACGGAATGAAGAGTATGTCGTCCGGCTTCAGCGCCACGTCCTCGGCTTTGCTCTGGAGAATCATCTTGACGTTGACCGGAATCTCCTCCCGGCCGGTGGAGCCGCGAGCCGGGCGCAGGATCCGTGAGTTCTGCGTTGAGGCCGCGCGATCGGCCCCCCCGGCAAGAGCAAGCGCCTGCAAGACCGTCATTGATTCGCGCTCATTCAGGACGAATCCGCCGGACCGCATCACCTGGCCTGTGACATAGATCATCTCCGCCCGCGGAACCGAGATCACATCGTTCGGGCGGATAACAATGTTCTGTTCGGGGTTGCTCGCGCCGAGGATGGCTTTGAGCCTGACCTCGGCGACACTGAACTTGCCTGTCGGGTCGTCCGCGGCGCCCGGCACCGGAATGCGCCCCCACTCAAGGCCTCTCGTCACCTTTGCGATCGGTCCTGCGTCCTCGCTTAAACCGCCGGCCATCGAGAGCATCTCGACCAGTGTCTTTCGGCCCTGCAACTGATGGACGCCCGGGGTTCTGACGGCTCCGATCACGGATACCGGCTGGCTGCGGAATTCACTGACTACGACGGAGACATCCGGGTTCTTGATGAACGGCCGCAACTGGGCAATCAGAGCGGACTCGAGCTCCTCGACGGTGAGGCCGCCTGCGCGAATCCGGCCGACCATCGGCAGCCTTATGTAACCGTCCAGGCCGATACGGATCGGCTTCTCGCTGATTTCCTCGGCCTCAACGGCCCGAATCAGGATCTGGTCGTCCGGCCCGAGCACATAACTCCGGGACTGGGTGTCCTGCGGAAAACTCCAGGTGGCAAACGCCGCCGCCAGAATCAGCGCGGAACATATCTTCCGCATCAATAGCCTCCCTTGGCCGGCACGTACTCGTGAGCCTTCACCAGCCGAAGGTCATACTCGTTTCGAGCGGAGTCGTCGGCCAGCGAGCGGGCTTCCATCCAACTCCAGGCCAGACGTATATCCGCATCCGGCGCCGCGGAGAGCAAATGCCGGAAGTATGCTCTCGCGGCTCTGGGGCTTGGAGGAACGCCCTTTCTGAGCGCCGCCTCCGTCGTGACTCCCATGCGGTCATAGAGACCGAAGATGGCGGCATCGTAGTCGCGCACGGTTCCGAGTATCTGAGCGGCATAGGCGAGCGCGCGTTCGGTCTCGCCGGCACGGAAGCAGAAGTTCGCGGCCCGCATCAGAATCGGCGGCAGGCCCGGGCCGTACTCCAAGGCCCCGGCCAGGCAGCGCTCGGCCCGGTTGATCTGTCCCGCTTCCAGCAGCGCTTCGGCCAGGTCGCACCAGCGATAGGCTGATGCCGGGTCACGGCGCAAGGCCCGCTCGAATATCGCCACCGCACCCTCGGGTCCGGCAAGAACACGGTCCCCGAGCCGCTCGTGAGCTATCTGGGCCAAATCGTCGCTGGACATCGTTGCTCCCGAAAAGGCCGCCATTATCGAGACGACGGCCGTGATGCAGCTCGCCGGCAGGGCGAATCCGGTAACTACACGGTTCGAGTAGGTCACAAGTATTTGGGGAATAACTGGGCCAGCGGAGCGCTGACGGTTCAACGCTCCTGAGTGCATCCCGGGCTAGCTGGACAGGAAGGGCATGCTACCGCCATATCGCCCCCATTCGAGGATTCCGCGAATGCTGTCCGCCGCCTCATGAGAACGTGATCACGTAGTGATCGCCGTTAGTATCTCTGTAACGTACATCGATGGGGGTTGTCAACCGGAAACCCGTAACGGCAACACGGCAAAGCCCTTTTAGTTTCAGACGATCACCGGCCATGGATCACACATGAATGGGTATTAGGGTGCTGAGATTTTCGTGGCTTCGTCCCCATCCCGGAGGGCAATATCCAACCGTGCTGTTTAGGCGCGCCGGACGAATCGGGTCCGCTTTGAGAAAATAAGAGCAAGTGCCCCTTTCGGGTTTCGATCCTCTCATTCGCGAGTGGTTTTGCACGCGGTTTTCCGCGGTAACCGAACCGCAGAAGCTTGGGTGGCCCAGGGTGCGGTCGGGAGGGGACGTGCTGATTTCGGCTCCGACCGGTTCGGGCAAGACGCTGGCGGCGTTCCTGATCTGTCTGGACGCGCTGATCCGGCGGGCGCGCTCGGGCGCGCTTCTTGATCAGACCGAGGTTGTTTACGTTTCGCCGCTCAAGGCGTCGAGCAACGACGTCCGCAAGAACCTCGAGATTCCGCTGGCGGAAATCTCCGCGATGGCGGCCGGGCGTGACATCCCGCTCGCGCCGGTCCGGGCCGCGTTGCGTACCGGGGATACGACGGCTTGGGAGCGGCAGCAGACGCTGAAGCAGCCGCCGCACGTGCTCGTAACCACGCCGGAATCGTTGTTCATTCTGCTCACCACCGAGCGCGGCCGCCGGATGCTCGGGACCACGCGGACCGTGATCGTAGATGAGATCCACGCCGTGGTGGACGATAAGCGCGGTTCGCATCTCGCACTCACTCTGGCGCGCCTGGATGCACTCGTTCGGGAGACCGGCGGGCAGCGCCCGCAGCGGATCGGCCTTTCCGCGACGGTGAACCCGCTCGAGGAGGTGGCGCGCTACCTGAGCGATTCGGCGAAGGTTGTACACGTCGGGCACCGGCGGGAAATGGAGCTTGCGGTCGAGGCCCCGAAAGATGAACTCGGGCCCGTGGCAAGCAACGAGATGTGGTCGGAAATCTACGACCGCGTCGCCGAACTGATCCGGGCGCATCGTACCACGCTTGTATTCGTGAACACGCGCCGGCTGAGCGAACGCGTTGCGCACCACCTCGGGGAGCGGTTGGGCGAGGCGGCCGTGCTGCCCCATCATGGCAGTCTCTCGCGGCGGCTCCGGCTGGACGCTGAAGAGAGGCTGAAGCGCGGCGAACTCCGCGCGGTGGTGGCGACGGCGTCTCTCGAACTCGGCATTGATATCGGAACGGTGGACCTGGTGTGCCAGATCGGATCGCCGCGCTCGATTGCCGTTGCGCTCCAGCGATTCGGCCGGTCCGGGCACTGGGTGGGCGCGCGGCCGAAAGGACGGCTGTTCGCGACCACGCGGGACGAACTGATCGAATGCGCGGCCGTCGTGCGTGCGATCCGGCAAGGCGAGTTGGACCGCCTCGAAATCCCGCAGGTTCCGCTGGACGTGCTGGCCCAGCAAATCGTGGCGGAGGCGGCCTGCAAGACCTGGACCGAGGACGAGTTGTTCGCGCTTGCGCGCGGGACGTACTCCTACCGCAACCTGAGCCGTTCCGATTTCGATGACGTGATCGCGATGATGTCGGAGGGAGTCTCGACGGCGCGCGGCCGGAGTGGGACGCTCCTCCACCGCGACTCGGTGAACGGGCGTGTGCGCGGGCGCCGCGGGGCGCGGCTGGCGGCGGTCACCTCAGGAGGGGCGATTCCGGACAACGCGAATTACGCGGTCGTGCTGGAGCCCGAGGGCACGACCATCGGCACGGTCGATGAGGATTTCGCCGTCGAAAGCATGGCGGGCGAGGTGTTCCTGCTTGGAACGCACTCGTGGCGTATACGCCGGATCGAGCCCGGCCGGATGCGCGTCGAAGACGCGCAAGGCGCGCCGCCTTCGATTCCGTTCTGGCGCGGGGAAGCGCCGGGGCGCACCGCCGAGCTTTCGCGTGTGTTCTCCGAAGTGCGGGAAGAGATCCTGGCGCGCACGCAGGAGGAGGCCGCGAAGTGGTTGGAGGAGTGCTGCGGCCTGGACCGGCGAGGCGCGCTCGAAGCCGTGGAGTATGTCAGGGCGGGACGGGCCGCGCTCGGCGCGCTGCCGGCGGCGAAAACGGTCGTCGCGGAACGGTTCTTCGATGAGGCGGGCGGGATGCAGCTCGTCATTCACGCTCCGTTCGGCGCGCGCATCAACCGGGCTTGGGGCCTTGCGCTGAGGAAGCGCTTCTGCCGCACGTTCAATTTCGAGCTGCAAGCTGCGGCGACCGACAACGGCATCGTCATCTCGCTCGCCGAACAGCACTCATTTCCGCTCGAAGTCGTTTTCGAGTTCGTAAAGCCGGAGACGGTTGAGCACGTGCTGACTCAGGCGTTGCTCGCCTCGCCGATGTTCACGGCGCGGTGGCGATGGAACGCATCGCGGGCGCTGGCGATTCTGCGGTTCGCAGGCGGGCGCAAGGTGCCCGCGCCGATCATGCGGATGAAGTCGGATGACCTGCTGGCCGCGGTGTTTCCCGACCAGGCGGCGTGCGCCGAGAACCTCGCGGGCGAGCCCCGGGTTCCCGACCATCCGCTGGTGAAGGAGACGATCGACAACTGCCTCTACGAAGCGATGGACCTGGAGGGGCTGAGGCGCGTCCTCGAAGGCATACGCTCGGGTGAGATACGGACTGAGGCGGCCGACACCGCCGAGCCTTCGCCTTTTTCGCACGAAGCGCTGAACTCCAATCCCTATGCCTATCTGGACGACGCTCCGCTCGAGGAGCGGCGTGCGCGCGCGGTGCAGTTGCGGCGCTCGTTGAAGCCGGATTTAGCCGAGGGAGTGGGCGCGCTCGATGCGGCGGCGATCGCGCTTGTGGCGGAGGAATCCTGGCCGGACGTGCGCGATGCCGACGAGCTTCATGACGCGCTTCTGACGCTCTCCGTGTTGCCTCCTGTACCGGAGTGGGAGCAGTGGTTTCCGGAACTGGTCCAGGCAGGCCGGGCATTCGAGTGGCGGTCGCAATGGATTGCGACGGAACGAATCGACCGCGTGCGCGCGGCTTACGAACAGGAGGACGAAACGGCGGCGGCTGACATCCTGCGGGGCTGGCTGGAATCGACGGGGCCGGCAAGAGCGTCGAACCTCGCAGAGCGGTTGAGCATGAACGCCGGGATTGTGGAGCGAGCGCTGGCCCGGCTGGAGGCCGAGGGTCAGGTTCTGCGCGGGCAGTTCACTGCCGGGAAAACCGGCGAAACAGAATGGTGTAACCGCAGGCTGTTGGCGCGAATTCACCGCCTCACGCTGGGGAGGCTGCGCAACGAGATCGAGCCTGTGGCAACTGCGGATTTCCTGCGGTTCCTCCTGCGCTGGCAGCACGTAGGCCGCGGCGCGCAACTGCACGGCGTGGATGGGACGCTCGAGATCATCCGGCAGTTGCAGGGGTATGAAGCGCCCGCGGGCGCCTGGGAGCGGGAGATCCTGCCGCGCCGCATCGCCCGGTATACGCCCGATTATCTCGACCGGCTTTGCCTTTCCGGCGAGGTGATGTGGGGACGCCTGTCACCGCATCCGGCATTTGAGGAGGCGGCGGGCAGGCGCAAAGTGCGTCCGAGCCGGGCGGCGCCGGTGAGCCTTTTCCTGCGCGAGGACGCGGAAGCGCTGCTCGCGAGCGCGCCGCCGCTGGAGGAAAAACGCGCGAGCCTTTCGCACTCGGGACGCGAGGTGCTTGAGGCCATTGAGAAACGAGGAGCGTCGTTCTTCGCCGAACTGCACCGCGCGACGGGACGGCTGCCTTCCGAGGTGGAGGATGCGCTTTGGGAACTCGTCGCCGCCGGCCTGGTGACGGCCGACGGGTTTGAGAACCTGCGGTCGCTGATCGACCCGAAGCGGCGTCGCGGCGAGGGCCGGGGTCGCAGGGCGCGCCCGCGCCACGCTGCCGGACGTTGGGCGCTGCTTCGCCACGGCGCTCCGCCTCCGGATGCTGCTGCCGTGCTGGCCCGCCAACTTCTACGCCGCTGGGGCGTGGTTTTCCGCGACCTGCTCGCGCGCGAACCGTTGCCGGCGGCGTGGCGCGACCTGCTGATCGAACTTCGCCGGATGGAAGCGCGAGGTGAAATCCGCGGAGGCCGCTTCGTCTCGGGCTTCACGGGCGAGCAGTACGCGCTTCCGGAAGCGGTAGACCTGCTGCGAGCCGTGCGCCGCGCGGGAAAGGCGGGCGAGCAAATCGATATCTCGAACGCAGATCCGCTGAACCTTTCGGGCATCCTGCTGCCCGGCCCGCGAATCAGCGCGCTGGCGGGCGGCGTGCTCCAACTTCAGTCGTAGCGCAGAGCCGACATAGGCTCGATGGCAGCCGCGCGGCGCGCGGGAATCGATCCGGCCGCAAGCAAGGCAGCGATCAACGCCACGACGCACGAGACCAGCGTGGGCGGGTCCCAAGGGCCGATGCCGAACAGCAGCCTGGACGTAAGCCGGGTTCCCACGAGCGCAAGCGGGAGGCCGAGCGCTATTCCTATCGCGCCCAACCGAAGCGTCTGCCCCAGAATCAGACGATGCGTCGCGTGACGCGACGCGCCGAGCGCCATGCGGATGCCGATCTCACGTGTGCGCTCGGCGACTCCGTGCGCAACCACGCCGTAGAGCCCCACGGCGGTCAACACGAGGCCGATGAATCCGAGCGCGCTAATGAGTTCCGCCGCGATTTGAGAGCCGCTCGTGGAATAGCGGATCAGGTCCTGCATGGTAGTGATCGTCATTGGGTCCAGCCGCCGATCAATTCCGATGAGCATTTTTCGGGCCGCCTGTCCAAGAGACGCAGCCGGAACCGAGGTCTCGACGATAAAGGTCAACGAACCGGTCTGATCGCGCCACCAGGGCAGGTACATATAAGGCTCCGGCAACTCGCCGATGCGGTTCACGGGCGCATCTTTCGCGATGCCGACGATACGATGGTCGCTGCCATCGGGGCTGCCGACGCGGATGATCCGGCCGATGGCGTCGCCCGCGGGCCAGTAGCGCCGGGCCATGCTGTCGGAGACGACCACGCTGAGCGGGCCACTCGTCTGGTCCGCCTCTTCGAAGGCGCGCCCACGCAGTATCGCTATTCCCATTTGCCGGAAGAAATTCGAGCTGACCGCGTTGTGCCGTATCTCCACAGGCGGTTGATTCGCCAGTTCCGGCCGCCCGGGGAACGAAACTTTCTGAGCCATTCCGCCTTCCGAAAGGCTCAGCGGAGCGCGCGCGGCGTATGCCACCTCGATAGCGCCGGGGAGCGCCCGGAGGTTCTCCTGCGCCTCCCTGTAGAGCCTGTTAGGCGCCGAGACCCAGAGCAGAAGCTGCTGCCGTCGGGCGAGGCCGACATCCTGAATTCGCGTGTTCACAAAGCTGCGGAGGAGGACTCCCGAAACCGAGACGAGCCCGAGCGACAGGCCGATCTGACAGACCACCAGCCAGTGGCGCAGATTCAGCCCGCGCGCGTGCGATCCAGGTGCTGGCGCGCCAGGCTTCATCGCGTTCGAGAGGTCGATCCTGGAACCCCGCAGCGCTGGCACGAGGCCAAACAGAACTATAGTGACAACCGAGACGCCCAGGCTGAAAAGAAGCACACGTTCGTCCAGGTTGAAGCTCAGCGAGGAGTCGGGCGTTCCCACGAACAGCAACGGGGTCGCGCGGATGATCGCTGCCCCGCAGACAATTCCAACTGCAAGCCCGCCCGCGCCGATCATCGCGCTCTCGGTCATAAGCTGGCGCATGATACGCGGCCGCCCGGCGCCCAGGGCGAGGCGGACCGAGATTTCCCGCATTCGCGATGCGCCCCGGGCAAGCAACAGATTGGCTACATTGACTGAGCACAGCACCACAACGAGCAGGACGACCGAGAGCAGGATCAGAGCCCCGGTCCCCGCCATCTTGAGCCGGTACTCGAAATCCGAAATCGCCATCGCGCCGCGTCCCGCGTTGGTCTCCGGCCAAGCCGAAGCGAGGCGGGCGGCGATTCCTTCGACCTCGGCGCGGACTGACTTCATTAAAGCTCCCCGCGCCGGCCGTCCGAGCACTGCGAACCAGCGGAACTCGCGACTTTCAAAATCACCGCGGCCGTCCAGCCTGGCCCAGGATCGCGGGGCAAGCCAGACGTCGCGGTCATCGGTCGAATTGGTGTCGCGAAATTCCTTCGGGAGCACGCCGACGACCGCGAGGACGACCGGCTGGTTCCTTCCGAACCGGATCGGCTTGCCAATGATGTTAGGATCTGCCCCGAAGCGCCGCACCCAGAAACTGTGGCCGAGGACGACCGGAGCGTCGCCTGCGCCGTCCGTGTCATCCCCGCCGGCGAACCCACGTCCCAAGACAGGCTTGACACCGAGCACGCGGAAGAAATTCGCGGATACCACCTGCGCGGAAACCGATTCCATCGTGCCGTCCGGGCGCGGAATTGTGGCGCCGCGCCGCCCGCACGCAATCACGCCTTCCAAAGTCGAGGATTGACGGCTCAACTCCTGGTATTCGGGCCAGGAAAACTCGTCCGTGGACCCGTTCTTCGTCAGCGAGAACACGCGAATCACATCGGAGGCGCGCGGTACCGCCATGGGCCGGAACCCGACGCCGTCGATCAGGCTGAAAATCGCCGTGTTCGCGCCGATGCCAATTGCCAGCGAAAGAATTGCAGCCGCGGTGAACGCGGGGCTCCGGCGCAGCGACCGAAGTCCGTAGAGGATGTTCCCCCGCAACTCATCAAACAGCCGGAAACCCTCCGCCTCACGGCAGCGCTCCCTCGCCGACTCCCTCGAACCGAATTCAAGGCGTGCGCGGCGGTCGGCTTCGGCAGAGGACAGGCCCGAGCGGACCAGATCGGCCGCGCGCCGTTCGATGTGAAACTCCATCTCCTCGGCCATCTCGCGCTCGAAGCGGGAGCGCCGGAAAAACTTCCGAAGTCGAGGGCCCATGGCTCATGCCTCCTCGGGCGTTGCGCTGAGCGCGGATTGCATCGCCGCAACCAGACGGTTCCAGCCCGCCTCTTCCGCGCGCAGGCGCTTGCGGCCCGCGGCCGTGAGGCTGTAATACTTGGCGCGACGGTTGTTTTCCGAAACGCCCCATTCGGTATTCAGCAGATTCTGGCGTTCGAGGCGGTAAAGCGCCGGATAGAGCGCGCCTTGCTCGATGGCCAGCGCGCCGCCGGAAATCTGCTCGATGCGGAGCAGAATGCCGTATCCGTGCAGAGCCCCAAGCGAGACGGCTTTGAGGATCAGCAAATCGAGGGTGCCGGGGAGGAGATCGGCTTCTTCGGGCATTTGTCTTGGTCTCCTAACTAATCTAGGAAAGACGATTATGGGCCTGCTCTCCTAAGTTGTCAAGGAGAATGAAAGTCCATTAAGCGGCGACTGCCGCAAGTCATGCTAACGTAAAGGGTTCTGGGTGAAGTTCCGATGTGGTATCCAACTAAAATTCAGTGGCTCGTAATTTGGCTGGCGACCGTGGCCTGCCTGCTCGCCTTCCTGTCTACCGATCCGAATCCGAAGGCACTGCTCGTCCCCTGCATGATGATCGGCGTACTCTTCCTGTGGCACGCCACAGGCAGCCCGAACGACACGGAAGAGTAAGGGCCGCTCAGCCCTTGATTACGCCCATCGGGCGCAGGCGGGCCACCTTCTGAGCCAACCCCGCCTGGTGGACGACCTCGATCACCTCGTCTACATCCTTGTAGGCTTCGGGGATCTCCTCGAGGATTCCGTCGCGAGTCTCGCTGCGAACGAGGATGCCCTGCTCCTCGAGCTTGCGCTGAACTTCGCGCGCGTCGCGCCCCTTGCGCGCGGCCGTGCGGCTCATGAGTCTGCCAGCGCCGTGACACACGCTTCCAAACGTCTCCCGCATCGCCCCCTCCGCGCCAACCAGCACCCACGACGCGGTGCCCATGCTGCCTGGCACAAGAACGGGCTGGCCGATGTGCCGGTAGGCCGGCGGCAGGTCGCGGTGAAGAGGTGGAAAAGCGCGCGTCGCGCCCTTGCGATGCACCAGGACGTCGTGCGGGTCCCCGTTGATGCGATGACGCTCGCGCTTGGCGATGTTGTGGCAGACGTCGTAGATCATGTCGATGCGCGTGGCTTCGCCGAAGATGCGCCGGAAAGAACCGCGCAGGAAATGGAGAATCGCCTGCCGGTTGGCCCATGCGAAATTCGCCGAGGCGCGCATCGCGGCCAGATAGGCTTGCCCCTCCGGCGATTGCGTCGGCACGCAGGCGAGTTGTCGGTCTGGGAGCGTGATGCCGTAGCGCTTCATGGCGGCGCCCATCTGGGCCAGGTAATCGGTGCAGACCTGGTGTCCGAGCCCGCGCGATCCGCAGTGAATCAGCACGACCGCCTGGTCCTCCTCGATGCCCATAGCGCGTGCGGCCTCGGCATCGAACACCTTCTCTACGCGCTGCACTTCGAGGAAGTGATTGCCGCTGCCGAGCGTGCCGAGTTGCGGGCGGCCGCGCTCTTCCGCGCGGCTGGAAACGTGCGCGGGATCGGCGCCAGCAAGGCAGCCGCACTCTTCGGTGAACTCGGTGTCGCGCGGCTCGCCGTAGCCGTTATCGACCATCCAGCGCGCGCCTTTGACGAGCACCTGTTCGAGTTGATGCTTGCCGATGCGCACGGGACCTTCGCCGCCCGTCCCGCAGGGCACGTCTCGAAAGACCTGATTCACCAGGTCGCGCATCCGCGGGCGTACCTCGCCGGCTGAAAGCGATGTCCGCACGAGGCGCACGCCGCAGTTGATATCAAAACCCACGCCGCCCGGCGAGACCACGCCGGATTCCCAGTCCGTCGCAGCTACGCCGCCGATGGGAAATCCGTAGCCCTGATGTATGTCGGGCATGGCGAGGCTGTGGCCGGCGATGCCGGGCAGCGTCGCCACGTTCATGGCCTGTTCGAGCGACAGATCCTTACGGATTTGCCCGATCAGCCGTTCGTTCGCGTAGACGACGACATCCGTTCTCATCCCGCGGCGTTCATCGCGCCGAACGCGCACGCGCACGTTGTCGATGCGTTCCAGTTCCATGTGGATCGGATCAGATATCGAGGAAAACTTCGGCCCACCAGCCATGCTCATCCTCCCAGACTCTGAGTTGGTGGTAGGTAACTCCCTTAATCAATAGTTTCGCATGGTGGCGTTCGGGGCTCCTCGGTTCTCCGAGAGCGTGGCCGGTGACGCGGCGCGGCGTGAGTTCCCGGACCTCGAACCGGCGCATGGCGATGTGCCTGCCGTCCAGCCAGAACAGCACCTCGCTCAGCCAGTTCACGAGCAGCGATTCCACGTCTTCGCCCACTGCCGCAAGCGGGTACGGCTGCTTCGGCGAGACTTCGTCAACCTCAAGCGCGATCGAGACCAGGGCCTCCGCCGCACTTTGGAACAGCTCCTCCAGCGTGCTTCCGTGCGCTCGGAAGCCGATATCCGCCGTGTGCTCGAGAATTTCAAACATTGTCTGATGCCTGAGGGACCCAGAGTGGGGCAGGCCCTTGGCCTGCGGCGGCCTCCTAGGCCGCCCTTTGCGGGGCTGAGAGCCCCGCGCAGCCTGAGAGGCTACCCCACCGTGTCTTCTGATCCCGATCGCGCTTAGTGCGCCAATTTGGCCTGGCCCGTTTCGGGCTCGGCGATCAACTCCTTCGTCGGATCTATTTTGAACCACAGCAGCGCGCTCAGCAGGAGCATGCCCGCCATAGGCAGCAGGATCGCGTTGTACGTTCCGAAGCCCTTGATCAGATACCCAAATGCAACGGCCGAAAGGAACGATCCGCACTGCCCCGCCATGTTCATCGAGCCGCTAATCGCGCCCGCGTACTTGCGCCCGACGTCCAGGCAGACGGCCCACGCCACGGGCAGCATGAAGTCCGATCCGGCGTACGCCAGCGAAAGAACGAACACCGAAGCGATCTTTCCCGTTGTGAACATCTCAGCGACCATGCAGATGGCGGAGAACGTAAGTCCGGAGAAGCCGACCAGCCTGCGTCCCCACTTCAACCCCACCTTTTTCACCAGCGTGTCACTGACCAAACCGCCAGAGAAGGTGGCCACCATTCCGAAAACGAACGGCAGCGGGGACCAGGTGCGCAGGTCCTCGGGCGTGAATCCGCGGCCCTTCGCCAGGAAGGTGTGCAGCCAGGAGATGAAGAAATAGGAGCCCCAGACATAGGTGTGGTACATCGCGAGGATGTACCAGAAGTTCTTCGACTTCATGACCTTCAGCGGCAGGGCATGACGGCCGCCGGAGGGCGTCTGGCCTTCCTCGATTTCCTTGATCTCGCGCTCTGAGACTCCGGGCTTCTCGCGCGGCGTATCGCGCATCCAGACGTACCACACGGTCGCCCAGAGGATGCCGAGCACGCTGAAGATCCAGAACGAAGCGCGCCAGCCCCACATCAACTGGATGGGAATGACAAGCAGCGGCGACAGAGCGCCCCCTACCCGGCTCGCCATCCATACAATGCCCTGCGCCCGCCCGCGCTCCACCTTCGGAAACCACCGGGAGATCGTGCCCGAACTGTTCGGGAACGCGCCCGCTTCTCCGGCCCCGAACATCATCTGCGTCACCAGCAGCCAGCGGAAGTTGCCGACCGTTCCGGTTAGGAACGTGAACGCCGACCACCAGACCACAATGCGCGTCAGCACCTTGCGGGGGCCAATGCGGTCGCCCAGCGCGCCGCTTGGGATTTCGAACAGCGCATAGGTGATTGCGAACACCCCGACGACCCAACCCCACTGCTCGGGCGTGATACCGAGATCCTTCTGCATCTGCGGACCGGCAACCGCGACGCAGACGCGATCGAGGTAAGTAATGATAGACATGAAAAACAGCAGGAGCAGTACGCGGTGGCGGTATTTCATGACGAACCTCGAATTATGTCACAGAGGCCCGATGCGGCATCGGCGCCGCGAACGCCGAGGTGCATTTGAGAAACTAGGACTATCAGGTCACTGCTGGGACATACGACATGCGCAGAATATTGCTGTGCCTCTGGTCCGTTGTGATTCCCGCCCTCGCTCAATTGCCTCCTCCGGACGCCGGACGCTGGGTCAGCCAGATTGGGAACCCCTGGACCGTTCCGCGGGTGCCGCCGGTCAATATGCGGAACTCCGCCCGAATCGAAAGCCTCATGCGGGCGGGAAACATCTATCTCTCGGTTCCGGATGCGATCGCGCTCGCGCTCGAAAACAACCTGGACGTAGAACTCCAGCGATTTGAACCCGCGTTCGCCGAAGCGGAACTACTGAGGACGAAGGGCGGGGGCGTAACGCTGGGCCTGCCGCTCACTATTGGAGTGCCGCCGGCCGGATTGGGTGGTCCGGCGAGCCCGTTGCTGACTTCAGCCACGCCCACCGTCACCGGCGCGGGCACTGTGCCGACCAACGTGCTGAACATCGGCGCGCTGGTTACGGGGCAGCAGTCCGTCGGGATCACCGTGCCGGTGCCATCTATCGGGAGCCCGATCCCGGACTACGACACGGCGCTCACCGCCTCGCTGATGTGGCAGCACACCACCACACCGCAGTCAACGGCGTTCCTCACCGGAACCAATGCGCTTATCGTATCCGGGCCGACAGCCAGTGGGACATTACTACAGAGTTTCAGCACCGGAACGGCAATCAATTTCAATTTCAACGCCAACAACGAGACCACGAATTCGCTGCGCAACTCCCTCAGCCCCTTCACGGCCTCCAGCGCCGCGCTCACCATCACACAGCCTCTACTACAGGGCTTTGGACGCAATCTCAACCGCCGCTTTATCCGGATCGCGAACAACGAGCGGACGATTGGCGGCCTGGTGTTCCGCCAACAGGCCGTTGAAACCGTCGCGGGCGTGATCAGGCTTTATTACGATTTCGTCGCGCTGCTGGAAGACGTGACGGTTCGGAGGCAGGCCGTCGCGCTCGCGGAGAAGCTGTATCAGGACAATCTGCTCCAAGTGAAAGCGGGCACCATGGCGCCGATAGAACTGGTAAGGGCGCGCGCGCAGATCGCCGCCAGCCGCCAGGACCTCGCTAACTCCGAGGGGTTCGCCCGGGAGCAGGAACTGATTCTCAAGACCGTAATCTCGCGCACCGGCACCGCCTTGCCTGCCATTCGAGACGCCCACATCATCCCGACCGACCCCATCCCGGCGCCTCCCCCCACGCCCGAAATCCGGCCCCTACAGGATCTGATCGCGGAGGCGCTTCAGAACCGGGCCGATCTGGACGCGGCATCGCTGCAACTGGTCAATGCCGGCATCAGCCTGGATGGCGCACGCAACCTGGTGCTCCCCATTCTGAACGCGGTCGCCTTTTTTCAGAACAGCGGCCTGGCAGGCCAGTTAAACCCCAACGCGGTGCTTACGGGTACAAACTTCGTGCCTGTTCCATCCGACTTCATCGGCGGCTTCGGGACTTCCTTTCTGCAACTGCTGCGGCGGAACTTCCCGACGTACGGGATAGGCCTTCAACTGACGCTGCCCCTGCGAAACCGGGTGGCGCAGTCCGATGCCATCCGCGACGAATTGGAGTTGCGCCAGGCGGAAGTCCGGCGGCAGCAGTTGGAGAACCAGGTGCGGCTGGAAGTCGAGGACGCTGTGATCGGCCTGGAGCGGTCGCGTGCCGCGTATGAGGCGGCCGTGCTGACGAGGCAGTTGCAGGAGCAATCGCTGGCCGCGGAACAGAAGCGGTACGCCGTCGGACTTTCGACGACCTTCCTGGTCATCCAGTACCAGAACTTCGTGGCGCAGGCGCGCTCTACCGAAGTGGCGGCCCGCGGAGCCTGGGCGAAGGCTCGCACGGCTCTCGACCGCGCCATGGGCGTGACGCTCGAAGTGAACGGCGTTTCGATCGAAGAAGCGTACCGCGGGCGTGTTTCGAGGCCTCCCGCGCCGATTCCGGCCGTTCCTCGGCGCCAGCCGTGAATTTGGGGGGCCACTTGATCCAGGGCGAATAAAAGGCGAATATAAGGGCGTGGCTAACCTCGTCGGCATCGCGCGGCTCGCGGCCGAAGGCGAACTGCTCGAAGCCAAGAAGCGCGTCGAGTACTTCACCCTGCCCACGCGCCGGCTCCTCAACCGCACTACCGAACGCATGCCGTTCGAGTGGACCATCAATCCCTACCGCGGGTGCGAGTTCGGCTGCAAGTACTGCTACGCGCGCTACACGCACGAGTTCATGGATCTTGACGGCAACCGCGAGTTCGAAGAGAAGATTTACGCCAAGCAGGCGGCGGGCTTGCGCGAAGAGCTCCGGAAGATTCGTCGTGTTGAAGCTATCGCCATCGGAACGGCGACCGACCCTTACCAACCTGCCGAGCGCCGTTTCGAGATCACACGCAAGATTCTGAAGGTGTTCGCCGGGGAGCGGGGACGGCGGCTGTCAGTGACGACGAAATCCGACCTGATCGTCCGCGACATCGATCTGCTGACGGAGATTGCCCGCGCCAACATCTTTCACGCCAACATCACCATCACCACGCTGGATGAGGAGCTGGCGCGGCTGATGGAGCCGCTCGCGCCGCGCCCGACCCTGCGCCTCGTCGCGGTCAGGCAACTCGCCGCGGCAGGCATTGTGGTGAATGTGTTTCCGAACCCGATCATGCCGCTGCTGACCGATAGCGAGGCGAGTCTCGATGCGCTGGCCGCGGCCGCGCGCGAGGCTGGCGCGTCATCCATGGGTGGCGGCCTGCTGTTCCTGAAGCCGTGGGCGAAGGACGTGTTGTTCCCGTTCCTGGAGCAAGAGTTCCCGGAACTCGCGCCGCGTTACCGCGCCCTGTTCCGGAACTCGGCCTTCCTTCGCGGCGAGTACGCCCAGAGCATCAAGGAGCGTGTGGCGAGGGTCCGGGCTCGGTACGGGTTGAGCGGAGCCCCGGCCGAGTACACGCCGGAGCTTTGGGAGCCCGAACCGCAACAGGGCGAGTTGTTCGGCGACCAGCCAGCAGATCCTGAATTGTGATTTAATTCAGAGATCTATGACACGCCGAAATATGATATCGGCGGCCGCCGGCGCAACAGTCGCCAGCTCCGGTATGGCCGCGGCCGCGGAAACCAAAAAGGCCATTTTCGAATTACGATACTTCCGGATGCGCAATGGCTCGCAGGTCCAGCGCACTCAGGATTTCCTGGGCAAGCACTTCCTGCCGGCGGCGAAGCGGGCCGGGGTGGGGCCGATGGGCTTCTTCTCCAATGTGATCGGGCCGGAGAGCCCGACGGTCATCAGCCTGCTGAGTTTCCCCTCGTTCGAAGCCATGGGATCGTCGCTCGAGAAGATGGATGCGGATAAGGAATTCGCCGCCGCTTTCGACGAGTACAACTCGGCTCCCGAGCTGAACTACATCCGCATGGAGAGCGAGCTCCTGCGCGGATTCGACACCCTGCCGGCCGTGGAAGTACCGCCCGCGCGCGAGGGTCGTGGCGGGCGCGTGTTCGAGTTGCGGACGTACGAATCGCCGAACATCAAGACGCTCAAGCGAAAGATGAACATGTTCGACATCGGCGAGATCGCGATTTTCCGGCGCTCGGGCCTGCTGCCCGTCTTCTTCGGCGAGACGCTGATCGGAAGCAGGCTGCCGAAACTGACCTACATGGTGGCTTTCGACGACATGGCGGCGCGCGACAAGGCGTGGGGCGCGTTTGGTGGCGATCCGGAGTGGAAGAAACTGCGCTCGCAGCCTGGCCTCTCGGATCCCGAGATCGTGTCGAATATATCGAACTCGATCCTGCGCGGGCTACCGTTCTCGCCCATCCGCTGACAATGTATCTTTCCAAACCCGGGAAGCCGTGGCTACCATCCGTCGCGATGGTGGTCACGCTGCTCGCGGCGGTGGTCTGCCCGCTCGCGCGCGCGATCGAACCTGAAAAGCAGCAGGAGGTCCGTGCCGCCATACAGGCCGAGATGAAACGGCTGGGTGTGCCAGGGCTTTCGGCTGCTATCGCAATCGACCGGCGGACGGCCTGGTCCGAGGGTTTCGGCATGGCCGACCTCGAAAACTCCGTCCCCGCGCGCGCGAATACCGTTTACCGGCTGGCATCGATTTCGAAGCCGATCACGGCTGTCGCGGTAATGCAACTCGCCGAACGCGGCAAGCTGAAGCTCGACGATTCGATTCAGATCTACGTGCCCGCCTTTCCCGTAAAGCCCTGGCCGGTGACTGTGCGCGGGCTGCTCGGGCACCTGTCCGGCGTGCGCCACTACACTTCACTTGCCGAGGCGCAAAGCACCACGCACTACACCGACGTGCTCGGGGCTATCGGCGTATTCGCCGGCGACCCGCTAGTGTGCGAGCCCGGAACGCGGTACTCCTACACGACCTACGGCTACACGCTGCTCGGCGGGGCGGTGGAGAGCGCCTCCGGCATGAAATTCGTAGAGTATCTGCGCGAGAACGTCTTCGGTCCCGCCGGAATGGAGGGGATTCGCGACGATAACGTCTATGCCATCGTGCCGCACCGCGCGCGCGGCTACCGTCACACGAGCAGCGGTGAAATCGAGAATTGCGCCCTTGCGGACACCAGCAACAAGATCCCGGGCGGAGGCATGATTTCAACGGCCGAGGACCTCGTCCGGTTCGCGTCGGCCGCGACAGGCGGAACGCTGCTCCACCGGAAGAGCGTCGCGGAAATGTTCACCGAACAGAAAACGGCGGAGGGTAAGCATATCAGTTACGGGCTCGGCTGGAACCTGTTCGATATCGACGGGCGAAGGTGGGCCGGGCACAGCGGCGGGCAACCCGGCACCAGCACCATGCTGCTGGTTGAACCGGCCCAGGGCGTCGCCGTGGCGCTGATGGCGAACCTGGAAGGCGCGGATTTGTACGCGCTCGCGGCCCGCATCGGTGCGATGGTCACTCCGCCCTGACGCTACGTCCGGAACAACACCCGCTCGCTCTTGAACACCCGAACCGCAACCACGAACGCCGCAATCGCATAGACGACGTTCGAGACCATGGTAATTGCGAAGCTGAGCCGGTTATAGTCGCCGAGAAAGATTTCCTTGATCAACTGGCATACGTTAAACAGAGGAATCAGCGCAAGCGCCGGCGTGAGCTGCATACCCGGCAGCATTCCTGCCATCGCCGGGAAGACCGCAGCCATCATCACCGGCGTCAGATAGCTCTGAGCTTCCTTGAAACTCTTGGCGAAGAGGGCTACCGCAATCATGATGGAAGCTGCCATGATGGCGGTTGGCAGCAGCGCCAGCGCGATGAGTCCGAGAGTACCAGGGGCCAGCGGTATGCCCCCGGTGAGACCCCCAAACGCCGCTCGAGCCCTGCCAAAATTGGCGTAGCGCAATGAGACCGTCAGGCTGATCAGCGTCAGTCCGGCGGTGACGAACACCGCTGTTGTCGTCGCAAGTATCTTGCCGAGAATGATCTGGTCCCGTCCGGTGGGCGCCGACAGGAGCACCTCGAGCGTGCGCCGCTCCTTTTCGCCCGCGGTGAGATCGATTGCGGGGTACATTCCCCCACTGAACATCAGCAGCACGACGAGGTAGCCCATCATGCTGCCCCAGACGAAGCCCGCCATCTTTTTCTGGCCAACGTTGATCCGCTTCACCGAAAAAGGAGAGAGAACGTCGTCCGGCACGCCCATCGTGCGCAGACGGATCCTGGCGTTATCCTCCTTGAACCGGTCCAGCGCCGCACGGATCTTTTGGGCGGCCATCTCGGAATCCTGGCGGGTGAGATCGGCATAGATGCGGACCTCTTTCTTGCCGTCTGGTAGCAGCATCGGTTCGACGCCTGCCGCGATCTCTTTCTTCTGCATCGCCGCCTCGAGATCCGGCTTGGACACGAATTTGAAGCCTGCGCCGGCAAGTGCGTTCAGCAGCCCCGGCAAGCGTTCATGGGCCGCGACGGCTATGGTTTCCGCCTTCGCGCCAGCCCTCTTCTCGACGGCAGTGACTAACTTGCCTGCAAAAAGAAGGAGCATCGGTATCGCGAGCACAGGCAACCCGATCATGCTGATCAGGGTGCGCCGGTCGCGAACCGTGTCGAGCAGTTCCTTACGGTAGATAGCCGGGATGGAATCAAATCGCATGGGTGGCTTTCCTTTCGAGCGCTTCCAGCCCAAGCAGGCTGAGGAAGATCTCGCGCAGCCGTTCCTTGCCGGTGGCGGCGCGCAGTTCCGCCATTGTTCCGGTGATCTTGATGCGGCCCTCGTGGATGACGGCGATGCGGTCGCAAAGATACTCAGCCTCCTCCATCACGTGAGTGGAGAGAATGATGCACTTGCCCGAGTTGCGCGCCTCCAGGATGAACTCCTCTATCACGCGCGCGGTGGGCACATCGAGGCCCGAAGCGGGTTCGTCGAGGATGAGAATCGGCGGGTCCTGGACCAGTGTGCGAGCTACGGCCACGCGCTGCCGCATGCCGGTCGAGAGCTTGTCCACCTTGGTATCGGCGAAATCCTCAATCTGGAGGCGCGCGAAAACATCCCGAAGCCGCTGCTTGAGCGGCTCCCCTCGCAGACCGTTCAACTCGCCGAAGAATGTGAGCGTTTCGCGGGGCGTGAGCCGATGGTACAAGCCCATATCGCCGGATAGAAACCCGATTTGGCGGCGCACATCCTCGGGTTGCTTGACTACGTCATAGCCCCCGAGCACCGCGGTCCCCCCGGTCGGCTGCATCACTGTGGAAAGCATGCGGAGCGCCGTCGTCTTGCCTGCGCCATTCGGACCGAGCAGGCCGAAAATCTCGCGCTTCCGCACCTCGAACGAGATATCGTCCACCGCTCGGATCACGCCGCGCTTGGGATCGGTAAAGGTTTTTGTGAGATTCAGGACCTGGATCATAGGCCTGAGCAATTGTATCTCAGGCAGGACCGCTCCGTTGAAAATCACCGTTAGCTCTGTGGGACGGGCTCGGGGCTGATCGGGGTGAGCGCGACGGTATACCCCAATTTGCGCAACGCCTGGGTGAGCTTCCGAACGCGGCATTTTTTGGCGCG